>JBAWAB010000001.1:0-15941 GCA_049589035.1 Salegentibacter sp.
ACACATCGGGATTGGGCGTACGTCCTTTTTCGTATTCGTTGAACATATAATCCACGATACGCTCCTTGTATTGCGCGCTAAGATCTACCGTTTGAAACGGAATTCCCAGTTTGTCGGCTACCATCATAGCATCATTACTGTCTTCCAGCCAGGGACATTCATCAGAGATTGTCACCGAATCATCGTGCCAGTTCTTCATGAACAAGCCAATCACCTCGTAACCCTGCTGTTGCAAAAGATAAGCTGCAACGCTGGAATCTACTCCGCCAGATAAACCAACAACCACTTTTTTCATAGTAACCTTTCGAAATTTGAAGTCTCTTCGACCGTACTGGCCGCTATTAGAGTCGTAAAATAAAGTGCAAAATTACGAAATAAAAAAAGGTGGCGAAAGCCACCTTGTATCGGATTATTTTATGACCGGATCAACGCTTCTCAAAAGTGAGGCTGGCGCTAGTTCCCGCTGCCGTGAAGGTAAATTCTGAATCTCCGTTGAAATCCACTGTGCCGGGAACAGTACCCAAGCCCGGAATATCCATGGTATAGATACCATTACCGTCGTTGGTCCAGTTTCCTTGTCCTGTATCAGACTGGCACGTGCCGCTGGCATCAGTATAGAAGGTAGAGGACATTGTTCCGTCGTCCATAAAAGTTATTGTAGAATCGGAACTACAGGTGTTGTAGGTGTATCCGGGCACATTGTTGGCTCCGGCTAGGTACCATTGTCCTTCAATCTTATCGTGGCTGTTGGAATTGTCATCATTATTGCTGCAGGCGCTCAACACCGCTACAGATATGAACAGAAATACGAGTTTTTTGATAATTTTCATAACACTGATTTTTTGATTAGGTGACTAAATATATTGAAAATTATCTAATTTAATATTCCTTTTTCTCTTTCAATTCTCCGTTTTCGTAATATTTCCAGGTCCCTTTCTTTTGATCGTCAACATACTGGCCTTCAATGACTTTCTCTCCCTTATTATTGTAATACTGGGCGGGGCCGTTCAGTTCGCCATTCGTATAGTTGAGGTGACGCAGCAGCTGGCCTTTCTCAGTGTAAATAAAACTTTCTCCGTCCTTTTGACCATTTTCATAATAGGATTTTTCGGCGAGCTGTCCATTAGGAAAATAAGTGAGCTGTTCCCCCCGAAGTTGACCGCCCTTATAGTGTTCGGTCATCATCGTGTCGGGAGAATTTTTGTGATAGTAAACCCACAAACCTTCTCTTTGCTTATTTAGCATATGACCTTCACTGATGGGATGGCCATTCTGCGTGTAATAAGTCACTGCTACCAGGGGAGAATCTTCCTTGAACTGCATGATGGCAGTGGGGAATTTATCAACACCCTTTTTATAGAATTTAAATTCTCCTTTTTCCTTACCATGTTCGAACTGTCCTTCGAATTTTGTCTGGGAAGTGCCTTCGAAGTTCACCTTCCATTCTCCCTGCCTGCGACCATCCTGGTCATACTGGTTTATATCCTGCTGTGCGAATAGAGGTAGGTAAAGTATTAAGAATAAGTATTTTAACTTTTGTCCAATCATTATTAACAAACATTAAACAGTGTGGTTTGACTTCTTCATCTATCTTGAGCCAAATAAAAAAACAGAAAAAGATGAATTTTATTTCAAAATTAACAAAAATCGTGCTCGTGGTGGTTTGTTCTGCCGCGCTTTTTTCCTGCAATGATGATGATTCCGGCGATGTAATCGTTCCCGGAAATACCATCGGCGACTATCTCGCATCAAACGATAACTACAGCTCTCTGGCCGCCGCGCTCGATGCAGCAGGGTTGACCGCTACTTTATCAGGTTCAGCAGACTATACTGTCTTTGCACCTGATAATGCTGCTTTTAATGCTTTCTTATCCTCCAATGGTTATGCCAGTCTGAACGATGTTCCCGTAGATGCGCTTCGGGAAATTCTTTTGAACCATGTGCTTAGCGGTACTATGATGTCCGGTGACCTGAGCACTGGTTATGTAACTACCCTGGCAACCGGCGCTGCTTCCGGGGAAAATCTCAGTATGTATATCAATACTGAAGATGGGGTAACGATCAATGGCGTGGCCGATGTAACCAATGCCGATGTTGAGGTTGATAACGGCCTGATCCATGAGGTAAATGCGGTGATCGGATTGCCCGATATTACCACTTTTGCGCTGGCTGATCCTACTTTTCAAACCCTGGTTTCAGCTTTGACCAGAGAGGGAGATTACACGTTCGTAACTACACTTCAAAGCAACGGCGATGCTGCGCCTTTTACCGTTTTCGCGCCTACCAATACTGCTTTTTCCGACTTTCTTACGGAAATGAATTTTGCAAGCCTGGATGATATTCCTGCGGATGTATTGGCTTCTGTACTAAGTTATCACGTAGTTTCAGGCGCCAACGTGCGTTCCTCAGATCTTACCGATGGAATGATGGTCACCACGCTTGAAGGAGGTCAGTTTACCGTGAATCTTGGCGATAGCGTTACTATCACCGATGAAAAAGACAGAACGGCTACAGTAGTTGCTGCAGATGTACAGGCCAACAATGGCGTAATACACGTGCTTGACACCGTATTAATGCCGGAACTGGCAGATTAGGTTAACAGTTCTGTAAAAGAAAAGCCCGGAAGATTCCGGGCTTTTTCATTTTCTTATTTTCCTTTTTTCTTTTGTTCTTCAGCCTGCTCCATCATCTCCTGCATTTTGCGGGTAAATTTATTTTGCTTCTTGGGCTTCTTCTTATTTGCCTGGATCTTGGCGTGGATCTTTTCATCATCGATGATCACGTGCTTGATCACCAACATAATTCCGATGGTGATAAGATTTGAAGTGAAATAGTATAATGAAAGTCCGCTGGCATAGTTGTTAAAGAAGAACAGCATCATTAGCGGAGACAGGTACATAAGGAATTTCATATTCGGCATTCCCGGCTGCTGACTCGCCTGCATGTTTTGACCTGTAGTCATCGTCATGTAGATAAAGATAGCGATAGAGGCCAAAATCGGGAACAAACTCACGTGATCTCCGTAGAACGGAATGTGGAATGGCAAATGAGCCACTACATCGTAGCTGGAAAGGTCGTCTGCCCAAAGGAAGCTCTTATGTCTTAGCTGGAACGCACTCGGGAAGAACTGGAACAGCGAATAGAAGATCGGGATCTGCATCAGCGCCGGCAAACAACCGCTCATCGGGCTGGCTCCTGCCTTGCTGTACAGCTTCATGGTCTCCTGCTGTTTTTTCATTGCGTTATCTTTATACTTTTCGTTGAGCTCGTTGATCTCAGGGCGCAACACCTTCATCTTGGCCTGAGACAGGTAAGATTTGTAGGTTACGGGAGACATCAGGATACGCACTACTACCGTCATTACAATGATCGCAAGGCCGTAGCTTGGCAGGAAGGCTGCCAAAAAGGCAAAGAACGGAATAAAGATGTTCTTGTTTATCCAGCCAAAGATTCCCCATCCAAGAGGTACAATCTCATCGAGGTTCCTGTTATAATCGTTCAGGATCTTATAATCGGTTGGCCCGTAATACCAGTTCATATTATAGTTAAGCTCGCCCCCGTTCAACTTTAACGGCATGTGAGCAGCAAAAGCCTTGGTGTACAGCGTATCAACTTCTTCATCTTTTACGAGATTGTGAGAAGTGAATTTTCCACTGTCAAAAGGCGTATCGGTTAGAAGAATAGAGGAGAAGAAGTGCTGGTCGAAAGCCACGTAGGTAACGTTATTTTCTTCATCATCGCTGTCTCCATGGCCGAGGTGGTCATCTTTTCCCCCGTCATATTCGTAGACAAGGCGGGTATAACGGTTTTCATAGGAAATACTCTTGGAATGGCGATAGCCTTTGAGTTTCCAGTCAAGACCGATATCCTGTGAGCTGTTGAAAACATCCTTCAGCCCTTCCGAATGAATGCTGAAATCCAGCATATATTCACCCGGTTTCAGAACATAGCGATATTCAAGGTACTCGTCTTCTGAAACCTTCAGTTTCATGGAAAGCACTTTGTTCTCTCCATCCTGACTTACTGAAGGTTCAAAATAAAGATTTTCGGTGTTCAGCGTTCTGCCGTCCGTAGTGGTGAAATTCAGGTTAAAAGAAGCATTCCCGTCTTTAATGAGATATACGGGAATAGAGTCGTAGGTCTTGAAATTCTTAAGACGGGCTTCGCTGATATAACCACCTTTGTTATCGATCTTCAGTTCCAGAACATCATTCGAGAAGGTGGTGGTATTATTTTTTGCAGAAGGCAGGGTGTTGGAATATCCAAAAGCGCCAAGGCGTTTCTGGGCATCTGCCAGGGCCGTAGAATCCTGCGCCGGTGGCAATGCGTTTTCTTCTGAAGCAACCGGGGTTTCTTCGGGAGTTGTTTGATCTTCGACCTGCTCGGTCTTCTGCTTTTCCTGTAATTCTTCTTCTGTAGGGGCGTTGTTGTACAACATCCAGATGAGAATTACTCCAATAAGTAAAAATCCAATTAAGGATTTGACGTCAAATTTCTTTTCTTCCATGCTATTGTTTACTGTGACTTTCCAATGTCAAAAAAATGGCCAATTACTATTTCTGTGCCAACTTGGCATTGCTCTTTTTCTTAGAATGTTCGTGTGCGGCTTTTACAAATGCCGTGAACAGGGGATGAGGGCTGGCAACCGTGCTCTTATATTCAGGGTGATATTGCACGCCCACAAACCACGGGTGGTCTTTGAGCTCCACCACCTCGACCAGGCCGGTTTCAGGATTTATTCCTGAACTCAGCATCCCGGCTTTTTCAAGTTGCTCCTTGTATTTATTATTGTATTCATAACGGTGACGATGCCTTTCCTTGATATCTGAAGACCCGTAGACCTCAAAGATCTTTGATCCTTCGGAAAGATGGCAATCCCAGGCGCCAAGCCTCATGGTGCCACCTTTATGAGTAACCGACTTTTGCTCTTCCATAATGTCGATCACCGGATGTTTCGTCTTCGGATCCATTTCGGTTGAACTTGCACCTTTAAGCTGAAGCACATTTCTCGCGAATTCTATCACCGCCATTTGCATTCCAAGACAAATGCCGAGGAATGGCAGGCCCTGTTCCCGTGCATATTGTACGGCATCGATTTTTCCCTCTATCCCGCGTTCACCAAAACCGGGAGCAACCAGCACGCCGTCAAGATGCGAGATCTTGTGGTGAATGGTGTTCTCGTTGATGAATTCTGAATGTATGCTTTCCACGTTCACGCGCACTTCATTTTCGGCGCCGGCGTGAATAAAAGCTTCGAGGATAGACTTGTAAGAATCCTGAAGTTCTACATATTTCCCGATGAGGCCGATGGTTACTTCACCTTTCGGATTCTTGTGCCGGTCCAGAAACTGATTCCAGCGGTCGAGGTTAGGCGTGGTGTCATTCGGCAGCCCAAGTTTTTTCAGGGTCACGGTGTCCAGCCCTTCTTTCAACATCATATTCGGGACATCATAGATAGTGGCTGCATCAATTGACTGAATTACCGCTTCCTGGCGAACGTTACAGAAGATTGCCAGTTTTCGGCGAATATCGTCCGAGAGCTCATGCTCGGTACGGCATACCAGTATATCGGCGCGAATTCCGCTTTCCATGAGCGTCTTTACGCTGTGCTGCGTAGGTTTTGTTTTGAGTTCTCCAGCTGCAGAAAGGTATGGTACCAGCGTAAGATGGATCACGAGCGCGTTGTCGTCGCCCAACTCCCACTTCAGCTGTCTTACTGCCTCTATGTACGGTAGGGACTCGATGTCACCTACGGTTCCACCAATTTCGGTGATCACAATATCGTAATCGCCGTTATTCCCAAGAATCTGGATTCTTTCTTTTATTTCGTTGGTTATGTGAGGTACCACCTGCACGGTTTTTCCGAGGAATTCTCCGCGGCGTTCCTTTTCGATCACGCTTTGGTAAATGCGCCCGGTGGTCACATTATTCGCCTGGGAAGTATTCACATTCAGGAAACGTTCATAATGGCCAAGATCCAGGTCGGTTTCGGCGCCATCTTCGGTCACATAGCATTCGCCGTGTTCGTAAGGATTAAGCGTTCCGGGGTCAACATTGATATAAGGATCTAATTTCTGAATAGTGGTTTTAAAGCCACGCGCTTGCAGTAATTTTGCCAGAGACGCCGCTATGATTCCTTTTCCGAGGGAAGAAGAAACGCCGCCAGTGACAAAAATATACTTGGTTTCGGCCATTGTGTAGGTGTTTGTTGCGTTGTGTTTATTCAGGGCGCTAAATTACAAAGAAGAATAGAAAAAGCAGTTAATTTTTAAACCGAATCTATGGGCTCGTTAAATGCTGATATACAGACGCTTTTAGCGATTTTTTGGATATTTTCTACGGATTTGCCTCAACAAATGTTCCATTCCGTTTAGCTTCATTTCATAAACCTGTTGCATCTGCTGCCCCAGTTTGCCTTCGGGAAATCCTTTTTGCCTGTACCACACCATATAATATTCTGGAATATCAGACAGGTAGTAATCTTTGTATTTTCCGAAGTACATTTTGGCGTGGGCCAGTTCTATAAGGACTTTAGGATCGGGGTTCATCGCGATACAGGATTAGGTTTTATGGCCGGAAACCTGTCGAGGATATTTTTGATTTTCCCCTGGTTTAGAGGTTTTATGATATAGTCTATAACCATCGGATACTGCTCAGATTTTTCCTGGTCCAGCTTACTGGTACTGGAGGTAAGGATCACCGTGGGATGCATTATTTTCTCCTGGTTCATCTTATCAAGAAATTCCCAACCGCTCATTTCCGGCATATTAAGATCGAGAAAAATCAGCACTTCTTTTTCCATTTTTAGCAGGTGAGCAAAAGCTTCTTCGGGATCGGTAAAATCAGAAATATTTTCTTCTATGCCTTCTAATTGCAAAAGCTTGATGCTAATGAAATTGGCTATTTTTTGGTCATCTATAAGAAAGATTGGTGTCATAGTTTTTTTGCTTTTAGCTCAACCAGTTCTTTGGAGGCCATATTGATTACTTCCTGCAGCACCTGGTCCATTTCTTCAGCTGAACTCATTAACTTCGGAATAAGTTCTTCCCGGCAGGTTTTGTCATCAAATACCTTAAAAAGCTGAACAATTCCCTGTATGCGCGATAAGGGTTCCCGAACGTTGTGTGCATTGAGGGCAGAAATGTGAAGTAATTTCTCATTTTTACCGGCGATCTCCTGGGTGCGCTCTTCAATGGTTTTCTTCTGGTTTTTCACGATTTCCCGGATCCTGGAATTCTGTAGCTTGATCGTTTCCAGTGCCTCCATAAGTGTTTTGTTCTTTTTGTCCAGTTGACGCTTCAGTTCGATCTCATGAAGTTTGGCTTCAAAAGAATCGACGGCCAGTTTTAAAATCTCAATATCTCCTGAGGAAAAAGGTTTGACTTCATCTGCCAGCAAGGAAACCAGTAGTTTTCTGTTATTTTTATTGATGGACCACCCCCATAATACCGGCCCTTTAAGATCTTTTTTTCGCAGTTTTTGTTCCAGAAGCTCCTCAGGGAAATTTTCGGTACGAATGGGAATTTCATTTTGATATAACTGCTGCTCATAGGGCAACAAAGCTGTAGCCGATTTAAGATCGTACCACACCTCATCTCCGATCAAAGCAAAAAATAAAAATTTTTCATTTTGTTCCACGGCTATCCTGATCACACGAAAATTGAGGAAATATTTAAGGTGATGTCGCACCACAGTACCTACTTCTTCAAGATTGCTACAGCGATTGATTTTGTTGGAGAACTGGGAAAAAGATTCGTAGGCTACACGGTATAACCTTGAAGAATTTTGAGCATCAGTTGACATAGGATCTTAGTCTGCAGCCTCCAAAAGTTCATTGTCGATTCTAATTCCAGAAACATCAGCAATGGTGTTCAGCATATTTACCAGGTCGGCTTGTGCCATTAATTCCTGAATTTCAGCATTAGAAAAGCCCGCATTCTCGAGTTCCTGAAAATCGCTTTCCGAAATGTCTTTATGCTGAAGTGCTGCACGGGTAACCACTTTAACTGCGGTGCGATAACTTACAGGCATAGAGGGTGAATTGATGTTTTGTGTGACTTTAAAGCCTTCTTCCTCAGAGATCATAGAGCTCATGCTGTCTGCAAATATTCCATGGGCATGGGCGCAGTAATCACAGCCTCTTTCTTTAGAAACATTATAGATGATGAGTTGTTTCAGCACGTTTGGGACCTGCCCTTTCATAAGAGTATTTTTCAGCTTGCTCCAGTTTCCACCCAGAAGCACAGCATTGCTGCCCTGGCATTTGAACCAGTTCAGCACAAATGGTAACTGAAGGGTTTTTTTAGTATCGTCATAAATTTCCCGCACCTCAGGTGAAGCTTCTTCATAAGATGTTAAGGGATATCTTGCATTGTTAGAGGGGGAATTCTTTTTCATTAATTAAGCAGGCTTTACTGGTTTTACATTCTGGGCTAAGGCTGTAATATAGAAAATTTTCACTTAACCTTAATGGCCTGCAAAAATATGCTTTTACAATGGTGTTTTTCCTGCGGAAGTAATTTCTTTTTCACCTCAGTGGGAAGCGTTAAAATAATGATAATTCACAGTTGCTTTTGAAAGGGTTTTTTGGTTTTAGCTATCTTCAAAATCAACAAATAAAAAGTTAGAAAATGCCAGTAGTAGGTTCTATTATAAAAAGTCTTATCGAGCTTAGGGAAAGCATAGTTCCTGAACCTGAAGGGAAAAAAGCCCAGGAAGGCGTCCTGAAAAAGCTCCTGAAAAAAGCAAAAGATACCTCCTTCGGAAAACACTACAATTTTAAGGAGATCCTGGCTTCCGAAGACATAGAAAAAGAATTTGCCCGCCGCGTACCCTATTTTGACTACAACAAAATGCAGCAGGAATGGTGGCATTTGCTACACGAAGGAAAGGAAGATGTGAGCTGGCCTGGGAAGCCGCCCTATTTTGCGCTGAGTTCGGGAACTACCGGAAAGACGAGCAAGCGCATTCCCGTTACCAACGAGATGGTGGAAGCCATAAGGAAAGCGGGAGTGAAGCAGGTGAGTGCCCTCAGCAATTTTGACCTGCCGCCCGATTTCTTTGAAAAGGAGATCATGATGTTGGGCAGTTCTACCGACCTAAATAAAGAGGGCGACCATGAAGAAGGGGAGATCAGCGGGATAAGTGCGAGCAATATTCCTTTTTGGTTCCGCGGATATTACAAGCCGGGCGAAGACATCGCCAGTATCGACGAGTGGGACGAGCGGGTGCAGAAGATCGCCGAAAAGGCCAAAGATTGGGATATTGGCGCCATCAGCGGAATCCCCAGCTGGACAGAGCTGATGTTGAAAAGAATCATTGAACATCACGACCTGGAAAATATTCATCAAATCTGGCCCAATTTCAGGGTGTACGCTTCGGGCGGGGTGGCTTTCGAGCCTTATGAAAAAAGTTTCAACGCACTGCTGGAGCACCCGGTGACGGTCATAGATACTTATCTTGCTTCCGAAGGCTTTCTGGCGCTTCAGGAACGTCCCGATACCAACGCCATGAAACTCATCCTGGACAACGGTATTTACTTCGAATTTGTGCCATTCAAGCCCGAATATGTGAATCCGGACGGTTCCATTACTGAAGATGCGCCCGTTATCTCTCTTTCCGAAGTAAAAGAAGAGGAAGATTATGTGTTGCTCATAAGCACGGTTTCCGGCACCTGGCGCTACCTGATTGGAGACACCGTGAAATTTACTGATCTGAAGAAAAAGGAGATCCGAATTACCGGAAGAACGAAATTCTTCCTGAATGTGGTGGGATCTCAGCTTTCGGTGAATAAGATGAACGATGCGGTAAAGGAACTGGAGGAAAAGTTCGATATCAAAATTCCTGAATTTACCCTGGCGGCCAAACGCATTGATGGCGAATTCTACCATAGCTGGTACCTGGGAACCGATGCTGATGTTGACAATGAAGAACTCGCGCAGGCGTTGGATGATTCTCTGAAGAATGTCAACAAGAACTATAATGTTGCCCGCTCGAAAGCTTTAAAGGGAGTGAAGGTAACCACCATTCCGCCCGATTTTTTTCACGAGTGGAACGCAGTGAACAAGAAGAAAGGCGGGCAGGTGAAGATGGAAAAGGTGATGCAGGAAGAAAAATTTTCCGAATGGGAAGATTTTGTAAAGAAACAACTGAATACAAAATGATTTTATAAACTTCGAGCTTATGCCTGAACTACCCGAAATTGCTCTCAACACCAAGTATGCAGAGGGAACCGCCTTGAACAAGGAGATCGCCAAAATTTCTTTTCCGAACGGAAAAAAGCTACTACAGGTTTCCGAAGATGATTGTAAAAAGGCACTGCTGCACAAGGAATTTTCTTCAACCGATCGCCTGGGGAAATATCTGTTCCTCAATACTGATAAAGGCAAGTGCCTTGTCCTTCACTTTGGGATGACGGGTAAGCTGGAATCCTACCAACACGAGGAGCACCCGAAAAATTCTGAAATGATCATCGAATTCAAGGATTCTTCGAAACTGTCCTTTGTTTGCAGGCGAAAATTGGGCAAGATCTTTCTGGCTGAGGGAAAAGAGGAATTCCAGAAGGAACATGAGCTTGGACCAGATGCGCTGAATTTGAACTGGACCGATTTCAAGAAATTGCTTCAGGATAAAAGGGGAAGCATCAAAGGTGCTTTGATGGATCAGCATTTATTGGCTGGTCTTGGCAATGTGTATTCTGATGAAATTCTGTACCAGTGCGGGATACATCCAAAGTCGAAGGTGGAAAAACTGAACGAAGCCGAAAAGAAGGAGATCCACAAGCAGATGGGAAAGGTTTTGAAAATGGCCATAAAAGAAGAAGGACAGCGCTCTGAATTTCCGGAGGATTATCTCACTCCGCACCGCAAAGAAGGAGAAGACTGCCCGAAATGCACCGGAAAAATAGAAATGATCAAGGTCTCCGGCAGAAGTACTTATTTCTGCCCGAAATGCCAGAAGGAAAAATCATAAAGGTCTTTGTGGCTATTCCGAAGGGAGTTAAAAAGAACGGAATAGAGAATTTCTCGGAAATTTTCCCTGCAAGGAAGTGTAGCAGTATTTCCGATTTCCGTAACTGTCGACTACAGCAGATCTTCAGAAAGAGTGCTGAAAATGGCCAATTTTGGACCTATTCTTACCGGGCATCGAGTTTGTTTACCAGTACCATGATCTCTTCCTGCGAGAGGTAGAGCTTTTTAATGCGGTCCTTGTATTCCTGGGTAAGATGAGCGTGGTTCAGAATAAAATCTTTGGTTGCGATGATATATTTCCCCATTCCGTGGTTCACAGCATAGGTGTCGGCAGCGCGTTCGGCCTCCTGTATGTAATTGTTTGAAGTAAGGTATTTGATCCCGAACCAGAGCATGCCGAACGTACCGCGGTGGCGATAGTCCATCACGTGGCCCAATTCATGACCCAGCCAGCCAATGAGAACATCTGAAGGGACTGTGGTAAGATCGAATTCCTGCCCTTCGATTTTGATCTTGGAATTCATGTTGATCACATAGGAACGATGTTTCCTCGTTTTGAAAACGCCTGACAACTTGGGCTGCGCCTGCATGAAATTCTTCTTAATATCTTTCTTGAAACGAAATTCTATTGGCGTATCTTTCAATTCGGGATAATGAGAAAGGGCAACATAGGCTTCGCGCCAAATTTTATCAGGAACTATTTTGTTGCTGAATTTCAGGCTGTCTTTCTGTTTCATAGTTTGGGAATAAGAACAGGGCTGCAGTGCCAAAACCAGGAAAATAACAACAAGATATTTTAACGGTCTCATGCTCACAGCTTCTTTTTTAGGTGTTTTTTGTTATCACTTAAAAATAAGGCTTATAGGACGGCTTTAAAAAATGAGGCTGTTAAATTGATTACAAAAAAAAAGCCTTACATTTCTGTAAGGCTAAAAGTTCTATAGGTGAAAAAAAAGCCTAAGCTTGTTTTACGTTCACCGCATTTAATCCTTTTCTTCCTTGTTCTAAATCGAACTCAACCTCGTCATTTTCTCTTATCTCGTCGATAAGTCCGTTAGCGTGTACAAAATACTCTTGGTTAGTTCCTTCTTCTGTGATAAATCCGAATCCTTTAGTGTCGTTAAAGAATTTGACAGTTCCTTTACTCATTATATATAAATTTAATTTGGGCGAAGATAGGGTAAAATATCTGGTTTTCAGTAAAAAAGACTGTTTATTAAGAAATAATTAAGGTCTCTCGTTTTGAATCAGAACCATTATTGATAATAACACGAGTGAGAGTGGTTAGTGAGGGGCCTTTTTTTATAAAAAATAAGGCTGTTTAAAAGTAGTGAAAACGTCATCTGAAACTAGTCCAGGACCTGAATCTTACTTTTAAATAGCCTCATAGGCTTTTGCAGGAGCAGTCTCTAGCTGCTCAGGATATCCTTGAGTCTTTGTTGCAACTGTGGATCATTCTGAAGGGCCATAGCCAGTTGTTCATATCGGTCCATGGTGAGCCCTGCTGAGGTGATCACGTCTTCCATTTTCTTCTGAAATTCAGGTTGCATTTCCTGGATCTTTCCAAGTACATTTTTGTAATTCTCTTTTTCTTCAGCACTCAGTTCCACATCTTCTTTTCCGGTCATCTTTGCCTGATGTATCTCATTAAAGCGTTTCACATCAAATCCAGATTCCTGTACCGTCTGCAACATCTTCTGCTGAGCTTGCTGATTTACCATTCTCATTCCCTGGTAAGCCTTGGCAAATTTGGCCAATTCAGCATCGCTAACATCTATTTTCTCCTGTTGCTGCTGTGGCGCTGGCTGTGATTGGGCAAAGGCCGGGGCTGCACCCAAAAGTGCAATGGCGAATAGCATGCCGGCAATTTTTCCTGTTTTAAACATAATAGTATCTTTTATTTTTTTAAGGCCTCAAATCTATTCTTTTCGGATTGCTGACAATGGTATTTAATATTTAATCCCGGTCATTTTAGAAATTATTAACATTTTATGCTGTGCTTCTGCGGAAGCTAAACGAAGAGACCTTTAAAGGATTTTTGAAGAAGCAAGGGGACGTTGTCAAAGGTTGGTAGTGTTAATTAATTGATGATGAGAATGTTATGATGGGTTTATTTTTGCTCGCACAGAAATTTCTTCCTAATTTTAATATTCTGCCCTAATTCTGAGAAATGTTTCTTCTGAAAAAAGGATGCCGTGGAACTTCTGACCGGCATTGAAAGAAATGTCATTGCTATCCTGTACAAGAACTTGCTGGAATTATAATTTCTGCCCAACCGGGGAAGTCCAAAACAGGGTGGTGATATGGTCTACGAAGAGCTCTTGCCGGAATTTGAAATTCAGAAGCCACTTCGAAAATATGGCGAGATTTGTTAAAGGAGGAATGCAAAAATAAAATCTAGATATTATGAAAACAAGAATTAACTTAAGCCTAATGTGCTTGCTGTTGTTACTGATTCCTGGCTACCTGCTGGCCCAGAACGGTTCTGCTGCTCCTGAAGTTATTGATGTAACGGCCGCTTATCACCCCGATACCAAAACTCATGTCTTCGAGACAGATACTGACACCATTCCTTCAGGATGGACCACCTTTCACTTTATCAATGCCAGTCCCGCCGTACATTTTATGATCCTGGAACATCTGCCGGGTGACAAAAGCAAAAAGGATGTTGAAAAAGAAGCAGCTCCCATCTTTCAGGATGCCATGGACCTGCTGAAGGAAGGAAAAACCCAGGAAGGCTACGCCAGGCTGGGAGAGCTGCCCGCCTGGTTTTCTAAAATGACCTTTATGGGAGGTACAGGTTTGGTGATGCCCGGCCAGGAAACTCAAGTCACCACCTTTCTTACTCCCGGCAACTATACGCTGGAATGCTACATCAAAACTCCCGACGGTACCTTCCACAGTATGCTGGGAATGTTCCGCGACCTGAGGGTGACCGAAGAGAAGAATAACGCCACAGAGCCATCAACTGCAGACATTGATATTTACCCAACTTCTGATGACTTTAAGATTGAAGGGAATCTTACTCCGGGGAAACACCTGGTTGCTGTACATTTTGAAGAGGATCCTGAAGGGCCTTCGGCTCCCGATGTACATGTGGTGAAGCTGGATGAGAATACCGACATGGATAAGGTGGCAACCTGGATGGACTGGACCCAGCCTATGGGTTTTGTTTCTGACCATATGGGCAAGCATCCTGCGCCCGCCAATTTCCTTGGTGGCTCTCAGGAAGCTCCCAAAGGCGCCCGTACTTATTTCACCCTTGACCTGGAACCGGGAAAATACGCCCTTGTTTCAGAACAACCGGCCAGCACGCCTAACTATAAGATCTTTGAAGTAAAGTAAACCTGCGAACCAATAAATATATCTTTTATGAAGAATTCCATAATTGCAGGACCAGGGATCTATTCCTTGAGCCTCACTATTTCCCCGTTAATTCGGCCTTCCACACATTTTACATAGGCATTTGCTACTTTGTGCATAGGAACAGGAGTGTGGCCCGGAAAGAAATCCTCGTATTTTTCGGCAGCCTCTTCCACAAGATCAGAGCAAACCGCGTTGATCCTGATTCCTCGTTCCAGTTCAATGGCAACGGCTTTCACAAAGCTGTGAATGGCACCATTTACCATCGCAGCGCTCGTGGTCATATATTCCGGCTCATCGGCAAGAATTCCGGTGGTGAGCGTGACCGAGCCGTTTTGATTCAGAAAATCCTTTCCTATCCTTACCAGGTTTACCTGGCCCATCATTTTGCTCTTTATCCCGATGTAGAAATCTTCTTCGCTGAGCTTCTCAAATTTATCCCATTTGGCTTCACCCGCTATACTGATGATGGCATCGAGATTACCAATTTCCTCAAACATTTTTTTGATCGAAGCCGAATCTGAAAGCTCCACCTGGAGATCTCCGGATGTCTTACCGGCTATGATGAGGTCGTGTTTTTTCTTCAAAACTTCGGAAACATGTTTCCCAATGGTCCCGTTTCCGCCGATGATAAGTATTTTCATTTGAAAGTCTTTCTGTCAAAGATAACTTTTCTACCATTGATCATAAAATAGCAGAAGTTGCTCAGGCTTTTTTCAGCTTTAAAGAAGAAAAGCTTTCCCTGGACTTCCGAAGTAAAAGCACAATAACGCCAGCTGCTACCAATAATCTTATTCCCGAGAAGATCATTTCTCCTGTGAGATCGAGGTTAAGCGGATAGGCCATATTTGCCATGAGGTGCAGCAGGATCGCGGCGAGAATGCTCTTGCGGTTGTTGTTGTAAACCAGGGTGAAAATGAGTGAAATTACAATCAGTTGAAGCGACCAGGACCAAAAAGCGATCCCGAATCCTTTTTGACTTTGGGAGGTGCCTTCGATGAAGAACAGCGGCAAATGCCAGAGGATCCAGGTTCCTCCCAAAATGACGCTTCCGGCCACCGCTCCAAATCTTTTCTGAAGCCGGTCCAGAGCAAATCCACGCCATCCCGGTTCTTCAGCTAAAGGTCCGCCTATAATCATGAGAAGTAGCAACATGAGCAAATCCCGTACGTTCTCGACTCCGCCGAGATAGTCGCTCCAGGTGGGGAATGCTCTTCCGAAGAAGGAGTAGACATAAAAGCCGATAAAAAGGATGGCCGGGAAAATAAGGAATATCACCAGGTACCATTTCAGTTTGATCCTTTTGAAATCGATGATGCTTTTGAAAAATTCTTTTTTCTCGTGGGCCGTTCCGTGGCGAAGAACCAGAAAAAATGCAGCGAGGGCAGGTCCAAAAGCTCCCAGAAAAAGCATGGGAAGAAAGGCTTCAGCAGCCGGTTCGAAGAGGATCATAGAGATCCAGACCACCCAGGAAAATCCGAAGCTGTACAGGAAGAATTCCGTTAAATGATCATTTTTGGCGTTGGAAAGGGTAGTCATCGTATAATAGGATAAAGTTTCATTTAGTTTTTCTTCATCCTCAACAATGGATGAGCTGCTTTAGAGACC
>JBAWAB010000002.1:0-3201 GCA_049589035.1 Salegentibacter sp.
GGTCATAATACCGATAAAAATTATACCCAGGCTGAACTGGATGAACTTGTAAAAAGTTCCCCATATTACCAGGCAACTTCCAATGATGTAGATTGGCTGAGCAAGGTACGCATGCAGGGCGCTGTTCAGAAATGGGTAGACCATTCCATCAGCGTAACCATTAATTTGCCAAATGATGCCACCGAAGAACTTGTAGGGCAGCTTTATCTTGAAGCATGGCAGGCAGGTTGTAAAGGAGTGACCGTTTACCGTGATGGTTCCCGTTCCGGAGTGCTTATTTCCAACGAAGAAAAGAAAGAAGAAGCCGCCGAAGAAACCAATTCTCCGTTCCCTACCGAAAGACCACAAACTCTGAAAGCCGACGTGGTTAGGTTCCAGAACAATAAGGATAAATGGATTGCCTTCATAGGACTCATTGACGATCGTCCTTATGAAATTTTCACCGGTTTTGCCGATGATGAAGACGGAATCCTTATCCCACGCTGGGTAACCGAAGGGCTCATCATCAAAAATAGAAATGAAGACGGTACTTCCCGTTACGATTTTCAGTACCAGAACAAAAGAGGCTATAAAACCACCATTGAAGGCCTGTCTCACAAGTTCAACCCTGAATACTGGAATTATGCGAAACTGATCTCGACAACCCTTCGTCACGGGATGTCGATCGAAAAAGTGGTAGATCTCATCAACAGTCTGCAGCTCGACAGTGAATCCATCAACACCTGGAAAAACGGAGTAGCCCGCGCCCTTAAGCGTTACATCGCTGACGGAACCGTTGCCAAAAAACAGAAATGCAGCAACTGTAATTCTTCCAACCTGATCTATCAGGAAGGCTGTCTTACCTGCCAGGATTGCGGTTCTTCCAAATGCGGATAGATCTTATTAAGTTCCGATCATAAAAAAAATGCCTTCAGGTTTTCTGAAGGCATTTTTTTATGATTTATATCTCTTTTTTCTCCTATCCTATGCCGCATCATTCTCCAGGGGCTTTATGTTGTTGATTTCCTTTCCCTTTAAAGATTGTTCCTCTTCAAGGTCATAATCATCTTGTAATCCCATCCAGAATTTAGCTGAGGTTCCAAAATATTTTGAAAGGCGAAGGGCTGTATCTGCAGTGATCCTTCTATTCCCTTTGAGTATTTCGCTGATTCTCGTCTGGGGAATAAAGGTTGCTTTAGAAAGGCGGTAAGCACTGATTTCCATCGGCTTCAGAAATTCTTCCTTTAAAATTTCTCCTGGATGTATATTTTGAATCTTTTTCATTCTGAATATTTGCAGGAGGCTTCTTAGACTGAATTCCATTCCATATCCCCTCCGTTACCTTATCTGCAAATGATCTTATCACAAATTAATCATGTTTCATGATACTAACGCTAAAGGTAAGTAATTATACAATAAAAAAGTCAATATCCTCTCTCCTACTCTTTTCTCCGATTTTCACCCAATCTACTCCAGTTCCACCTGCACAATCCCGATTCCTTTTGGCTGCTGAAGCTGCTGCTGCTCTATTCCCGGCCCGATCGAAAACTGAAGGCTTTCAGCATTCTCCAATCGGAATTCCCCCAAATGAGAATGCTCAAAATAATACGGCAAAAAAGAAGGATAAGGCCTTGGCAAAGTGACTGTTTTCACGGGCTGCAACTCATCCAGAGAAATCTCATATTCCTTCATCCCGGGATGTAATTCCACAATTTTTCCGAAAGCGGCCCCGTTCTTCATGATCAAAGCTACCTGCAGTTTGACCGGTTTTTCGGTTAAAGATTCGGCTTTCAATACAAGCTTCTGCTTATTTTGAAGCCCTTTCCGGCGGCCTTGGACGCGGCGGTTAAAATTGTAACGAAACGAATAATCATAAACAGCTTCCGCATTTTTATTCTCAATGTCTTCATGGAACAGCTGCTCCAGGTTCACCTGGTATTCTGCTTCTCCCGGTTCTCCCGTGGGCACGAGCTTATTTCCCGGCCGCCACTCCTCAACCACATGATCAGCATTTTGCGCGGCATCAAAAAGAGTGATCGGCGATGTCTTAGGTACGATTCGCGTGGTGTAGAATTCGTCCCGGTAAAAATCCCATTGTCCCGGATTTCCCTCTGTTCCGCCAGGAAAAGTATAGGATTTTTCGGCAGTACTCGCGACGATGCGATATTTAAGGAACCCCTGTCCCAATAATTTCTTCGGAATTTCTGCCGAAAAAGTATATCCTTTTTCGCGGTTCAGTTCTACGGAATCATAATCATTGCCATTCTGCAGCCAGGCTTCCACTTTGCTGATTTTTTCGCTGGAAATAATTTCCGCGGAAAGCTCCAAAGGAGAATCTGCTGAACTTTCCTGCACCGGCTCGTGCAGCACGTAAGTTTTCTCTATCGTAGTTTCAGGAGCCGTAAATTCCCTGAGACCGATACGATGAAGATGATGATCTTCATTTTCGTTGAATTCGGCTCCTTTTTCCTTCAGAAGATAAGTCCCTGGAGAGATCTGAAATTGGCCATTTTCGGCAGTTGTTTCAAAACTATTGCCCTCAATCAAAGCAGTCACGGAAAAATCTTCGTCCAGATCCTCCAGTTTCAGCTTCATCGTCCAGGTTCTCCAGTTGATCACCGCCACGGTTTTCTCCGGACTGTTTTTCCCTAGTGGGTTTTGCACAATGATAGCGTCAGGCATTACTTCAAGTCTCCATACACCCGGCTTCAGTTTATCTAAAAAATAAGCGCCTTTACCCTCGTACTCAACTATTTTAGAATCTCCGAAGCCGGCAAGATGCTCCAGAGCTTCCGGATTTTTTGGTTCTATTTCATTGGAATTTGTGTAAATGAAATCTTCTTCAGAATTATAAGTAGCCAGGTTCTTCTCATAGCTCACCGAAAAATCTCCAAAACCCTGGTTTTCAGGATAACTTCCGAAGTCCTTATACATTGGCACCTTGTGAAAAACCTTGCCCGCGATCATGAGCGACAAAGCCTTGGTGGGCGTGTAGGCGAGATTGGTATAGTGGGTATTGTATTCGGTATTATGAGAAGCCATAAAAGTAGGATCATAGGCAAACTGCGTGGCCAGCTGAATGCCGGCTTTCCTGAAACTCCTCGCCATGGCGGGATACATATAACTTTTCAGCACATCGGCGGCATCAAATTCATAGACGATCTTAGCCCCGTGATTTTTCCTGATAATGGAATCAAAGGGAATGCGATAATCGTTTACATT
>JBAWAB010000003.1:0-19219 GCA_049589035.1 Salegentibacter sp.
GTTCCCTGGCTACTCCTTCTTTCTTCAGTTCAGGAGAAATACTTACATCTAAAGCCACCGTGAGGTTTCCGCTGCTCGCAACCAGCCATCCCTCAATATCCTGGGAGGTGATTTCCACCTCTTCGGCACCCAAATTAATCATTTTTTCATTAACCTCAATCTCAATACTTCCTTCTCTCTCTATCTTCGAGATATCTTCGGAAGTAAATTGATTTATCTTGCTGACAATCAATTTCATATCTTTTCCGAAGCGAGGTCCTAAAACCCTGAAATCAGGCTTTATCTGCTTCACGAGTATGCCTGAAGCATCGTCGATTAACTGAAGTTCTTTCACGTTGACTTCCGACTTAATAAGGTCCTCAACTGCAAGTATTTCTTCTCGCTGCTGGTCGTCAAGCACCGGAATCATTACACGTTGAAGAGGTTGACGCACCTTTATCATTTCTTTCTTTCTCAAAGACAGTACCAAAGATGAAATGGTTTGAGCCCTCTCCATCCTGCGTTCCAGAGACTTATCAACAAATTTATTATCAAAACGAGGGAAATCGGCTATATGTACCGAATCAAAATTCTCTTTTCCGGTCGTTTTATTAAGGTCACGGTAAAGCCTGTCCATAAAGAACGGTGCTACGGGTGCACCCAATTTAGCCACCGTTTCAAGACAGCTGTAAAGGGTTTGATAAGCAGAGATCTTATCCTGTTCATAATCGCCTTTCCAGAAACGCCTTCTGCTCAAACGCACAAACCAGTTACTCAGGTTCTCCTGAACAAATTCAGAAATTGCCCTTGTAGCTCGTGTCGGCTCGTAATCGGCGTAGAATTTATCTACTTTTTCAATGAGCGTATGCAATTCTGAAAGGATCCAGCGATCGATCTCCGGTCTTTCTTCCAAAGGAACATCGGCTTCTTCATAAGTGAAGTTGTCGATGTTCGCATATAACGTGAAAAACGAGTAGGTATTGTAAAGGGTTCCGAAGAACTTACGGCGCACCTCTCCGATTCCTTCTATGTCGAATTTAAGGTTATCCCACGGATTAGCGTTGGAGATCATGTACCAGCGGGTAGCATCAGGTCCAAAAGCAGCCAGCGTCTCGAAAGGATCTACAGCATTGCCAAGACGTTTGGACATTTTTTGCCCATTCTTGTCAAGTACGAGCCCATTGGAAACCACGTTTTTATAAGCTACATCGTCAAAGATCATGGTAGCGATGGCGTGCAGCGTATAGAACCAACCCCGCGTCTGGTCAACACCTTCAGCAATAAAATCGGCTTTCCTCCACACTTTTTCAACCTTTTCCTTATTCTCGAAAGGATAATGCCACTGGGAATATGGCATAGAGCCCGAATCAAACCAAACATCGATAAGATCGGCCTCGCGCTTCATAGGTTTTCCAGAGTCGGAAACTAAAGTGATCTCATCAACCACATTCTTGTGAAGATCTACTTTATCGTAATTTTCATCGCTCATATCGCCCGGCACAAAACCTGCAAAAACATCTTCCTTCATAAAACCGGCTTCCACGGCTTTGGTCATTCCTTCCTTAAGCTCAGCAATGGAACCCACGATCTTAGCTTCCTTCCCGTCTTCAGTTCGCCAGATGGGCAACGGAATTCCCCAATACCGGCTCCTGGAAAGGTTCCAGTCATTGGCATTGGCCAGCCAGTTGCCAAAACGGCCTTCCCCGGTAGATTTCGGTTTCCAGTTGATTCCTTTATTCAGCTCATACATCCGGTCCTTAAAGTCGGTGACCTTAATGAACCAGGAATCGAGAGGATAATATAAGATAGGTTTATCTGTTCTCCAGCAGTTTGGATAGCTGTGAACATATTTTTCGACTTTAAAAGCGCGATTCTCTTCCTTCAGCTTTATAGCAAGCTCAACATCTACCGACTTCTCAGGTGCTTCGCCGTCGTCATAATATTCATTTTTGACATATTTGCCGGCATATTCCCCCATTTCTGGTCTGAACCTACCCTGAAGGTCAACAAGTGGAACAAGGTTCCCGTTCTCATCCTTTACCAGCAAAGGCGGTACTTCGGGAGTAGCCTGTTTTGCAACCATTGCATCGTCTGCACCAAAAGTTGGCGCGGTATGAACAATACCGGTACCATCTTCGGTAGTCACAAAATCGCCGGCGATGACACGGAAAGCATTTTCAGGATGTTCAAAAGGCTGGGCATACGGCAATAATTGCTCGTAGCGAATACCTACAAGGTCTTTTCCGAAATAGGTTTCGCCTATTAAGTACGGTATCTTATCCCCTTGTTTATAGGACTGAAGCGCCTCTTCGCTTTCTACCTTCTTGAACTTTTTATCAAACTGTTTTTCAGCCAGTTCCTTCGCTACTAGGATGGTGATCGGCTCAAAGGTATATTGATTGTAGGTTTTTACAGTGATATACTGGATTTTCGGCCCTACCGTCAATGCTGTATTGGAAGGCAGCGTCCAGGGCGTGGTCGTCCAGGCGATAAGATAAAGATTATCAGGTCCGGCCAATTCTTCCGGCAGACTGTCTTTTTTCGCTTTGAACATGGCTGTAACTGTGGTGTCGGTCACATCCTGGTAAGTTCCGGGCTGATTGAGTTCGTGTGAGCTCAATCCGGTTCCCGCCTTCGGAGAATATGGCTGAATGGTGTAGCCCTTGTAAATAAGGCCTTTCTTATAGATTTCAGAAAGCAGCCACCAAACCGTTTCCATATACTTGGATTTGTAGGTAATGTATGGATCATCCATATCTACCCAATATCCCATTTTTTCGGTGAGGTCATTCCACACGTCTGTATAACGCATTACCGCATTCTTACAGGCCTCGTTATATTTTTCGACACTAATTTTTGTGCCAATGTCTTCTTTGGTAATTCCCAGCTCCTTCTCAACGCCAAGTTCTACGGGCAGCCCGTGAGTATCCCATCCGGCTTTACGTTTTACCTGGTATCCCTTTTGAGTTTTATAGCGGCAGAAAATATCTTTGATCGCGCGGGCCATCACGTGATGGATTCCCGGAAGTCCGTTTGCCGAAGGCGGACCTTCAAAAAAGACAAACTGCTCCTTCCCTTCCCGTGAAGTTATACTCTCTTCAAAAATTCCGTTCTCCTTCCACCAGGCAAGGGTTTCCTCTGCTATTTTTGGTAAGTCAAGTCCTTTATATTCAGGGAACTTTATGCTCATTTTCTCCAGATTTCTAATGATTTGCGAAATTAATGAATTTTAGCAAAAGAGAGCACCCCGGAAAGAGAAAATCTAAGGACACTCCTGCAGCAGCGAAGATCTAAATTCCTGAAAAGCAAAGCCCTCCCCGTCAAAGTAAAAATTTCTGCTTCGGAAGTGCTGCGGAAGAGGCAAAAAACGAGCCGACGCAAAGAATTTCAGCTGAAGATCTCGTTGAGCACCGCCAGGGAGCGGGGTTTACGGAAGCCTTCGATGTGAAGTTCATAATATAGCAGCAGCATTTTCAAAAATTCGGCGCGGGCGGAATGGGAAAGTTTTACCTGGTCAATCTGGCCAAAATCAACTTCTAAAAACCTCCGTAGGATCTCCAGGTTCTCTCCTTCAATACAATATTCGTTGGTTTTTACCGGCTCAAAAGTTCCCTCCAGAAGATTAAAAAACGGCAATTCCCTACGCGAGGCTTCAGGCTGAAAACCGAGATAACTGCTCAACTTCAGCAGGAAGAACAGGTGAAAATTAGCAATAGAACCTAAAAGGTCGAGCTGCAGAAAACTATGCTCAAGAAAATCATATAAGACGGGATTTGACTCTTCTTCCCTGATGGCATTCCGCAGAACTTCCGCAAGGAACATACCCATACTGGACTTCACCACATTGGTGTGAAGGCTTCCGTAGGTATTGATAACCTTGGCTTCTTTAAGATATTCCAGACTCCCCTTGTCCTTGTGATTCGCCACCAGTTCCAATTGCGTGAGTACCTGGAATTGAGAAGCCTTGAATTTGCCCTTTTTTGACTTCAGAATTCTCTTAAGCATATAAGTGCGCAGGCCGCTCTCGCGGGTGTAGGCTTTCACTATGAGATCGGCTTCCCCGTATTTAAGGGCACTGATAACGATCGCTTTTGTATTCACCAGCATGCAGCAGAAATTTGAAAGGTGAAGATATTAAAAATGCCGCTCACTGAGCGGCATTTTGTATTCTTAAAGAGCTGCAGAAATTATACCACTCCCTGTGCAAGCATAGCGTCGGCCACTTTTACGAAACCGGCAATGTTAGCTCCTTTTACATAGTCAACATACCCATCTTCGTCAGTTCCGAATTCCACACATTTTTCATGAATGTCATTCATAATCTCATGAAGTTTTTTGTCTACTTCTTCCGAAGTCCACGAGTATCTAAGGGAGTTTTGAGACATTTCAAGACCTGAAGTCGCTACCCCACCTGCGTTAGAAGCTTTCCCCGGTGAGAAAAGGATCTTCGCTTTTTGGAATACCTCAACTGCCTCGGGAGTACATGGCATGTTAGCGCCTTCTCCCACGCACATACATCCGTTTTCTACCAATTCTTTGGCATCCTCTTCCTGCAATTCGTTTTGAGTAGCACAAGGCAGGGCAATATCACATTTTACTCCCCATGGAGTTTTTCCTTCGTAATATTTCGCATTCGAATATTTATCGCAGTATTCGTGGATCCTTCCGCGTTTCACGTTTTTAAGATCCATGATAAAGGCCAATTTATCTGCATCTATCCCGTCTTCATCGTAGATATATCCGCTGGAATCTGACATGGTCACCACTTTTGCTCCAAGCTGAACCGCTTTTTCAGCAGCAAATTGGGCAACGTTTCCTGATCCGGAGATCACCACAGTCTTACCTTCCATTTTTTCACCTTTTCTATGAAGCATATTTTGAGTGAAATAAACGTTCCCGTAACCTGTAGCCTCAGGACGAATCAAAGATCCACCATAAGCCAGGCCTTTCCCGGTAAGAATTCCGCTGAATTCATTCTGAAGTCTTTTATACTGGCCAAAAAGATAGCCGATCTCACGACCTCCAACTCCAATATCTCCCGCAGGTACATCGGTATTCGGGCCAATATGACGGTACAATTCAGTCATGAAGCTCTGGCAGAAACGCATCACCTCATTGTCTGATTTTCCTTTAGGATCGAAATCAGACCCACCTTTACCTCCACCCATAGGAAGCGTGGTAAGACTGTTTTTGAAAACCTGCTCAAAAGCAAGGAATTTCAGGATACTAAGGTTCACACTCGGATGGAACCTAAGACCACCTTTGTAAGGACCAATGGCAGAATTCATCTGAATTCTGAAACCGCGGTTTACCTGAATATTTCCTTCATCATCAAGCCACGGCACTCTGAACATAATTACACGCTCGGCCTCAACCATGCGCTCCAGCAACATTTTGTTCTGGTATTTCTTATTTTTTTCTATAAACGGAATAACTGTTTCGGCAACTTCACGAACCGCTTGCATAAATTCGGGTTCGTTCTGATTTCTCTTGGACACCGTATCCAGGAAATCTTGTACTTTTTGTTCCATAATGTTTAAAGTAATGATGATTTATAAAAAATTAACCATTTTTCCAGTACAAATATATGGGTTCTTTAAAAATAAGGGACTGATTTCTGTCATTTCGTATAATATTAACGAAAAGATTTTCAAGGAAGCTTCAGCGTGTTAAGCTATTTCTAAATTTGTTAAGGTAGTTTTCCTATATTTGCTATCACTTCTCAAGTCGGGCGCATGCAGAAAACCCATTTTCTACTTATTGTGACATTCCTATTGTTGTTTTTCAACAACAGGGCGCATGCCCAGCTTCATATTTCCAATGAAGTAGGTGTTTTGGCGGGGCCGGCAGCTTTTTTCACCGATTACGGCGAGCGCTGGAACGTGCGCAGCAACCTTGAAAATGGTGGCTTCGGAATAGGCCTGGTACATTACATGCACTTCGCCTATAAAGAAAGATGCGATTGTTACAGGTCTGAGGGTTATTTCTCCGATCACTTCAAGATCAGGAGTGAATTTGATTACCTGCAAAGTAAACTGGAACACGTGGGGCCGGTAGCGCAGAAGAAAACCGAAGGCGGAAGACAACTGCGGGCCATGCACGGCTTCACCGAAACTTATGAACTCGGGATGCACCTGGAATATTACCCCTTCAGCGTGCGGGATTTCATGAATTTTGGCTACTGGATCTCTCCATATATAAGCCTTGGCGTGCATTATGTGCACTTCGCACCCGATGCTTATTCGGAATTGGGAGCCTTCGACGAGCCGGGAGTTTTATTTCATTCTTTCCAGGGAGGCCTTGACCTTAGCTCCGGAAATACCTGGGCCGTGGCAGGCAGCATGGGCTTTCGCTACAAACTGGGTGTGCGACATGATCTTTTATTCGATGCCCGCTGGCATTACTACAATTCCGATTACGTGGACGGGCTGAACGTACAGGGGCTACAGAATCAGTTTAACGATATGGTCTTCTGGTTCAGCATTGGCTATGTGTATTACATCAATTTCTAAAGGATCTCGCCAGAAGTCATTAACTTCCCTCCTTTTTGAAGAATTTCAGCCTTAGCTTTTTCAAATTGGTCATTATCAAGTGCTCTTGTTGCATCTTCTATCAAAGTTGCCTGGAAACCTTCTTCCAAAGCATCTTTTAAGGAGAAGAACACGCAGAACTCAGCAGCCAATCCGCAGAAATAAAGCTCTTTCACCCCTTTTTCCCGAAGATATCCCGCAAGACCGGTCGATTTGAGATGTGCATTATCGTAAAAACCGCTATAAGAGTCGATTTTCAGATTTGTACCTTTTCTGAAGATGGCTTCTACTCTCGCCGTATCCAGGTCCCGATGAAATTCGGCTCCTTCGGAATTCTGCACGCAGTGATCGGGCCAAAGAACCTGGTCCAAACCATCTAATTTGATGCTTTCAAATTGTTCTTTTCCGAGATGGCTTGAGGCAAAGCTGGCATGTCCTTCGGGATGCCAGTCTTGCGTGGCGATCACAAGATCGAATTTCGACTGAAGCCTGTTGATCAAAGGCACAATTTCATCACCACCAGGCACCGCCAAAGCTCCTCCCGGAATAAAATCATTCTGAACATCTATAATTATAAGGGTACGCATAAATTAACTGTATTTGAATTCGGCAATTATCTTATCCCGCTCTTCCTTCAGCGCTTTACTGATCCCGACTTTATAGATATGCGGATTGTCAAAACGCTTGTATTCCCGGGGTAATTCAGCAAGGCGGCTCTTGCTGTATTCAGCAATTTCAGAAAGAGTACGCTTCGGGATAGTCATCTCGCCATTCTGCATTACCGGTTTCAGCAAGGCTTCCTGTTCATGATTTCCGATCTTCAGCGATTTGAAAGGCTCGAAGGGATGAAACATTTCCTCTATATGCTCTTCGGAGCGCAGACCAACTGCATCGGCGCCAATACATTTGCCCTGTTTATCCCTTACCCTGAAGACCTGTTTCCGATGAGGCAGGGTCACTTTGACGATACTTTCAGAAATCTTGATGCGCGGCTTTCCGTCAGAGAAACTTAATTTATAAACGCCATCCAGGGCCGCATCGGGACTACCGATCACAAGATTCGTCCCCACCCCAAGAATATCAATAGGCGCGTCCTGCTCGAGTAAACTCCTTATCACATACTCATCCAACTGATTGGATGCGGCTATTTTCACGTATTGTAGCCCCGCCTCATCCAGCAGTTTTCTGCTCTCCCGTGCCAGGTAAGCAAGATCGCCACTGTCCAGACGTATTGCCAGCAACTTCTCTCCTTTTTCCTCCATTTCCTTTGCCACTTTAATAGCATTAGGAACCCCGCTGCTAAGCGTGTCGTAGGTATCTACCAAAAAAACACAATTTTGAGGCCGCACCTCTGCAAAATCCCTGAAGGCTTCAATCTCCTCATCATAGCTTTGAATAAAGGAATGCGCCATCGTACCCGAAGCAGGAATATCAAAATCACGGGCGGCAAGCACGTTACTCGTGCCATCAAAACCACCCACCATGGCAGCGCGGCTGGCGAAATAGCCTCCCGAAGCCTGCGCCCGGCGAAGTCCGAAATCCAGCAATGTGCGATCTTTAGCCACAAGCCGAATCCTGCTGGCCTTAGTAGCCACAAGCGTCTGGAAATTCAACAAATTGAGCAACAGGGTCTCGATGATCTGGGCTTCAATAATGCTCGCCTCCACCTGCAGTACCGGCCGCGTGGCAAAGACCACATCTCCTTCTGCCACTGAATAAATATTTCCGCGGAACCTGAAGTCCTTGAGATATTCGAGGAAATCATCCTGAAATCCCTGCCTGCGCAGGTATTCAATATCTTTCTCACTGAACCTGAGCTGAGCAATGATCTCGAGCAGATCTTCCAGACCGGCAAAAATCGCGTATCCGCCGGAAAAAGGTTCCTTTCTGAAAAAATAATCAAAGACGGCACGATGATCTCGCTGTCCCTTCTGAAAATATACCTGCGCCATTGCCAGTTGGTACTGATCTGTATAAGTGGCTGTAAAATTGAGCATAAAAAGCTGATTGAGTTTACTGCAATTCCTGAAGTCTTTTTTCAAAAACCTCAAGATCTGCCTTGTTAAAGAGGACAAATTTAACCTTTTGAAGTTGTTTAAGCCGGGAACTTTCCGCCAAAATAGTGCTAAAGGCGACGTGGGCAGCTTCTTTTAGAGGATACCCAAAGACTCCAGCCGAGATCGCCGGAAAGGCAACAGATGGAATATCATTCTCTTCGCATAGCTTCAGCGCATTTTTATAGCAGTCAGCGAGCAGCTCTGCCTCAGGTTGATCCCTTCCGTATACTGGGCCCAGACAATGAATCACATATTGATTCGGAAGATTATAAGCCCCGGTAATTACTGCTTCCCCTGGTTTAATTGGTGCTTTTGGCCGACATTCCTCATAAAGCTTGGGTCCTGCAGCCTCGTGAATAGCACCTGCCACCCCACCGCCGGTAGTTAGTTGCGCATTTGCAGCGTTCACTACCGCAGCAACATCGGGCTGATTGGCAATGTTTCCCTGCACAGCCTCCAGTTCGAGGTTTTTATATTTTATTTTCATAACTCAGAAATTTTCCCCTAAAAGATAATAATTTCGACTGAAGCTAAAAAAAGACCATACTTATAAGAAGCTTGTATTTAGAAGGGGTTTGGCAGGTGAAATGCAACGGGCGATTTTAAAAGAAATAATTGCCTTCAATTTTTCTATGATTATTTAGCGAAAATTAAAAATTACATTATATTTGCATCCGCAAAAATGATTGCGAAATTCCTCCTTAGCTCAGTTGGTTAGAGCATCTGACTGTTAATCAGAGGGTCCTTGGTTCGAGCCCAAGAGGAGGAGCAACTTAAAGCCTTTTGAGAAATCGAAAGGCTTTTTTGCATGGGTACAACATAGGTACAACAAATTTTTCCCTAGTTGAGCGTTTATCCATTTCTTCTTAGAGAGCTGCCGTGATATTCCTAATCTTAAATTCCTTTTCCTATTCTCTTTTCTAATTCAATTGAGCTAATAATTAACTGATAGAAAACAAGAAAAAATTAAAAGGTGTACTAAAAATAGAATATCTCCCATTGCGCCCTTATGCTGTTTTTACTTCCTGCCTGCCCCTCCCTCGTCCGGAGCGGCAGGTAGGCCCGCTTAACTTCCCGTACACTATAAAAAAAGCACAGGAACCCGAGCAGGTTCTGGGAGAATTAGGGGCTAAAAAGCGTTCAAATATTGCACAGCCTGTGCATTTTTATTTTTCTATATTTGCGGCGTGAAAATCATCACCCTGATAATATCGGTTTATATTCTCACGCTGCAGGCCTTTCCCTGCACCGATGTGGACATCTTTTCTGATGGTTCACATACCGAATTGAAAACCGCTTCCGGTAATGATCACAACCACAGTAATTCAGATCTTTGCGCGCCTTTTTGTACCTGCCATTGCTGCCATGTACATACCATAGATTTTGGCGCCATCAGCTTTCATCCGGTAAACCAGGAAATTTCAGCTACAAATACTCCCTACTTCGACAATAGCGGAGATGAAGTGCTGCGTTCGTTTTTAGATCCTCCGAGAGTTTAATTCAGTTCCAGGGACAGCTATGTCCCGCCACCAGGCCAATACGACACGGCCTAATTTTTCTATTCAAAATCTGAATTAAACATTTAATATTTTATGATTAATAAGATCATTGCTTTTTCCATTCGGAATAAGCTTGTCATTGGACTCATGGTGCTGGCCCTGGTCGGGGTTGGATTGTATTCCATGTCCACCATCAACCTGGGTGCACAACCCGATATTACCAACAATCAGGTGCAGGTGATCACGCAATCGCCCAATCTCGCTACTGAAGATATTGAACAATTTGTCACTTATCCCGTAGAACTGGCTATGGCTAATTTGCCGGGCGTTACAGAGATCAGATCGGTTTCCCGTTTTGGGCTTTCAGTAGTAACTATTGTTTTTAAAGACGATATGGGCACCTATCTGCCCAGGCAGCTGGTTTCAGAAAAACTAAATGAAGTCAAATCGGAAATTCCGAAGCAATTCGGCAGTCCGGGAATGGGTCCTATTACCACCGGTCTCGGGGAGATCTACCAATACACCCTGGTGCCTCAGGAAGGCTATGAAGATAAATTTTCGCCCACCGAGCTCAGGACCATTCAGGACTGGATCGTGAAGCGCCAGTTGGCGTTAACTGAAGGTGTAGTGGAAGTGAACGCCTTTGGCGGCAAGATCAAGCAATACGAAATAGCCATTGATCCTGCCAAACTGAATGCCATGGATGTTACTATGGCCGATATTTTTGATGCGCTTGAAGAAAATAACGTGAATACCGGCGGCGCTTATATTGAAAAGAACAAAATGGCCAATTTCATCCGTGGGGAAGGCCTGGTGCGATCTATTGACGACATCAGACAGATAGTAATCAAAAATGAAAATGGCCTGCCGGTTCTTGTTAAAGATGTTGCTGAAAAAGTCCATTTTGGAAACCAGGTGCGTTACGGCGCCTTCACGCAGGACGGGCATGAAGCCGTAGGTGGAATGATCCTGATGCTGCGCGGCGACAATCCCAATGCGGTGGTGAACAATGTGAAAAAGCGAATAAAAGAAGTTCAGAAATCCCTGCCGGAAGGTTTGAAAATTGTTCCGTTTCTCGACCGAAGTGAATTGATTGGAAGAACAACTGCTACCATCGAGAAAAATCTTGTAGAAGGTGCTCTGATCGTCATTTTTGTGCTGGTCTTGCTTCTCGGGAGTTTTCGCGGCGGGCTTGTTACCGCGTCTCTTATTCCGCTGTCGCTTCTGTTCGCCTTCATTCTGATGAAAGCCTTTGGAGTTTGGGCGAATCTCATGTCACTTGGCGCCATTGACTTCGGAATTATTGTCGACGGTGCGGTGATCATTGTGGAAGGAACCGTTCATGAAATAGAAAAGCGCATCAAAGCCGGGAAGCACAAATATAACCGTGCCGAAATGGACGAAGTAGTTTACGATGCCAGCAGCACGGTGATGAATTCGGCATTTTTCGGACAGATCATTATTCTCATCGTTTTTACCCCAATTTTATTCCTGACCGGAATCGAGGGAAAAATGTTCCGACCTATGGCCTTCACCTTCGGTTTCGCCGTGTTGGGAGCGATCATTCTGTGTTTGACTTACGTCCCGATGATCACCGCGCTCACCATGAAACCGGCGGGTAAAAAGAAGAACTGGTTCCATAAAGCCGAAGATAAGATTGCAGGTTTTAGCAATGGAATGATGAAAAGGATCAATAGCGGATATCGTCCGGTGATTCTGAAATCTCTCAATTACCGCATTACCGTCGTAGTCATTGCCGTAGTATTACTTGTGGTCGCGGGATTCACCTTCAGCAGAATGGGTGGGGAATTCATTCCGAGCATTGATGAAGGTGATATTGCGATGCAGGCCCTGTTGAGGCCAGGAAGTTCGCTCAGTGAGTCGATCGAAACCTCAAAGAAAATAGAGAATATCGTGCGGGATAATTTCCCGGAAGTAGAAACCATGGTCGCCCGAATTGGCGTGGCAGATATTCCGACCGATCCAATGCCGATGGATATTGCTGATACCTACATCATTTTGGACAAGAACAAGGATAATTGGGTTTCCGCCGATACCAAGGAAGAACTGGTAGCAAAGATCAAGGAAAAGCTTTCTGTGATTCCGGGTGTAAACTTTGTTTTCAGTCAGCCGGTGGAATTGCGGTTCAACGAATTGCTTACGGGAGTTCGTGAAGATGTCGCCATCAAATTGTACGGCGAAGATCTGGATGTACTTTCAGAAAAGGCAGCAAAAATGGCCAGTATCATTAAAACCGTGCCTGGCGCAGGTGATGTGAACATGGAAGCCACCGCCGGACTGCCGCAGATGACCGTTCGGTTTAACCGGCGGAAAGTGGCGCAATATGGTCTGAAGATTTCCAAATTGAACCAATACATCAGTACCGCTTTTGCCGGAGCCTCTGCTGGGGTGATCTTCGAGGGCGAGAAAAGGTTCGATATGGTGGTGCGCCTTGATAAGGAACACCGTCAGAATATCAACAATCTTAAGAATTTGCTGATCGATCTTCCCGGCGGAAATCAAATTCCTCTGAAAGAAGTGGCTAATATCAGCTATCAGCCCGGCCCCATGCAGATCTCCCGGGATAATACTTCGCGAAGGATCTATGTGGGAGTGAATGTAAGAGGGCGCGATGTGGAATCGATGGTTAATGATATCCAGAAAAAACTGGATGCCCAGCTGGACCTTCCTCCGGGATATCATATCACTTACGGCGGTGCCTTTGAAAACCTGCAGAGGGCCAAAGATCGCCTGGCAGTGGTAGTTCCCATCGCCCTGGCACTGATCTTCCTGCTGCTTTACTTCGCGTTGGGTTCACTATCGCAATCGATTATGATCTACATGGCGGTGCCTTTAGCGGCCATCGGCGGAATATTTGCGCTCGCCATTCGAGGTATGCCTTTCAGTATTTCAGCCGGAGTAGGATTTATCGTGCTCTTCGGCGTAGCCGTGCTAAACGGATTGGTATTGATAAGCCGATTAAATTCTTTAAAAGAAGAAGGAGTTATGGACCTGAAAGAACGAATATTGATAGGAACGCAGGAACGAATTCGGCCAATCTTGCTCACGGCACTGGCGGCGATTATGGGCTTTACCCCGATGGCGCTTTCACATGGAGCGGGAGCTTCGGTTCAAAGGCCATTGGCGACCGTGGTGATCGGTGGACTTATTTCCGCGACCTTACTTACCCTTATCGTAGTTCCCGTGCTTTACAGTTTCGTGGAAAAAAGAAAAGGGAACAGAAAAGTGCAACCTCAAAAGAGGGCGGTCAGTTCCAAATCTGTTCCGGTTGCTTTGGCTTTGCTCACTTTAAGCTCTTTTGCTATTCCTAAAACTGCGGAAGCTCAAGACAGAATGGTGAAAAATGCAATTACGCAGGAACAGGATCTTCAGCCGATCTCATTGCAGGAAGCGGTGGAAAAAGCAAAGGCTAATTATCCGAAGCTGAAGGCCGGCCGACTGGAAATTGAAAATCAGAAGGCTTTGAAGAAAACGGCGTGGAACCTGGGAACGACCAGTGTTTTTACCGGCGGGGAAGAATTGCCAGATTCCGGTAACGGGGACGAAGGTATTTATACCACCATTGGCGTGCAGCAACAAAATATCGACTTGTTCAGTATAGGGGCAAAGAATAAGGTGCAGAACAAAAAGATCGCGCTGAGCAAGACTGCCTATGACCTGAGCGCACTTCAGGTGGAAAGGGAAGTCAAGAAGGCCTGGGGGAACGCTTTTACTGCCAAACGGAAGTATGAGCTGTACGTCGAACTCGACTCCGTGTTTAGCGATTTTGAGAGGGCCGCCCGCATTCGCTATGAAACCGAGGCTTCTTCGAAGCTGGAATATTTGGCGGCCGGGAACCAGGCGCGGCAGGTAAGTCTTCAGAAGAAACAGGCTTACCGCGATTATCTTGGAGCCTTGCAAAGACTGAACCTCTGGTTGGGGAGCGACCGGTTTTTTACGGTAGCCGAAACTGAAGTGGAAAAGATTGACGATCCGGTGATGCAATGGAAAGATTCCATCTCGGGTCACCCGATGCTTCAGTATTACAAGCGGCAGGTAGAATTGGCCGATGCAGAACAGAACCTGAGTACCAAAGCTTTTTTTCCAAAACTGAATGCGGAGTACGGCAGGCAGAAGATCGCAGGACAGGACGGATTTTTCAATTTCCAGGTAGGAATTTCAATACCGTTGTTCTTCGGTCCTGAACTTGGAAAAGCGCAATCTGCAAAGCTTCAGACTGAAATAGCCGAACAAAACTTCCGGGAAAAACAGCTTCAGATAAATTCACAATATCAGGATCTCCGGCAGCAATATCTCAAATGGCTGGAGTCATGGCAATATTATCTTCAGGAAGCCCTTCCGCTTGCGAAAGAACAAAGAGATGGGGCTGTTTTCGCCTTTAAAGAGGGAGGAATTGATTACACTACCTTTCTTCAGACCGTCAGGGATGCCATTGGGATCGAAAGCAGGTCCTGGGAAGCCCTGAATAAATTCCTGGAGGCAAAATATGAACTTCAATATTTCCTTAATTCCACCAAATAATAAAAGAAGCAGACTATGAATATCAATATAAAATCAATTTTGTACACGGCGCTGGTCATACTTACTTTGAGTGCCTGTAAACAGGAAAATTCAGCTGAACATCATGAAACGGCAGAGGCCGCGGAAAATGGTGAGAACCATCATGACCAAAACGGCGGACTGGAAAGTCAGAAACTGCATTTGTCACCACAAAAATTCGAGGCTTTGGGGCTGAAGGTGGACAGCCTTCCTACCAAAAGCCTTACCGGTTTGGTAGAGGCCAACGGGCAGCTTAGGGTGCCGCCTCAAAACGAGGCTGCAATTACCGCCATTATTGGAGCCAACGTTACGGGTATTAAAGTGATTGAAGGTGATAAGGTAAATAACGGCAGCGTTTTGGCCTATTTAAGTCATCCCGACCTCATCAAATTGCAGACGGAGTATACAAATGCCTATAATCGAATGAAATTCCTGGAAAAAGAATACCAACGTCAAAAGCGTCTTTATGAAGCGGAAGTTGGATCAGGGAAGAAATTCCAGGAAACAGAAGCAGATTACAACAGCATCAAAGGTCAGGTGAAAGGTTTGGAATCTCAGCTTGGTTTACTGCGCCTGAATTTGTCCAGAATAAGACAAGGCAATGTTTACAGCCAGGTGCCAGTGGTGAGCCCTATTGAAGGATACGTGGAAAAAGTGAATATCAAGGTTGGCCAGTTCGTTCAGCCTCAAACTGAAATGTTCGAGATTGTAAATATCGAACATATACATGCCGATCTGATGGTTTTTGAAAAGGACGTGAGCAAAGTTCACGAAGGTCAAACTGTGGAATTTAATATTGAAGCCCTTCCGGAATCGAACCTGAAAGCCAGGATCTATTCCGTAGGAAAAACCTTTGAAAAGAATCCTAAAGCCGTTCACGTTCATGCGGAAATTGAGAATAAACATGGAAATCTTTTCCCCGGAATGTACCTCACCGCCAAGATCGCCACTTCTGAAAACCAAGTTACCGCAGTGCCGGAAGAGGCTATTATTACTGAAGACGGAGAGGCTTATATTTTCACTGCCAGAAAGATTACCGAAGAGGGAACTGAGGAATGGGCTTTAAGTCCGCTCAAAATCGTCACGGGGCAGGAAGATGACGGTTGGGTTGAGTTGAAGCTTTTAAAACCTCTTCAGAAGAATGAGAAAGTTGTTCTGAACAAGGCCTATTACCTGATTTCAGAAATGAAAAAAGGAAGTACCGAGCACAGCCACTAAAGATGATCTCCAGGCTTGCGGACAGGAAAGCCGCAAGCCTGGATTTCCCAAAAACCTCAAACCTAAAATCAGAAAAAATGAAAGAAATAAAAGCTTTTGTAAAACCAAATCGAGTGCAAAAAATAGTAGAGGCCCTGAGCGAGGCCGGCTTCAAGAGCATGACCATTTCAAAAGGGGAAGGCACGGGCAGGTTTAAAGCCAAAGCTGCTTCGCCATCACTGGACTTTCATATAACCGATAGTCCTGTGGTAAAACTGGAGCTGGTTTGTCAGAACGAAGAGGCCGAAGCGGCAATAGATATTATTCTTGAAAACGGCAAGACACCCACACCGGGTGACGGCATTATTTATTTGTCGGAAGTCAGTGATGCTTTTCAGATCAAAACCGGGAAATCATTAAAAAAGTAATAGCAGTAAAGGGAATATCAAATTTGCAATTGCTGTGCACTAACGAATTAATTACATTCGAATATGGGACATTCACATGATCACGGGGTAAAAAACTACGGAAAAGCCTTTGCTATAGGTATCGGCTTGAATATAGCCTATGTTATAGTTGAGGTGATTTACGGTTTCTCCGCAAATTCCTCAGCCTTGTTAGCAGATGCAGGCCACAATACCAGCGACGTGCTAAGCCTGGTTCTTGCCTGGGCGGCAACATGGGCAGCAAAAAAGAGGCCTTCGGGAGATTATACCTACGGCTATAGAAAAACAACCATTATGGCTTCTCTTATCAATGGAGTGCTAATAATAGCAGCCGGGGGTATAATCGTTTATGATGCTATTCTTAAATTACAGAATCCTGTTGAAATTCCGGGGAATATCATCATGATCGTTGCCGGGATAGGAGTAGTCATCAACACAATTACAGCACTTCTTTTTATGAAAGGCCAGAAGGGAGACCTGAACATCAAGGGCGCCTTTCTTCATATGGCAGCAGATGCCGGGGTTTCTTTAGGAGTGGTTCTGGGAGGACTCATCATCAAACTTACCGATCTTACCTGGATAGATCCGGTTTTGAGTTTTATCATCGTAGCGGTTATAGTATACGGCGCGTGGGGTCTTCTGCGCGATTCGGTAAAACTTGCCTTGGATGCCGTGCCGGAAGATATTGATCTGAAGGAGGTAAATTCTTTTTTAAAATCCATCAAGGGCGTAGAAGAAGTTCATGATCTTCACGTTTGGGCAATGAGTACGACCGAAACTGCGCTCACTGCACACCTTGTTGTTCCGGAGGGACAAAGTGATAAATTCCTTTACAATATTCGGGAAGAACTTCACGATAAATTTGAAATTACTCATACTACTCTCCAGATTGAAAATGATTTTGGAGATGAAGGCTATTGCGGACATAAACAACTTTCTGAAAGATAAATGTATTTAATATCTCACTAAGAACCCTCTATAACATAAAAAGTGGAAAAGGAAATTCCCAGTATTATTATTTAAACATGAAGTTATTTGAAAATAAGCTGACCTATGCGCTGATATTAAGCTTTGTAACTATTTTTTATAACCTGGCTGAGGGGGTTGTTTCAACCTTTTTCGGGGCAAATGATGAAACACTTGCTCTTTTTGGGTTTGGACTAGACAGCTTTGTAGAAGTTCTTTCCGGAATCGGGATCGTCCATATGATCTACCGGATGAAAAGAAGTGAGATCGTTCAAAGAGATAAGTTTGAAATCACCGCTTTAAAGATCACTGGAACTGCCTTGTACCTTCTTGTGGCGGGGTTGATAGCTGGTGCCGGCATCGCTCTTTTTAAACAATCGGAGCCTACGACAACACTTGCGGGGATCATTGTGGCATCGGTTTCTATTCTGACCATGTACTTCCTGTATTCAGAAAAAATGAAAGTCGGAAAAAGGCTGGATAGCAAACCTATAATTTCAGATGCAAAATGTACTAAAACCTGTTTTTACCTGTCCTTCATATTACTGTTTTCAAGCCTGGTTTTCGAAATATGGCAAATTCCGTATATCGACGCTCTGGGCAGCCTGGGAATTGCCTGGTATGCATTTAAAGAGGGGAAGGAGGCTTTTCAGAATGCCAAAACTAAAAGCCTCTCATGTTCCAGCGATTGTTGTTAATTTGTTATCCCCAAAGTCAAAAAAGAAGTCCCCCTGTGTCACCGAAAAAAAACAGAATTTTCCTTGCTTTGTGAAAGGGAGTTGAGCCTCTGAAGAGGTGCTTATCTTAGCTGGAGACATTGTCCGACTTATTTATCTGGATAACTTCAATTATTTTTTTATCAGATTTCTCAGGATTTCTGAAAACGAATTAGAATGAGAGCAATTTTGTGCCTCCTGTCGTATTTTGTCTTCTGCAGCATTTCTGCTCAGGATCGAATTCCCGTAGCCGGAAGTATTAAAACTGAGAAATTCCCTCTTGAAAATGTGCACATCAGGAATATTTCCTCTCAGAAAACCACCTTTTCAGATACTGCCGGAAGATTTCTACTTAACATGCAGACCGGCGATACCATCTTACTTACTCATGTGGCATGCAGGACCTTCTTAAGTTTATCACTCCCGAAGAACTTCAGCAGCAGCCACTGCTCTTTGAAATGCTTCAGAAGCCTGAAGAACTAGAGGAAGTCGTGCTAAACAGACATTCAGAAATCAATGCTGTCGCCCTGGGCATTATTCCGAAGAAGATAAAAACACTTACAACCAATGAGCGGAGACTGAGGACCGCCGGTGATTTTAAGCTGATCCCTATTGGGACTTTTGGGCGGTAGTCTGCAAGTTGACCCAATTTTGAACGCTATCAACGGCAGGACCAAAAGGCTTAAACGGAATATCAGGATAGAAAAACAGCAACGCAATATCGCGTTCCTGGAGATGCATGCTATGAGCTATATGAAGGATGAAATGCAGCTTACGGATGCGCAGGCCCAACTATTGATCGACTATGTCATTAATGACCCACGTTTGCAGAACGTGCTCGACCTGAAAAACGAGGCACGGCTTCAATTTTTCCTTCAGGATGCCTTGTACAGGCTAAACAAGGAAGAATAAAGGCAATGAATCTCAGAAACTTCTTGAAAAATATTTGATCATTGTCCCGATAGCTATCGGGACGAGACAAGAAGAGGAGCAAAAAGAAAAGCCTGGCCAGGATTTTTGTTGTCATACGAGGAAGCCATCTTTTCTACAAAATGATCTTAATTGCTCATTTTCAAACTATTAAAATTATCTTAATTCCTACGGAAATTCCCCCCGGCTCAACCTCTTAACGAATTCCCAAGACCTTTATCTAAAACATTTTGCCACGGAGATCTTCTATACTACTTTAGAGTCACCATAACATAAGTAGGTTAAGTTCATGGTAGATTTGGGGCAAAAAAAGGTGGATCTAAAAAGTCCACCTTTTTT
>JBAWAB010000004.1:0-2710 GCA_049589035.1 Salegentibacter sp.
TCGGCTTTTATTCCATCCTCTTAATATTTTCCATATGAAGAAATTATCTAATTTCAGATGGGGAACCGTACTCCTTTTGTCAATTCTGTTTGCAAGTTGCAGTAGTTCCTCTCCCGGTGAAGAAAGCACCGACCTTCCTAAGAATCTGGTACTTTCGGTCGATGTTCAGGGACAATCCTCTGCTAATCCCAATGGAGACGGTAGCGGAAAAGTTACCCTTCATTTTTCAGCCGATAATGCTACTTCCTATAAGATAAACTTCGGAAATGGAGAAAAGGTAGAAACTTCCGCAAACACCTATCCCTATACTTATACAGGTGGCGGCACAAAGACCTATGATATCTATGTTTCTGCCTATAAGGCTGATAAATTTATTTCCCAAAGCAAAACCATTACTATATATGTTGCTCCGGGCTTGATCTGGGCCGATGAATTTAATGGTAGCGGTGCTCCAGATTCGTCCAAATGGGGATACGATATTGGTGCCGGTGGCTGGGGCAATAATGAATCTCAATATTATACTTCCAGGTCAGACAATGTTGTGGTTGAAAATGGCTTGTTGAAAATTACGGCTCAAAAGGAGAACTACGAGGGAGCAACTTATACCTCTGCAAGACTAAATACACAGGGCAAATTCAATTTTAAATATGGTAAAATTGAAGTAAGGGCGAAACTACCGGAAGGTGGCGGAACCTGGCCTGCCATCTGGATGCTTGGATCTAATTTTAGCACTGTGGGCTGGCCTGCCTGTGGAGAGATAGATATCATGGAGGAAGTGGGAAATGATCCCGGAAAGATCCATAGTTCTCTGCATACCCCCTCAAGCTACGGTGCTACTACAAACACCGGGACTAAAATGGTGCCTAATTTTTCTACTGAGTTTCATGTATATTCAGCTGAATGGTCTGCCAACAAGATACAGTTTGCTGTAGATGGTACAGTTTTTTATACCTATAATCCGGCAGAGAAGAATGCCAATACCTGGCCTTTTGATTCCAATCAGTTTATAATTCTCAACCTTGCTATGGGAGGGAATTTCGGTGGAACTATTGATCCGGATTTTAATAAAGGTACCATGGAAGTCGATTATGTTCGGGTTTACCAGTAATAATGTGAACTCAATTATTTTGTATTATGGATCTTCAAAAATTGAATAAGATGAAATTACTGCCTGGTATATTAATATTAATGGCTTTGACATTGAATTGTAGTGGAGATGATACCCCTGCCGAACCTGTAAAACCTGAACCACCGGTAGCAGAGAATGAGGTCGCTTTCTATCTTACAAAGGGAGATCAATCGGCGAAACTTCAGTTACAAACCGATATACTGGCTTTCGGAAATACCAATAACAGTTATCCTTCAATAGAATTAAACCCGGATCAAACCTACCAAAAGGTTGCCGGCTTTGGGTTTACCCTTACCGGTGGTAGTGCACAGGTGATCAATGCTCTAACTGCAGAAAAAAAGCAGGAGTTGCTGCAAAAACTGTTCGGCGATGGTGAAAATGGAATTGCCATTAGTTATTTGAGGATCAGCATCGGCGCTTCCGATTTGAATGCATCGGTATTTTCCTACGATGATGTTGCTCCGGGACAAACTGATGAGGATCTTAGTGAGTTTAGCCTGGCTCCTGATATGGAGGACTTGATTCCCTTGTTGCAGGAGATCCTGAAAATAAATCCGGATATAAAAATCATGGCCACACCCTGGTCACCTCCTGTTTGGATGAAAGACAATCACAACAGTAAGGGAGGAAGTCTTCAGCCACAATTCTATGAGGTTTATGCGCAGTATTTCGTAAAGTACATTCAGCAAATGGCGGAGCTGGGGATAAAGATTGATGCCATAACTCCCCAAAATGAACCTCTTCATCCTGGCAATAATCCCAGTATGTTGATGCCTGCCGAAGAAGAGGCGGCTTTTATAAGAGAAGCATTGGGACCTGCTTTTCAGGAGGCTAATATTAGCACCAGCATCATCATTTATGATCATAATGCCGATAAACCGGAATATCCTTTGTCAATTTTAAAAGATGAGGAAGCCAGGGCTTTTGTTGAAGGTACGGCCTTTCACCTCTATGCGGGAGATATCAGTGCTCTTTCAACAGTACATGATGCCTATCCCGGGAAAGATCTGTATTTCACAGAGCAATATACTCCATCAAATGGAGAATTTTCAGGCGATCTCAAATGGCATCTTAAAAATGTTGTTATTGGCTCTATGCGCAACTGGAGCAAAACAGCTTTAGAGTGGAATCTTGCTAATAATAGTTCTTTTGGCCCTCACACAGAAGGCGGTTGTACTACTTGTAAAGGAGCTGTCACTATTACCGGAAGTTCTTCCTATTCGCTGAATGTAGGTTACTACATCATTGCTCATGCTTCAAAATTTGTACCTGCCGGCTCCGTTAGAATTGGCAGTAATATTATAGGAAATCTAAACAACGTGGCCTTCCGTACTCCACAAGGGAAAAAGGTGTTGATCGTGGAAAATGACGGTACCAACTTTGAAATGTTCAATATTAAGTACAACGGAAACTGGATCACAACTTCCTTGAGTGCCGGTGCGGTTGGTACTTACATCTGGGAGTAAAAAATAGTGCAGATTATGAAAAAACTACTTTGGATCATTGTTTTATTCCTTGCCTTTTCCGGATATGCCCAGGAAGAAAATGCTCGTTCGTTATTCCTGCATGTAAAAGGAAAAA
>JBAWAB010000005.1:0-23095 GCA_049589035.1 Salegentibacter sp.
GAACAAATCGAAACTTGCACAGGCTGGTGACAATAAAACAGTATTTCCTCTTTCAGCAATTTTATAGGCCATTTGCACGGCCTCTCTCATCGACTGAGTTTCTACGATCGTATCAACGCAGTTTCCGAAGGCATTGAGAATTTTAGCATTATCAACCCCAAGGCAGATGATCGCCTTTACTTTTTCGTTCACCAATGGCAACAGATCATCATAGATATTGCCCTTGTCTACCCCGCCAACGATCCACACGGTTTCAGACCCCATGCTCTCCAGGGCATAAAAAGTAGCATTCACGTTAGTAGCCTTGGAATCGTTGATGTACTGAACATTGTTGATCTTCAGTACTTTTTCCAGGCGGTGTTCCACCCCCTGAAAGTTCTCCATGCTCTCACGAATAGTTTCTTTCCTGATGCGGAGCAACTGGGCTACTGTAGCGGCAGCCATCGCGTTTTTAGTGTTGTGTTTACCCTCAAGGGCTAAATCTGATGTTGGCATTTTAAATTCGGTGTTATTGATGTTTACTACAATATTTTCGTTTTCTATATAGGCGCCCGCCTCCACTTTCTTCTCCAGGGAATAGGGCAGTTTCTGAGATTTTATAGGATTTTTTTCCAGCCAGCCGGTTATATTTTTATCATCGGCATCATAAATAAAATAATCTGCCGCGGTTTGATTTTTTACAATTCTGAATTTCGATTCAATATAGTTTTCAAGCTTATGGTCATACCGGTCCAGGTGATCTGGAGTGATATTCGTGAGAATCGCGATATGCGGCCTAAATTCCACAATTCCGTCCAACTGAAAACTGCTTAGCTCCAAGACGTACCAGTCAAACTCCTTTTCAGCCACCATTTTGGCAAAACTATCGCCGATATTTCCGGCCATACCTGCAGAAATCCCTCCGGACTTCAGTATATGATGTACCAGCTTCGTGGTAGTCGTCTTCCCGTTGCTGCCGGTGACTCCAACGATATTCGCTGAAGTATAGGCCGAGGCAAATTCAATTTCCGAAATTACCGGCACGCCTTTCTTCAGCAGCTTTTGAACCATCGGCACAGTCTCAGGAATCCCAGGGCTTTTCATCACCACGGAAGCCTGAAGGATCTTGTCCTCGCTGTGCTGCAGCTCTTCCCATTCAATCTCAATATGTTCAAGAACTTCTTTATACTTGTCTTTGATCTTTCCCTTATCGGAAAGAAAAATGTCATAGCCTTCTTTCTTTGCCAGGATTGCAGTGCCAACTCCACTTTCTCCACCTCCCAATATCACTATCCTCTTGTTCGCCACCACTTCTGTTTTTCTATCTTACCTTGAGCGTCACCACAGTGATGATCGCCAAAACGATCCCAATAATCCAGAATCTCACCACGATCTTACTTTCGTGGTAGCCTCTCTTCTGAAAATGATGGTGCAAGGGAGACATTAAAAAGATCCTTCTTCCTTCGCCATACTTCCTTTTGGTCATTTTAAACCACCCCACCTGCAACACCACTGAAAGATTCTCGATCAAGAAGATTCCGCAGAGAATAGGGATCAACAATTCCTTGCGGGTGGCCAGGGCCAGCACCGCGATAATACCGCCGATGGTCAAACTGCCCGTATCGCCCATAAAAACCTGCGCCGGGTAAGTGTTATACCACAGAAAACCAACCAGGGCACCTGCGAAAGCAGTGATGTAGATAGTCATTTCACCCGATCTCGGGATGTACATGATGTTGAGATAATCTGAAAAAATGATGTTACCCGAAACCCAGGCAAAAATCCCCAATGTCAACACGATAATTGCCGAAGAGCCCGCCGCCAACCCGTCGATTCCATCGGTGAGATTGGCTCCGTTCGAGACGGCGGTCACGATAAAGATCACGATAGGGATAAAGATGAGCCATGCATATTTAGCCAGATCCGGACTTATCCAGGTGATAAGGCTGGCGTAGTCAAATTCGTTGTTTTTCACGAACGGAATGGTAGTCGTGGTGCTTTTCAGCTCCGGCCCCATTTCCCTGAGCCCTCCGGGAGCTACCACTTCCTGCTGGTGCTGAGACTGGTTTGTTTCTTCCTTAACGGTGATATCCGGATGAAAATAAATAGTAAGACCGACGATAAGACCAAGTCCTATTTGCCCTATCACCTTAAAAATCCCTTTAAGTCCTTCTTTGTCTTTTTTGAAGGTCTTGATATAATCGTCAATAAAACCGATGGCGCCCATCCAGAGGGTGGTGACCAGCAAAAGGATCACATAAATATTTTCGAGCTTCGCGAAAAGCAACACCGGAATAATGGTAGCAATAATAATGATGATCCCGCCCATCGTTGGCGTTCCGGCTTTTTCAGTCTGACCTTCAAGGCCCAATTCGCGAACGCTTTCACCCACCTGCTTGCTCAGTAGGAAATTGATGATCTTTTTTCCGTAGATAGTAGAAATAGCGAGCGACAAAATAATTGCCATCGCCGAGCGGAATGAAATGTATTCAAACAACTGCGCTCCCGGGAGGTGATATCTTTCTTCTAATATGTGAAAAAGGTAGTAAAGCATGTTTTTTCTTAGCTTCGGTTTCCCGATCTTACTTATTCAGTTGTTCTAAAAATTCGTTTACGATCTTGAGATCATCAAAATCGAAACGTTCTCCGTTTATTTCCTGATAGGTCTCATGGCCTTTCCCGGCAATGAGAATGATATCGTTTTTTTCGGCCATCTGGCAGGCAGTTTTAATAGCCTGCTTTCTGTTGGTGACCGAAATTGTCTTTTTTACGTTCTGAGGCTCAACGCCTGCTTCCACTTCTTCGATGATCTTCTCAGGGTCTTCGGTACGCGGATTATCGCTGGTGAAAATGACCTTTGAACTTAAAGCCGAAGCAATATGCCCCATTTTGGGCCTTTTGGTCCTATCTCTGTCACCGCCACAACCTACTACCGTAATGAGATTTTCGTTGCGGGTACGAATAGCATTGATCGTCTCCAGCACATTCTTCAAGGCATCCGGCGTATGAGCATAATCTACAATAGCCGTGATCTTCTCCTTCGGAGAAATTACATACTGAAATCTTCCGTTCACCGAATTCAGTTCGCTGATGATCTTCAGACTTTCCATGGCTCCCAATCCAAGAAGATCGGCCGCGGCATAGATCGCCAGCACATTATAGGCATTGAAATTTCCGATGAGCTTAGACCAGACCTCCTGATCATTCACCTTCAGCAGCAAACCTGTGAACTGATTTTCCAGGATCTGCGCTCTATAATCGGCGTATGATTTTAAGGCGTAGGTATATTTCTTCGCTTTTGTATTTTGAAGCATCACCCGCCCGTTCTTATCATCGACATTTACCAAAGCAAAAGCCGAAGCGGGCAGCTCATCAAAGAAGCGTTTCTTGACATCGCGATATTCCGCGAAAGTTTTGTGATAATCGAGATGATCATGGGAGAGATTGGTGAAAATTCCCCCGGCAAATTCCAGCGCGGTGGTACGATGCTGATCGATCCCATGAGAACTCACCTCCATAAAGCAGAATTCCACTCCTGTATCGTTCATCTGTTTGAGGTAAGAATTGATCGTAATAGAATCGGGCGTGGTACGGATAGCCTCGAAAGACTGATCTCCCACCATCACTTTCACGGTAGAAAGCAAACCCACCTTGAACCCCGCCTTACTGAAAAGATCGTAGAGCAACGTGGCGATAGTGGTTTTACCGTTGGTGCCGGTTACTCCTACCAGTTGCAGTTTTTCAGAAGGATTTCCGTAATAATTCGCCGCCATATAGGCCAGCGCTTCCTTGGAATCTTTCACCTGCACATAGGTAATGCCGTTGACAACGTTGTCCGGCAATTCTTCACAAACCACCACAAGAGCGCCCTGATCTACTGCTTTTGCTATAAAATCATGCCCGTCGGAAACGGTGCCGCGAATTGCCACGAAGCAATCGTTTAGCTCCACCTTGCGCGAATCGAAATGCAGGTTATTAATAGCCACGGCAGTATTACCAGCCACGGCCTCCATTCTCACTCTGTATAATATGTCTTTTAAAACTATCAACTTAAACTCAGGTTTACCGTTTCGTTACTTCTTATCTTCTGACCGGCAGAAACCGATTGTCTTCTCACGCGGCCTTTTCCGTGAAAATTCACCTTCAGGCCGAGATTCTCCAATAAAGAGACCGCATCCATAGCCGGCATCCCGACAACATTTGGCATCAACACCTTTTCATTTTGGATCTTGGCGTAGTATTTATCAAAATCCCTGTCTACCGCCTTATTTTCGATCTTCAGATCTGGCAAAGTATCCATGATAGGCGTGTCGGTATAGATCTTCTGGGCGATTTGCTTAAATACGGGAGCCGCCACGATATTCCCGTAATAACCTTTACTTCTCTTCGGCTTATGAATAACCACTATACAAGAATATTTGGGATTATCAGCCGGGAAATAACCTGCAAAAGATGCAATATATCTACCGGGGCCTTTCCAGTATTCTGTCTGGCAGGTTCCGGTCTTTCCGGCCATTGAAAAGTTGGGGGTATAAATATTGGCCGCAGTACCGCGAAGCACCACGTGCTTCATCATATTGCGAACTTTTCTCGCCGTTTCTACGGAACATACATGAGGATTGATCACTTCTTTATCCACTTTCTTAATGGTCTTATCCCATTCTTTCACTTCTTCAATAAATCTCGGTTTTACCATTTCGCCATCATTGGCAATGGCATTATAAAACGCAAGGGTTTGCAGAGGAGTCAATGCCACCCCATAACCGAAGGCCATCCACGGAAGGCTAAGTCCGTTCCAGCCCTCATCACCGGGATGTGGAATTTTTGGCTGCCCCTCTCCCTTTATATCAAGACCGATCTTCTTGTTCAAGCCCATTTTATAGAGCCTGTCCACAAAAGTTGCAGGGTCGTTCTTATAGCCCTGGGTAATAATCTTTGAAAAAGCGGTATTCGATGAAACTTCAAATGCCCGGGCAGCAGAAATTTTTCCAAAGCCGCCGTGATGAGAATCCCGAACAGCTCTTCCATAATAACGAACCACGCCATTTTCGGTGTCGAAAACCTGAGCGGTATCTACGCGACCATCTTCCAGAGCCGCTGTCATTGCCATCAGCTTAAAAGTAGAACCAGGCTCATGAGCTTCGTAGACTGCATAATTTCTTTTTTCGTAGTAATTACCATCTTCGGTGCGGCCAAGGTTAGCCATCGCCTTGATCTCTCCTGTTTTTGTTTCCATTACCACCACACTGCCGTGATCGGCTTCAAAATATTCCAATTGTCTGAGAAGCGCATGATGTGCGATATCCTGAATATTTACATCTATAGTAGAAATTACGTCGTAGCCGTCTTTAGGCTCCACTTCATTATTATCACTGATAGGTTTCCACTGGCCCTTGGCGATCTTCTGCTTTAAACGGTGCCCGTCGGTTCCCCTCAAATAGGTACTAAATGCCCCTTCCAGGCCAACCCGGGTGTAATATCCGTTTGCATCTTTTCGCTCATATCCCACGGTTCTCTCCCCCATTTTTCCCAGTGGGTGCTCCCTTACCGTACGCTGCTCGACGATCAAACCTCCTTTATAAGCCCCAAGTTTGAAAATAGGAAAGCTTTTCACCTTCATATATTCGGAATAGCCCAGGTTGCGGGCGATAAGCAAATAACGCTGACCATGAGCCCTGGCAGCGCGAAGTTTCTGAGAATAATAACTCGCCGATTTACCAAACATACCGCCAAGTGCCTTGGAAAGGTCGCTGATGTTCTCTTCGAAATCTTTATCTGAAACCGTCACTGCGTCGAAACGAATATCGTACTCGGGAACAGAGGTCGCCAAAAGACTGCCATTGGAATCGTAGAGATTACCCCGGTTGGCAGGAATCTTGAAATTCCTGAAAGTACTTTCTTCCGCCAGTTGTTTGTAATGCTCACCATCTACGAACTGTATATCCATGAGCTTTACCGCCACACCAATAGCAAAAAGGACCAGGCAACCGGCCACAAAATACATTCTGTTTAATATTTTCCTTTCAGATGTTGCCATTTACTCGCTAAGGTTTACTTTTATCTTGTAGGGCGGAGTTTCAGAAGGCTGTATTCCGCTCAACTTCAGTTTCTGGATAAGAGTAGATTCCATCTTCATCTGCATAAGAGCAGACCTTCTATCGACGAACTCGCTGCGCAGCTCTCTCACCTCTTCATTAAGACTGGAGATCTGATGCACTTTTCGTTCGGCACTATGAGAACTCGCGATCATAATGATCGCCAGCAGTGTACAAAACACAATAAATCTCCAGTTCTCCACCGCATCGCGGTTCACCAGGAAATTCGCTTTCAATATGTTATAGACACCCCTGTTCATTCTCCTCTACATCTTTTCGGGTTTGATCCCGATTATATTCTCTCCGCAACCCTTAGCTTGGCACTTCTCGCACGGTTATTCTGTTTTATTTCTTCGGAAGTCGGAACTATCAAGCCCTTCACCTTCTTAAAAGGCACTGAAATATTTCCGTAGAAATCCTTTTCCGGCTCTCCCTGAAACAATCCACTCCTTATATATCTCTTCACCAACCTGTCTTCAAGAGAATGATAGGAAATAAGACTAATTCTCCCACCTTTCACCACCAGATCCTCACACTGAAGCAAAAATTCCTTCAAGACCTCGATCTCCTGGTTCACTTCAATACGAATAGCCTGATAAATCTGCGCAAGGATCTTATTTTCTTTCCCCTTGAACAACACCGGCTTCAATAATTCCTTCAACTCCTCACTGGTTTCAATAGAAGCATCTTTGCGCGCCTCCACAATAATGCGAGCCAGTTTTGGTGCGTTTTTAAGATCGGCATACTCATAGAACATCTTCCGCAGCTGCCCTTCTTCATATTCATTGATCACTTCATAAGCGCTCAGCTTACTTTTCTGATCCATTCGCATATCCAGGCGTGCATCAAAGCGCGTAGAAAAACCGCGTTCAGCTTCATTGAACTGATGAGAAGAAACCCCAAAATCACCCAGAATACCATCAACCTGTTTCACACCGTAGAACCTCAAAAAACGCTTAACAAACCTGAAATTTTCATTTATCAAGGTAAAACGCTCATCATCGATCTTATTCTCCAGAGCATCTTTATCCTGATCGAAAGCGTAAAGCTTCCCCTCAGGACCGAGTTGCCGGAGAATTTCTGCAGAATGCCCACCGCCACCAAAGGTCACATCTACATAAACCCCATCATCTTTGATGTTAAGGCCTGCAACAGACTCTTTTAGTAAAACCGGATTATGATATTCCATCGAAATCTTCATTTCCCATCACCTCTTCTGCCAATTCTGCAAAGTCATCATCAGAAGACTGATCAAGTGTTTGTTCATACTTTTCCTTATCCCAGATCTCCACAATCTTGATCGCGGAAGAAAGAACAACTTCTTTGTTGATCTCTGCAAAACCCACGAGATCTTTTGGAATAAGCAATCTGCCGTTAGCATCAACCTCTACGGTTTTCACTCCGGCAGTAAAACGACGTATAAAATCGTTATTCTTCTTTTTGAAACGGTTCAGACTATTTACTTTACGCATCAGCTTATCCCACTCTTCCATAGGATACAACTCCAGGCAAGACTGAAAAACCGACCGCTTCAATACAAATCCATCCTGCAGCATTGGCGCCAATTGCTTCTTTAACGCAGAAGGGACCATTAACCGGCCCTTAGCATCAACTTTGCATTCGTATGTCCCAATGAGATTTGCCACTTACTGCTTTTACAAAGTCAAATATATTGAAAATATTACCACAATTTACCACTTTTTACCACTTTGTTGATAAGTTTTGCCCATCTATATAGCTGAAAGACTTTTGGATAGCGCTATCACCTTAGCATTCAAGCGGTTGTTTTTGTGGGGGAAATTTTCCCAAAAAAAGCTGTGAATTCCTTGTGATTTTAGCAGCTAAAGCTTTGTCAAAAACCCGTACCTATTGCGCAAAATTGTTTATACTTGTAATGAATTCGCTATATTTGCGATTGCTAAACGCCAAAGGGTATCAATGAAAAACAGTTTAAGGCAAGAGGGAAAATTTAAATATTTAGAAAAGGGAGAAGGCACCCCGATAGTTATTTTACATGGTTTGATGGGTGGCCTGAGTAATTTTGACGGTGTAGTTGATTTTTTCCCCACCAAAGGCTATAAAGTTTTGATCCCTGAGTTGCCATTGTACTCCATGTCCCTGCTTAAAACAAGCGTAGGGACTTTCGCCAAATACATCAAGGAATTTATTGACATGAAGGGTTTTGAAGATGTGATCCTGTTAGGGAATTCCCTTGGAGGCCACATCGCCCTACTCACCACTAAGCTTTACCCTGAAGTAGTAAAAGCCCTTGTGATCACCGGGAGTTCGGGCCTTTATGAAAACGCAATGGGTGAGAGTTATCCCCGACGTGGTGACTACGAATTCATCAAGAAGAAAGCCCAGAATGTCTTTTATGATCCTGAGGTGGCCACCAAGGAGATCGTAGATGAAGTCTATGAAACCGTAAGCGACCGAAACAAACTTGTTAAGACCCTTGCCATCGCAAAAAGCGCCATACGGCACAACATGGCAAAGGATCTTCCTAAAATGCACAGCCCAACCTGCATCATTTGGGGGAAAAACGACGACGTTACCCCGCCTGAAGTTGCCGAAGATTTCCAGAAACTTCTTCCTAATTCCGATCTTTACTGGATCGACAAGTGCGGGCATGCTGCCATGATGGAACACCCAGGCCTTTTCAACGACATTCTTTACGGCTGGTTACAAAAACGCGACCTTTAAGAATTCTGCCATGAAAATAAAATCGGCTGAATTTGTAATAAGCAACAGCAAAGTTGAAAAATGCCCCGACAGCAGATTGCCCGAGTACGCCTTTATTGGCCGCAGTAACGTGGGCAAATCCTCGCTTATCAATATGCTGACCGGGCGAAAATCTCTCGCAAAAACCTCAGCAAAACCTGGAAAAACACAATTGATCAACCATTTCCTGATCAACGGGAATTGGCACCTGGTGGATCTTCCCGGATACGGCTACGCCAAGGTTTCAAAATCCACAAAAAAGACTTTTCAGAAATTCATCACCGCTTACTTTGAGAAGCGGCGACAGATGGTTTGTGCTTTTGTCCTAATTGACAGCCGGCATAAACCGCAGGCGATAGATATGGAATTCATGCAGTGGCTGGGCGAACACCAGATCCCGTTCTGCATCATTTTCACCAAAGCAGACAAGCTGAAGCCAAAGGTTCTTGAGAAGAACATCAACGATTACCAGGAAGAAATGCTGCAAACCTGGGCAGAAATGCCGGAATTTTTCATAACCTCAGCAACCTCTGGAATAGGCCAGGAGGAGATCCTGGGTTACATCGACAGCATAAATCAGGAATTGCAGGCGGGAAATTAAAACGGGCTGTTCTATTGGGACCTGACCGAAATCCTGAGAATTTAGAAAATCATTTTTGTGAGATTTCTATTTTTCTTTTTTACTCCTGCGGAACCTTCAAAAGAATGTTTTGAGGGCTGCGATAAGCTCCTCCAATTCTTTCATCTCCCCCAGTTTTTCAGCAGAGATCAACATTTGTAGGTCGCCATTTTCAGAAGCAAGAATAGCAGGAAAAGTAAATTTATAGCCAAATTTCGACGCGTAAGCTTTCAAAAATTTGTCCTTATGCAGGAACTCCATAGGAACCGGCGAATTTCTCCTGAACCGTTTCCATTCCTTCTTTTCTGAAAACTTCCCGTAGGTAAGACTACAAAGATCACAGCTATAGGTGGAAGGTTCAAGTATCTTATGAGCAGCGTCCAGGAAGGCATTGGCCTTCCCGGATTCTGCGTTGTATATAAAGATCAGGCGATCCAATTACTTTTGGGTGATCTCCAGTTTTTCGGCGAAATAATCGCAAAAATCCCTCATGGTGGCTGTCATCTTTTCGTCCTGGGTGGCCCGGTGAAAGGTATCGCTCATAGAAACCAGCGTTTGATGGAAAAACTTCTTCATTTCATCTATAGGCATGTCTTTGGTCCAGAGATCAATGCGCAAAGTTTCTTTTGCCTTACTATCCCAAACCGAAAGCATTAGCGCTTTTGCCTCTTCCTTAAACACATTCCCGTCTTCAGCACTCCAGACAATCTCTTCTGGAACGCGATTCTCATCGGTGATTACTTCAATATTTATTTCAGATTTCTTGTATTCAGCCATTATTTCTTAGGTTTATAATTCGCATTATTAAAGATGGTTTCAGCATCGGTTTGTATCATTTTCTCCACCGAAACATTATTCTTTTCCATATACTTCCTGATCATCTGCCACCCGATATACTGGCCTACCCTATCGGGAGATTCCGTATCGAGCACCAGGTGAAATTTTGAAAAAGGAGCAGGATACAGGAAGCGGGAAAAAAGCTCGGAATCGGTATCGAAGATAAGTTCATTTTCAACAAAATACCGCCATATCTGCTCTTCGTTATTTTGAACCCATTTCAGTTCATCTTTAGTATAGCCTATCTTTTCTGCATCACTAACAGAAGGCAGCCACAGATCTTTCAAATAAAGGATCTTTCCGTAGTAAAGCATATGCGCCAGAAAAGTACGCGAGGGAGGTTGCGGCACATATTCCTTGGCATAGGCATCGGCAACATCGGGCAAAATTTGTTCTTTTCTGAAGTTCTTTTTCAGGTATTCCTGAAGCCCGGTGTAGAAATGATGATTTTCGCCCAAATAAGTGTCCAGGGCAATGAAAAGATAATCGTCAGAAACCAGCACCTTGTGTTTGTAATCGACTTCAGAAGTGATCGTGATCACCGTAGGCGCCTCAAAATGGGGGAAATAATACTTGATATGCTGAAAAAGCTGTTGGAGTTCATCGGTTTCCGTAGAAAAATCAGGAAAAGACTTCGCAACTTCCGTGTTGATCTCCTGCTGAATGGTATCGTGCATTTTCTCTAACCATACACTGTCTGGATATTTCTTCGGAAACAAAAAAGGATAATCTTTCTTAAGCTTCGGAAGATCTTCGGGCTTAGATTGGGCAAATTTCTGATCGAATCTTATCACATTAAAATCCACAGGCACCTTCTCAATTTCCTTTTGGGTCTTTGAAGTCTCCTCACATGAAAAAAGAGCCAAAATAACTGCAAAAAGAAGAATTTTCCTCATCATAGCCTTGTTCTTTGGAAGGCTTTAACGCCCGCCACTTTCATTAATTAGGTGAATATAGTAGATTTGTGTGCAAAGGTATTGTTTAGAAATTTAATCCCAATATTATGCAAACGGAAAAGATCGTAGATTATATTGCCAACTGGCTGAAAGATTATGCTACTAAAGCAAATATGAATGGCTTTGTGGTGGGGATAAGCGGGGGCATTGACTCGGCAGTTTGTTCCGCTTTGTGTGCCAAAACGGGGCTTCGCACCCTTTGCCTCGAAATGCCTATTCACCAGGACACCAGCCACGTGACCCGCGCGCAAACACATATTCAAATGCTGAAGCACCACTACGCCAATGTGAGCAATGTAGAGGTAAATCTTACTCCTGTGTTCGAAAACTTCAAATCGACATTACCCTCAGCAGAAACTTCAGAAAAGCACACGCTGGACCTTGCTTTGGCAAATTCCAGAGCGCGTCTGCGGATGACCACCTTATACTATTTTGCAGGCCTGCACGGTTATCTGGTGGCCGGAACCGGGAACAAGGTAGAAGACTTCGGGGTTGGCTTTTTCACCAAATACGGCGATGGTGGGGTTGATCTTGCGCCCATTGCCGATCTGATGAAAAGTGATGTCTATGAAATTGGGCGTTTTTTGGGTGTTCCCGAAGAGATCCTGCAAGCTCCCCCAACCGACGGACTTTTTGGCGATAGCCGAAGTGACGAAGTGCAGCTGGGCGCTAGCTATGATGAGCTGGAATGGGCTATGGAAATGCAGGAACAAGGAAAGCAGGAAGAGCAATTTTCAGGCCGGGAACTGGAAGTTTTTAAAATTTACAACAGGCTTCACATCAGGAACAGACATAAAATGGATCCTCTGCCGGTTTGTAAAATCCCCGTTCATCTAAAGAATTAATCCTTTTATCGAATAAGGAGTCTTTGGTTGAGTTTTAACGTGATTATCAGTTATTTTTAAGACGATAATCAGGTACCTAACCCTGCTATGGTGCGTCTATAACCAACCAAAGAATATGTATTCAGTATTAATTGCCGATCACCATCCGATTATCAGCAAAGGCATAGGCTCGGTGCTCAGGAATAATCCTGCGCTCGAGATCAATGGCAGTGTTACTACGGGGGACGAACTATTTAGCTATCTGCAAAACAAAGTTCCGGACGTTCTCATCATGGAACTCGATCTTCCCAAAATTAATGGCATTAATGCCCTCAGGACGATCAAAAAAGAATATCCTCAAACCAAGATCCTTATTTACAGCTGTCATCCCGAAGAGATGTACGCCCTTAGTGCGATCAAGGCAGGAGCTGCAGGTTATATTTCTAAAACCGTTAGAACCGACAAACTCGAGGCGGCCATCTACCAGGTGGCAAGAGGCGGGATTTACTTAAATCAACAAATCACTCAGCGCCTTAACTCCGGGATCTCACAGGGCAAAGGCCTGGTAGCAAGATTCAAAAGGCTTTCTACGCGGGAGACCGAGGTATTGAACCTCATTTCTTCAGGAAAGCGAAATAAGGATATCGCTGAAGCACTTTCCATTAACGAAAAAACAGTGAGTACCTATAAAACCAGACTTCTGAAGAAATTGAGAGTAGACAATGTAGCCGATCTTATCACGCAGGCGAGGCTGCTGCAGCTCAACACTACATAACGCGATTCAGCTTATTTGAAAGTACTTTGTTCAGCGTCAGGTAGTCCATGACATCCTGTAAGGTAGAAGAATGGTCTTCATCGGAATTTTCTTTTACCGCTTCCTTGAGTTCTTCGATCTTGCGGCTTACAAGATACCTTCTTAACGTGAGAATGGTTTCACTCACCAGTCGCGCAATAGAATCTGTTTTTTCCTTAACAAAAATATCCATCCGGTCCCAGTCATGAAGCTGGTAGCGCTCCTCTTCCATGAGAATATCGGTTACTTCTGAAGCCGGTTCAGGATCTATGCCGTTCACAAAGTTTTTTATACTGAATTCTTCATCGCTGTTCAGCTTTTGAATAAGCTGCTCATAGATCGTCCGGAAGCCGGGATTGGTAAAAGCCACCTCATCTTCCTGAAGATCAAGGAATATTTTTTCGAATACCTTTCCTTCCTGCTTCTCTGGCTCCAGCACGAGTTCGCCATGTTCATTTTCCTTAAGCAACAGGTCTTCAAATTCTTCCTTGCGATTGCCATAGAGCAATAACAGCCGAATAATATCCCGCTCCAGCTTGTACTGCTGATCGATCTTGGGTCGCGGTTTTTCACTCTCCTTTACAACTTCAAGAGATTCCGAGCGCTGTTTTTTCTGCGGGCCAGTTTTCCCGGCTTTTGCATTGAGTTGAGCAAGCGTAGTGAAAAGCACATCTTCAGAAATATCCATGATGCGCGCGCATTCCTGCAGATAAACCTCCTGTTGAATATTGTCAGGAATCTTAGAGATACTCGTCACCATATCCCTGATGAGCTCTGCCTTTTTTACCGGGTCGCTTTTCGCCTCCTTCATCAACAGCGAAGCTTTATAGCTGATAAAATCTTGCGAATTTTCACCCAGGAATTCTCTCAATTCTTCTTCGGAATTTTTCCTGGCAAAACTATCGGGGTCTTCCCCTTCCGGAAAAGCACAAATCTTTACGTTCATCCCCTGCTCGAGGATCAAATCGATCCCACGAAGAGAAGCTCTCTGCCCGGCGGCATCGCCATCAAAAAGCACGGTGATATTTTTGGTAAGCCGGTTGATCAGCCTGATCTGCTCTGAAGTTAGCGCTGTTCCTGAAGAAGAAACCACATTTTCGATCCCGCTTTGATGAAACTGGATCACATCAGTATACCCTTCAACCAGGTAACAATTATCTTCTTTCGCGATTGACTGCTTGGCGTAGTAGATTCCGTAGAGAACCTTGCTTTTGTGATAGATCTCACTTTCAGGCGAATTGAGATATTTAGCAGCCTTTTTGTCATTGCCCAGAATTCTCCCTCCAAATCCAAGCACCCGTCCCGACATGGAGTGAATAGGGAACATCACCCTTCCCTTGAAACGGTCGAACTGCTTTTCACCTTTTACAATGCTCAGCCCTGTCTTTTCAAGATAGTCGAGTTTATAACCCTCTCCAAGGGCTTTCTTCGTAAAGGAATCCCATTCATCGAGGCAGTATCCCAGATCGAATTTCCGGATGGTTTCATCGGTGAAGCCGCGTTCCTTGAAATAGCTGAGGCCAATGGCCTTCCCACGCTCGGTTTTTAGCAGTGTTTTTTGGAACTCATCACGGGCAAATTCCGAAACGAGATACATACTCTCCCGTTCATTGGCCTGCTGCTTCTGCTCATCGCTCTGCTGCGTTTCCTCAATTTCAATTCCGTACTTCTTTGCCAGATATTTTATGGCTTCAGGATAAGTGAAATGCTCATGCTCCATGAGAAAGGCCACCACATTGCCGCCCTTTCCACTGGAAAAATCCTTCCAGATCTGCTTTACAGGAGAAACCATAAAACTCGGTGTACGCTCGTCGGAAAAAGGGCTGAGTCCTTTAAAGTTAGAACCCGATTTCTTCAACTGCACAAAATCACCGATCACCTCCTCAACACGGGCGGTTTCAAAAACATTGTCTATGGTAGATTTGGAGATCACAGCATCTATAATAATAAGCCAGACCTCACAGGTTTTAGAAATCTGTGAGGTCTTTAAAGTTAATGCAAAATTACAAATTTTTGTTGGCTAATCGATATCAAATCTCAGACCGAGAGACACCATGTGCAGTTCCACCGGATTATCTCTAAAGATCGAGTTAAGACCATACCTGGCGTAAAGGGTCGCTCCGCCCCAACCCACATAACCAGCAAGGCCGTATACTGCGTCATTGGTATTATAGTCGTTCTTGAGTTTTTGCTTCACATTCTCCCCGTTTTCCTCAAATTTCAGCTTTTGGCGTTCTCCAATATTGAAACCGGCATATCCTCCCAGGCCAAGTTTGAATTTGTTGGCAGTAGAATATCGAATGCTGGTTTCCGACTCCTTTTTCTGAGAAGGCCCAACTTCAAAATAAAATGGAAATACGAGATTATCGGTTCTAAACTTCGATTTCTTCAGGTTCAAGGAATATTCCTGAAGCACCGTTTGATCTCCTTCTTCGACGAAATAGCGATTATTAGTAGGCTTCAAACCGTTGAAGGTAAAAGAAAAACCGTATTTGATTCTCAGCCAGTTGGAATTCTCGAAAACCCGTGTCCTCCAGGACCAGCCGATCTCGAAAAAACGGCTGCCGGCGATCTTAAAATCGGAGTCATTCAGGCCTTGCCCATCAGCCAGGGCATTATTGAAGCCCGCCGCCAGCACAATATCGCTATAGGTTCTTTTGTCGTATTTTCTTTCCCTTTCGCCATTCACCTTAAAAGTGAGGGCTTTCCCGTCTTCCCCAAGCCCGATATAAGCCTGATAACCCCCGCTTTCAGAATTCCGTTCCTGAAGAGCCACCTCATTTTCCAGGATCGCAGTGCGATTTTTGATGTTGAGCGCGTGTTTTTCAGCCTCCTCTTTCCTCATCCTGTCAGCTTCATATGGAGAGATCTCATCCTCTTCAAGCCTGCGGTTAATACCTGCCAACTTCGCCTTGAGCTTTCCCTTTTCCTCTTCGAGGATCTTCTCTTTCTGATTTTCAAGATATTCCTGCCGTGTCGGCTCTTTCTGTTCCTGAGCCTGCACCAGCTCGCTGCTCAAGGTGAAAAAAGTAACTGCAACGTAAAAAATTAATGCTTTCATGATGATGATTTTTTCTCCGGAATCATTTCTCCGGAAGTTGATTGATAAATAACCCTTTTGGTGATGAAAAATTTATTCGTTTCTCTGTACGACCGCGCTTTTTGCCTTCTGAAAGCCTTCTTTCAGATATTCAAAAGCCTTCGATTTTATCGATTCTTGCTCATCGTCTTCCATTTCTGCCAGTAATTTTCTACCCGAAACTGCTGACGGTTTTGTACGGCTTTCTTTTTCCATTTTGGCATTTGCTTCAGCCAGCAGGGCTTCCACCTCAGCATCGCTCACTTCAGCAGTTTTCGTCGCTGCATTCCTATCAGTCTTAGTTAGGAATTCTTCTGTTTTCTGCGGAAGAAGAACCTCCTCAGCTCTTCCCCTCTCTAAAGCTGTAGATGAAATTGGGCTTATTTCCCTTCTTCTTTTTTCTTCGGAAGCAACTGCTGAAGCTATTGCTGTTTTTGCAGTTTTTACCTGCCCTACTTTGTCAGATTCTACTTCAGATTTCGTGGAGGCAGAAGGAGTTTCTTCCGAAGCTATTTGCATTGAAGGCTGAAATTCGAGATTTTCGGCAGGCTTTTCCACAGGTTCTTCCGTTGCGCCATCCACCACCGCAGGTGTGACCGGGTTCACGGGCCGAAAGTAAATGCCACCGGCGAGCAATGCCAACAGGAGAATGGCAGCTACAATCATCCACCACCGCGGTTTTCGGCTGATTTTTGCTGAATCATCCAGTCTGGCAGAAAGTTTCTCCCAGCTTTCGGCAGAAGGTTCTATTCTTCTCTTCTCCAGCTCTTCCCTCATCCTGTCTTCAAAATTAATTGGTGCCATAGTCTGCTGTAATTTGTGATTTTAATTTTTCCTGCAGTATTTTCCTAGCTTTGAACAACTGCGATTTCGAGGTGCCCTCACTTATCTTCAGCATTCCTGCAATTTCAGAATGCTTATATCCTTCTATTGCGTAAAGCACGAAGACCATGCGGTAACCTTCAGGCAAATCATCGATGAGGCGCTGGATATGGGCCGCGTTCAATTCTGAAGAGATATCGTCGGAAACCTGGGCATAACCGGCCATATCTTCCTCCTGAAATTCGATATTTTTACGTTGCCTTAAAAAGGAGATCGCCTCTCGAACCATGATGCGCCGCACCCAGCCTTCAAAACTGCCTTCATTCCTGAAATCTTTCAGATGTGTAAACACCTTCAGAAATCCATTCAGCATCACCTCTTCTGCATGATGAAGATCTTTTATATACTGCCGGCAAATGCTTAACATTTTCGGGGAATGAAGCTCATAAAGCTGCCGCTGTGCCTCGCGGTCGTTCGCGGCAGCACGTTTTACGAGCTTGGCTTCGTTCCTAAATAGTTGAATTACTTTCACCGGATTTTTTTTGGCCCTCTATTAACATAGACGCACTAAATTTACAAAAGGTTGCCTGAGAAAAATATTTTTTCGCTTTTCCGTATAATTTCTCCTGCTTGCCGGCTTTCTGCCTGATAAAGGAATTCCTGTTCAAATCTCGTATCTTTGCCGCAGAATTTATTTCTATGTCTGAAACCAAGCTTACCCGCATCAATAAATATTTAAGTGAAGTTGGCTTCTGCTCCCGCCGCGAAGCAGACAAACTCATAGAACAGGGCCGCATCACCTTAAACGGACAGGTTCCGGAAATGGGAACGAAGATCGCTCCCGGCGATGTTGTGCGGGTTGATGGTAAGTTGATTTCCGAAGAAGAAAAGAAAGAACCAAATGTTTACCTGGCGTTCAATAAACCAGCGGGGATCGTCTGCACTACCGATACGCGCGTGGAGAAGGACAATATTATCGACTATATTAATTACCCGAAGCGCATTTTTCCCATTGGCCGACTTGATAAGCCCAGCGAAGGGCTCATCTTTTTGACCAATGACGGGGATATCGTGAACAAAATTCTGAGGGCCAGAAATAATCACGAAAAGGAATATGTGGTGAGTGTGAATCGCCCTGTGACGCCCGATTTCCTAAAGAGAATGAGCAGCGGCGTACCCATTCTGGATACGGTAACCCGGGAATGTGAGGTAGAACGACTAGGGAAACACGATTTTCGCATCGTCCTCACCCAGGGGCTTAACCGGCAGATCAGGAGAATGTGTGAGTACCTTGGCTACGAGGTAACCGCTTTAAAGCGCATCCGTATCATGAATGTAATGCTCGACGTGCCCGTAGGTAAATGGCGGGATCTAACTCAAGAGGAACTTGACACCATCAACAGGATGGTAGATGAGTCCAGCAAAACGGAAGAAGCGTCAAAATTGTCTAAAGAAAACAGCCAAACCCGGCCCGAAAGAAGCTCCAGAGAAAGAAAGAGCTTCAAAGGCAGGAAGCGGCGTGACAGGAAATCTTAACAGATTATTAGCGCGGCCTCTGCCCCGAATGTAGACTTATCTTCTTAATTTTATTAAAGAGCACCTTCAGGTACAAATAATGTTCCCGGAAGTCTCTTCCGTTTTCTAACCGAAAAAACCAAAAATGAAGATACAACCATTCCATTTGGCCATACCTGTAGATGACCTGGAGAAGGCGCGCCAGTTTTATACTGATGTACTTGGCTGCGGGGAAGGCAGAAGCAGTGACCAGTGGGTAGATTTTAACTTCTTCGGCCATCAGCTGGTAATCCATAAAAAACCTAAAGAAACTGAAACCAAACACAGCAATCTGGTGGACGGTAAAGATGTACCGGTTCCACATTTTGGCGTGGTCTTGCAATGGGATGTTTTCCACGAATTTGCCAAGCTCCTAAAGCGCAAAGGCATTGAGTTTAATATTGAACCTTATACACGATTTGAAGGGCAGCCGGGAGAACAGGCCACCATGTTCTTTGAAGACCCCAGCGGAAACGCCCTTGAATTCAAGTCCTTTAAAAATATGGACCAACTTTTTGCCAGCTAAAATCTAACCAACCAGACTTTTATATGGATAAATTAAAACCAGCCCTGGTACGACAGATCTTTGTACTGTTCCTGATCTTGTTTTTGGGGGTTTTAATTTTTAGGGAAATCATACCTTACCTTTCGGGAGTGTTAGGGGCCGTAACCCTGTATGTGCTGATGCGCAACTGGATGAAAAAATTACTAGCCCGGGGCTGGAGCGCAGGCCTTGCAGCAAGTACGCTTATGGCAGGCTCTTTCATCGGGATTCTGGTTCCGGTAAGTCTTATTGTGATCATGCTTACCTCCAAGATCGGGAAAGCGGTGGCCAACTCTGAAAGAGTGATAAGAGCACTAAAAGAGCAATTGGATAAGGTCGAGCATTATCTGGGGTACAATATCAGTGCTTCCATTGATACTTCTGCGATCACCAGCTGGACCTCTAAGAGCCTTCAGAATCTTGCAGGAGGCACGTTTGATGTATTTATAGCCATCGGGATCATGTATTTTATGCTGTACTATATGTTGATCAATATTGATTCGCTGAAATCTTCATTGATACAATACATTCCCCTGGGCAAAGATAACCTCCAGACCATTGGCGACGAAAGTGACGAATTGGTAAAATCTAATGCCCTCGGAATTCCGCTGGTAGCATTATCGCAGGGCGTAATTGCCCTTATTGGCTATCTGGTTTTAGGAGTACCCGATCCTTTCTTTTGGTTCGTGATCACAGCTATAGGTTCTATGATACCGTTTATAGGCACAGCAATCGGTATCATTCCTGTCTCCATACTGCTTTTTGCACAGGGAGACAGCTGGCAGGGAATAGCAATTATCATCTATGGTTTTACCGTAGTTGGAGTCACCGATAACCTGATAAGGCTGTACGTTCTGGAGAGGCTCGCCAGTGTACACCCTTTGATCACTCTTTTTGGAGTACTTGTAGGAGTACCTCTTTTCGGATTTATCGGCCTGATCTTTGGACCGCTTTTGGTATCTCTTTTTCTGTTGATCCTGAAGATCTACAAAAAAGAGTATGGCAATGCACAAGAAAAATTATAAACAACTAAAACAGAAAAGATATGTTCAGCAAAAAGAAAAAAGAAATAAGTGAAAAATACGTAAAATCCGGGGCAGCAAAGATCAAGAATGACGACCTGGAACTGGCAGCAGACAGCCAGCAAGAGATCTCCAACAAGATTACAAATTCTGGCACACTTCGAAAATATGCCGAATTGGCCAAGATCATGTTCGGAATGCTGAAGGATTACCGAAAGGGTGCCTACACCAACGTGCCCTGGTTTACCATTGCTTCTATAGGTTTTTCACTATTGTACGTCCTGAACCCTATGGATATCATGCCCGACTTCATTCCCGGAATTGGTTATGTTGACGATTTTGCTATTATGACTATTGCCATGAGGTTCATAGAATCAGACCTGCACCATTACCTGGATTGGAAACTGGAAGAAGCCTAAACCGCTTGGGCTATTTTCTTGCCGCTCTGTGGCGCTCCCTCGCCAACAGGGTGTTTTTAAGAAGCATGGAAACAGTCATTGGCCCTACTCCACCTGGCACAGGCGTGATGAAGGAAGCCCTGTCTTTAACATTATCAAAATCGACATCTCCCTTGATCACATAGCCTTTCGGGCTTTCGTCGTCGGGAACACGGGTAATTCCAACATCGATGATCACCGCATCGTCCTTGATCATTTCCTTCTTAAGGAAATCGGGAATACCTACGGCAATAATGATGATATCGGCCTGGGAAGTGATCTGAGTGATATTTTTGGTAAACTCGTGAGTAAGAGTAACGGTAGAATTTCCGGGGAAACCGCTTCTCCCCATCAGGATGCTCATAGGGCGACCCACAATGTAACTGCGGCCTATCACGACAGTGTGTTTTCCTTTAGTAGGAATATCATATCTCTCCAGTAATTCCAGGATTCCAAAAGGAGTCGCAGGAATAAAAGTGGTCATATCGAGCGCCATTTTTCCGAAGTTAGTGGGATGAAAACCATCCACATCTTTATCAGGATCTACGGCATTAAGTACTTTTTGAGTATCGATCTGCGGCGGCAGTGGTAATTGAACTATGAAACCATCAATATCGTCATTCTGGTTCAGCTCCTCGATCTTGTCAAGTAACTCAAGTTCGCTTACGGTATTTGGCAATCTAAAGAGAGAAGATTCAAAGCCAACGCGCTCACAGGCCTTCACTTTACTACTGACATAGGTAAGGCTGGCACCATCTTTCCCTACAATAATGGCCGCGAGATGTGGCACTTTTTCACCGCGATCTTTCATTTTTGAAACTTCAGCAGCGATCTCATTCTTAATGTCGTTGCTAACCTTTTTTCCGTCTAGTATTGTCATTGTCAGTTTTCGGTTGGCAGTCGCAGTATGCAGTTATTCTTTAACAACTCCAAACCTGCCGGGATTATTGATCATATAATTCAAAAGTTTCCCCACCTCCAGACTTTAGGCAATGAGGATCTCTTGAGTTTCTTTGTTTAAATAATTGCAGGCAAAGGCGAAATCCACCCAAGTCTGCGTTTCGGCATTTTCAGCATCACTATCCGTCAATTTACTCATAAAATGATTCGGATATTTTCTCTTCCGGTAAGCTTCGGCAATATTAGAACAAACAGATCTCGAACTTCTTCTTATTTGATCGGTCAACGAATATTTCTCCTCTGTAGAAAAATTTTTCGAAACTTCAAAGATCTCCATCGCCAGCTCAAATCCAACCTCATAAGCTCTCAGAGATCTGTAGTCCATATTATCTTACCGATCACTTTTTATTTACTGCCTGCTGTTAACTGCGACTGCAAACTTACTTCATCCCCTTCATCATCTGCATCATCTTCTGGCCGCCGCCACCCTGCATCATCTTCATCATTTTGCCCATTTGATTGAATTGTTTGAGCAGCTGATTCACTTCCTGCACCGAAGTTCCCGATCCTTTCCCAATCCTTTTCTTACGGCTGGAATTAATGATCTTAGGGTTGCTTCTTTCTTCTGGAGTCATCGAATGAATGATCGCCTCAATTCCTTTAAAAGCATCGTCATCTATATCGACGTCTTTCAGCATTTTTCCGGCTCCGGGAATCATTCCCATCAGGTCTTTCATAGATCCCATTTTCTTGATCTGCTGAAGCTGATTAAGAAAATCATCGAATCCGAATTTATTTTTTGCGATCTTCTTCTGAAGTTTTCGCGCTTCTTCTTCGTCGTATTGTTCCTGGGCGCGTTCCACAAGAGACACAACATCTCCCATTCCCAGAATTCTGTCGGCCATACGGGAAGGGTAGAACACATCAATAGCGTCCATCTTCTCACCGGTCCCGATGAATTTGATTGGTTTATTTACTACCGATTTTATTGAAATAGCCGCACCACCTCGGGTATCACCATCAAGTTTGGTAAGGATCACCCCATCGAAATTCAATCTTTCGTTGAAGGTTTTAGCTGTATTCACCGCATCCTGACCGGTCATGGAGTCAACTACGAACAAGGTTTCCTGAGGCTCGATCGCCTTGTGGATATTCGCAATTTCGGTCATCATGGTTTCATCAACAGCCAGACGACCGGCGGTATCGATGATCACCACGTTATGACCATTCTCTTTGGCGTAGGCAATTGCCGATTTCGAAATAGCTACCGGATCCTGGTTGCCTTCTTCGGAATATACCTCAACGCCCACCTGCTCTCCAACTACGTGAAGCTGATTAATCGCCGCAGGTCGATACACGTCACAGGCCACCAAAAGTGGTTTCTTGGTCTTTTTCTTCTTGAGATAATTGGCCAGTTTCCCCGAGAAAGTGGTTTTACCACTACCCTGCAGCCCCGACATCAGGATCACAGATGGAGTTCCGGAAAGGTTGATCCCTTCGGCTTCGCCTCCCATCAGCTGTGTAAGCTCGTCTTTTACAAGCTTCACCATCATCTGGCCCGGCTTGAGGGCAGTCAATACATCTTGTCCAAGAGCTTTTTCTTTCACCACATTAGTGAAATCCTTGGCAATCTTATAATTGACATCGGCATCAACAAGCGCCCGCCTTACTTCTTTCAAAGTTTCGGCTACGTTTACTTCGGTAATCTGCCCGTGTCCCTTGAGGACGTGTAAGGCATTATCTAACTTATCGCTTAAATTATCAAACATAGTCTCTACTGTGATTTAATTTCACGCGGTCCCGCCGCGGATTGCAAATTTAATGATTTGAGCCTGAAGTGAAAAGTTTTTATTCCGGGGCTAAAAATTTCTTTTTCTGAACAATATTTTCCAAAATTGAGCATTCCTACCAAG
>JBAWAB010000006.1:0-13187 GCA_049589035.1 Salegentibacter sp.
GCGGCCAGAAAAAGCCCCGACCTCTTTATAAAACTTCTCCTGTTTTCCATACTGCTGAAATTTAGCAACTTAAGTTAGTAAACTGCAGCGAATTTTATGGAAGCGGCCTAAAATTTGTACATGTTAAATATGAAGGAATTTTTCTGCGGAAGAAGGAATAAAGCGCTGTAACCTTAGGGTATAAGCGGCTTTAAAAGAATTTCAACAAAGTATTAACGCTCTTTTGGCAGATAAAGGAACCCCCGGAATTTAATTTAGCACTATCAAACATCAGATCGAAAGATCTTTAAAAGCCCCCTGTTTTGTCCGGAATCTTATCAATATTAAAAAGGAAGAAGTTAACTCCCATCCTGGGAATGTTATCCTGTTTGCTTTTATTTTCCTGTCTTCCGGAAGCTGAAAAGACCAACAAACCTATTCTGCAAAACAAGGTGAACGATACTATTCCAGATTTTCAAAATGTGGACGTCGAGAAAATAAAGAAAGACAAGAGACTGGAGATCAATTACCATATAGACAGCCTTAACACCAAAGCCGAGCTTGATAGCTTTAACTCCCGTTTTTCCAAGGAACAAAAAAACACGCTTTACGCCCTGAACAGGGTGGATGGATACCGGGTGGGAGTTAAAGATGTGATGGTGGTTCCTGATACCCTGACTTCCGATCTGGCCGTTTACAGTCCTTTTCCGAAGAATCTGGAAATTCTGGATTCAATCCCAAAAGCTTTGCTTATCAATCAGAGAGTGCAAGCCTTCGGGCTTTATGAAAGCGGAAAATTGCTCCGCTGGGGTCCTGTTAGTTCCGGAAAACAATCTACGCCCACGCCAAATGGCCTTTATTACGGCAACTATAAGGCCAAACGAAAGATAAGCACCATCAACGGTTCCTGGGTGATGCCCTATTATTTTAACTTCATGAACTTCGACGGAGTAGGTACACATCAATACACGCTACCCGGCTTTCCTGCCAGTCATGCCTGTGTGCGAATGTTTCGGGAGGATGCCAAATTCATCTATGAATGGGCCGATATGTGGCAGCTGGATGGAAATCAGCTCGCTAAAAACGGCACGCCCTTTATGGTCTTCGGAAAATACGATTTTGAACATCCGTCTCCCTGGCTTCAGCTTTCCGAAGACATGAAAGCCAATGACCTGAGCGAGGAAGAGATGCAAACACTGCGGGAATATGTCAAGAAATATAAGGATGATCCCAAGAACTTTACCAAGCCTGCTGAAGAGGAAGAGCCAGAGCCAATCGCCTAAACGGGGCAATTTCATCTTCTTTTGTACCTTAGTCCTCTAAAAAAATATCCTGATGAGAGCTACACTTAAAATTTTCCTGATTCTAAGTCTATTCACCGGAAGCCTTTTTGCCCAGGAAACCCATGTAGTGGTCCGGGCTAAGGCCAATGATGCAAAATTCATCGGAAGTTCTATCGGTGGGGCCAAAATCATCGTTCGTGACGCCGTGACTGGCGAGATCCTGGACCAGGGCATGACCAGTGGCAGCACCGGAAACACCGCGAAGATCATGAAACAACCTCACGAGCGGGGAGTAGCACTTTCTGAAGAAAATACCGCCGGGTTCGTTGCGACGCTGGATATACAAGAGCCTGTTTTTGTGACCGTAGAAGCCATTGCGCCTTTCAACAAGAAGCAGGCAAGGGTTCTCAGCAGCACTCAGTTGTGGGTGATTCCGGGCAAAGATATCACAGGCGATGGCGTTCTGCTGCAGATCCCGGGATTTGTGGTAGATATCCTTTCCCCGCAAACGCACGAAGCTTTAAGCGCAGATCATAAGGTGGAAATCAAGGCGAATGTTGTAATGATGTGCGGTTGTCCCGTAACCGATGGCGGACTTTGGGACGCGAAGCAGTACGAGGTAAAAGCTGTAATTAGCCGCGACGGAGAAAAAGTGAAGGAAATTCCACTTCAAATTGGAGAAAAATCCAGTACTTTTTCGGCGGAAACCGAGCTGGAGAAAGGACTTTACGAAGTGCTGGTTTACGCTTACGATCCGGTGAGTAGCAATACCGGGGTCGACAAGACCAATATTATCGTAAACTAAAGAATTCCGGAATATAGAACTGCCTGAAATTCGATGCCTTCTGAATACTTTTTAGAAAATTCGCGGCTTCAGAAACAATCAGAAATAGTTCAGAAAAAAATTTACACCTCTTTCACTTCCACTAATCCCAGTTCTTCAATGGTGCGAAGAACGCCGTTTTCGTTATTACTGAAATTTGTAATATAGTTACTGGCGCTAATGATCTCGGGATGGGCATTTTTCATCGCATAGCTGTACTTTGCTGCCTTCATCATTTCCAGGTCGTTCAGGTAATCCCCAAACACCAGGGTTTCTTCCGGAGAAATATTCAGTTCCTGCTGAATGTCCTTGATAGCATTGCCTTTGTTCGCGTCAAGCGCGGTAATATCTATAAAAACTTTCGCGGCTACTGCCACCTTAAACCGATCGGTGTAATTTACGAAATGCGGATAGGTATGATCTTCAACTCCGTTAAAATTGCATAGCGTCACCTTGAGCACCACATCTTCTACTTTGGTGAGATCTTCGACTACTTCAAGTCTTTTGTAGAATTTCGAGATCTCTTTTCTGAATTTCTCGTCGTCCGTCTCGATATAAGCGGATTCTTTTCCGCAGAGCACCAGCATCGTATCTTCCAGCTTTCTTCCCATTTTGATGAAATCTACCGCATGCTCATGATCTAATGGATTGGTGTAAAGTTCCTTGCCTTTGTAGGACACATAGGTGCCATTTTCGGCCAGGAACAGCACGCGATCCTTGATCCTTTCAAACTTGGCTTCCAGGTTATAGAACTGCCTTCCGCTGGCTATGGAGAATAAGATTCCTTTGTTCGAAAGCTCTTCTTCAACCTTCCAGAAATCGGGATGAAGTTCGTGCTGGTCATTGAGCAGGGTGCCGTCCATATCGGCTACGATGAGTTTAATCATAGATTCCTTTTAAAAGGCCAAATTTAACTGAAATCCTTCCGTTTTCAGCAGAGAAGAGATTGGTTTTTCCACTTTGGTCATAGGTTTATACGATAGATCAATGAGCCGTGGTTTCCTCATTTGGGGGAATGGTAAAAAGTGACTGCAGTACCTGTTGAGGTTGGGCAGTTCTTAATCCCTTTTTTGAAATTCCCTAAAATAAGAGCGCATCCACAATGCCTCCGGTAATGGCCAGAATGATAGCCAGCCAAAGGGAAGGTAGAAAACCTATTGTTTTAAAATCGGAACTCAGTTTGTCGGCAATTTCAATGATGATGGCATACGCGAGGATACGTGTTATAAAGCCAAGGCCAAGGAAATAAAAGAGGCCAAGCGTGGCAATGTTCAAAACGACCGTGAGGAGCCAGCTGAGGAAAAAGCTGAGAACACCAATGATAAAAGCTACCAGCAGGGCAGTTTTGAAGCCTTTAAGCTGTACTTTTTTCATCATGTTGGCGGCTGCCAGTAAGACAACGGCATCAGCCAAAAGGTGGATAAGCCATCGGAACATAGCGATTGGTTTTTTAGTTGGTCTGCTAAATATAAGTAATAAGACGGCAAAAGAAAAGACAGAGGAGGGTAGAAAAAGCCTAAAGCCGCCTTTTTAAGGTGGCAGGACCTTTATGCAGCGCCAGTTCCCAGAGCGCCTTAATATTGGCCAATTTCTCCCTTCTTAAGATTCGGTTATCGGGCTCATATTCCCGACTGGAAGCAGCGAAGCCGGTGTAGTGAAGTCCCAGGTTTTCTGCGATAAAAAGTGCCCGAGGTAAATGGAATTTCTGGGTGACCACCACGGCTTCTTGAATTCCGAAAACCGCCTTTGCCCGGTACATGCTGTCGTAGGTGTCAATGCCGGCATGGTCCAGCAGGATCCTGTTGCTGGGAACGCCCTTCTTCAGCAGGTAATTTTGCATTGCGCTTACCTCGTTGTAATCATCCCGCCGATGATCTCCGGAAACGAGGATCTTGTCTCCCTTTCCTTTTCTGAAGAGACCTAAAGCGGCGTCAACGCGGTCTTTAAGAATAGGGGAGAGCTGCCCGTCGGAATGTACACTGGCTCCCAGGACAATGATCGTGCTTACGGGCTCAACCTTCTCTATCTTATTGGTGATCATGCCTGCGGTTTCCTGCTTGATATAGGCTTCGACTCCCAGCACGAGAAGAATGGCAAGGACAAGAATTAAAACAAACGCAAGAATTATTTTTTTTATCCGCTTCATTTCCTGTAAGGTTGTCTTCATGAGAGTAGGTCGAATATAGCTAATATAATTGGGAGAATTGGTTTATTTTATTCTTTAACGCCGGGACATCTTCCGTCATTGTTTAACTTTGTACAAATAAAAAGGAGTATAAAAATGGGCAATATTGAAGCACTGCAATGGAGATATGCGACTAAGAAGTTCGATGCTGAAAAGATCGTTTCAGCTGAAAAGCTCGATATTCTAAAGAAGGCTTTCAATCTTACGGCCACCTCCTACGGGCTGCAACCTCTTAAGTTGGTGATCATTCACAATAAGAAACTTCAGGAAAAACTGAAGGCGTATTCCTGGAATCAGCAGCAGCTAAGCACGGCTTCTCATGTGCTCGTTTTGTGTATTGAAAAGGAGGTGGGACCTGAATTTATTGATCAGTATTTTCAAAGGGTGAAGCATATTCGTGAGACGCCTGAGGAAATCATTAAGCCTTTCAGGAATTTTCTCATGGACGATTTCAAGGCGAAGCCACAGGAAGAGATCAGGAGATGGGCTATAAACCAGGCCTACCTGTGTCTCGGAACCCTGATGACCGTTTGTGCCACCGAAGGGATAGATGCCTGCCCCATGGAAGGCTTTGAACCTGAAAAATATGATTCCCTGTTGAACTTAAACGAGGAAAATCTGCAATCGGTTTTAGTTTTGCCTGTTGGCTACCGGGCGCATGACGATATGTTCTCCAGCTTTAAAAAGGTGCGGCGGCCGCTGGACGAGATCATTATCGAAAAAGATTAGTAATTGACATATTCGGTAATTTCAAGGCCGTACCCGATCATTCCCACACGTTTTGTTTGCTGGCTGTTGGAGAGCAGCCTTATCTTGTGAATTCCGAGGTCATGCAAAATCTGGGCTCCAATCCCGAAGTCCTTGTTATCCATAATCATGGGAGGTGCCTTCATTTCACCTTTTTTCTGCAGTTCTCTTAATTCGTGTAAGCGGGTAAGCAGGTTTAAAGATTGATTCGCAGGATTGATAAACACAATAGCTCCACGACCTTCTTCATTGATCGCCTTGAACATCGTGTCGAGTTTTTTGTCGGCATCATTGGTGAGAGTGCCCAGAATATCGTTGTTGACCAATGTAGAATTTACCCGCACCATGATCTCCTCATTGGGTTTCCAGCTTCCTTTGGTCAAAGCCATATGCACCTGGTTGTTGGTGGTTTGTTTATAGGCGCGCAGACGGAAATCGCCAAAGCGCGTATGAATATCAAAATCTTCTTTTTTCTCGATCAGGGAATCGTGCTGCATACGGTAGGCCACGAGATCTTCAATAGAAACCACCTTCAGGTCGAAACGCTCTGCGACCTTTAATAGCTGCGGAAGCCTTGCCATCGTGCCGTCTTCATTCATGATCTCAACGATCACTCCTGCAGGTTCAAATCCGGCGAGGCGGGCAAAATCGATAGCGGCTTCAGTATGGCCGGTCCTTCTCAAGACTCCGCCTTCTTTAGCCTTCAGCGGAAAAATATGTCCGGGACGCCCAAGATCGGAAGGCTTGATCGCAGGGTCTATCAGCGACTGTACAGTTTTGGCACGATCGGCAGCTGAAATTCCCGTGGTGACACCCTGACCCCTCAAATCGACTGAGATGGTGAAGGCCGTTTCCATAGGATCGGTATTGTTGCCAACCATCATGTCCAGTTTCAGTTCTTTACAGCGGGCTTCAGTAATAGGCGCGCATATGAGTCCGCGGCCATGAGTAGCCATGAAATTGATCATTTCAGGGGTGACCTTTTCAGCAGCAGCCACAAAATCTCCTTCATTTTCACGGTCGATATCGTCTACGACAATGATGACCTTCCCGGCACGGATATCGTCGATAGCTTCTTCGATCCTGTCGAGTTTAATGGTTTCTGCTATAGGTCTTTGTTTGGCCATTACTGTAGGTTTTAAGGCTGCAAAGGTATCTAATCTATTTCTTTCTGGGCCTGATGAGTCCGGCTTTTTTCAAGGTCTTCCTGATAGGGTCAATAATCGTATCAAAAGCGAAAAGTCCCTGATCGGTAGTGGCGCGGTAAGTAAGAAAAATACCCAGGGGCAGCATGATCAAAGTCGAGAGCCAGGTGGCAAGAAACGGACTGATACTCCCGTCCTCGGCACTGTTCTTGGCAAATATCCCGATGAAGTGATAAGTGAGGAACAATAATATCGCCACTACCATAGGCAATCCCATTCCTCCTTTGCGGATGATGGCGCCCAGGGGAGCTCCAACAAAAAACAGGATGAGACAGGCTACGGCCAAAGCGTATTTTTCATGTAAAGCGATCTCAAACTTGTTAAGCTGTTTGGAAGAATTTTTAAATTCCTGCTTTTTGATGATGATATTGGAAAGCGTAGCATTTACAGTTCCAAGGCCCAGATTGACGATCTGCTGTGACTGGTAAGGTTCAAAGGCTGAAAGAATAGAGTCATTTTCCACCTTCAGCGTATCTCTTTTGGCATTCTTGACTACTCCATTTCGAACATCCACCGGCCTCACCTGCGTACGGCGGTACATATTGTCTGAGAACTGTTTCACCCGCCTGTTATAGGACGTCGAAAATGAATCGATACTTTCCCGAAGTTCCGAGATCTTCAGCATGCCCTGGGTACTGTTGTAGCTTTCGTCTTCCAGGTCAACATTGTTGAAATTGGAAAGGTCCAGGTTGATCACGTATTCTTTGAAATAGCTCTTGGCGAAAGGCTTGTCCTTCCGCTTTTTGTAATCTTTAGGCTGAACTTCGTCGTAATAATTCCCGTCTTTCAGAATAAGGGAAAGCACGTCAGATTCGGTGCTGCCTACGAGTTCTCCTTCCTTAGCTTTCATGACGGTATAATTCCCGCTTCGGTTGGTCTTCTTGTGTATGATTACATTATGAAGATATCTTCCGTTATTGCCTGTTTTCTTATCGACTTTGATGTTGATATTGCCCACCTCATTAAAAACGCCTTCGGTAATAGCCATCGCTGGTTTCAGCTTGGCGATATTTTTCCGGAGATTAATCGATTTATACTCGGCCGCCGGAATGACATTATTGGCAAAAAAGAAAGCGACAAGGCTAACGAATAAAATAAATACCGTTAGCCCACGCATGGCTCTTTGTAAGGAAATACCCGAAGATTTCATAGCCGCGAATTCGTAGTTTTCTGCAAAGTTCCCAAAGGTCATGATGGAGGTAAGCAGAATGGTGAGCGGCAGTACCAGAGGTACCAGCTTCGGTGAAAAATATAACAGGAATTTGAAGATTATTTCCGCATCCAGATCTTTCCCTGCCAGTTCACCTATGTAGAGCCAGATGGTCTGGAGTACAAAAATGAACATGAGGATGATGAAAACGGTGAAAAAAGTTTTTAGGTAACTTGTTAATATGTACCTGTCTAATATCTTCAAATTAGTCTAAACGGTTGATGTAATAATTCGCGTACCTGTCCTGGTCAAAGGTAAACAGGTTTTTGGCAATAGGCTGATTTGTTTTGAAACTTTTTACCGTAATGGTGATCTTGGTACCGTTTTCCTGGGTTTGGATAAGATTGTAGATATTCTTGGTCTGATTATCTATTCCCAACAGGATGTTTTTTACCTCGGCATTGCTGTCTTGGGGAGTCAATTTTATATACTGAATTGTTCTTCCCTTAACGTTTTGTGTGCCGTCCCACTCGTAGTTGTAACCCTCTTCGTAGAAGGTGAACATCTTGGAAGGAGTAATGCTGTTGCTTTCGTCGGGATTGTAAGTTGAAATATTGATCTCTTCGTCTTCAGGAATGATGGTGTATATCTTCTTTCCGTCGAACATCTGTGTGGTTCCCATTAGGTTCAGAAGGTATTTATCTCCCTTGATGCTTACATCGCCACGGGTTTCCTGGCTTACATCTTCGGCAGTGTTCTCCAGGGAGTATTTAAAATCTATAACCATATTGTCATAGCTTTTAACTTTAGAGGAAACTTCGTTGAGAAGATCTTCGGCTTTTTGTGAGTTTTGAGCCTGTGTTCCCAGCGTAACAAAGGCAATAAGTAAAAGTGCTAATTTTTTCATTTCAATTTTGATTGTACTATTCTTCATTTAATAACTGATCTAAAGCTGCTAAATCGGTTACCAAAACCTGGCGGGCCTTGCTCCCTTCAAAAGGTCCTACAATGCCTGCGGCCTCTAATTGGTCAATTATTCTACCGGCTCTGTTATAACCCAGTTTCAGTTTGCGTTGCAGCAACGAAGCCGATCCTTGTTGCGCAGTTACGATCACTTCAGCGGCTTCGCGAAAGAGTTTGTCTCTTTCGCTTACGTCTATATCAACTCCTGTGCCACTTTCCTCACTTTCATAGGCGGGTAGCTGGTGGGCATCAGGATAAGCTTTCTGTGAGCCGATGAATTCAGTTATTTTATCAACTTCCGGAGTATCGACGAAGGCGCATTGAAGCCTTTTGAGTTCATTCCCCTGGGTGAAGAGCATATCCCCGCGGCCAATGAGCTGATCGGCACCCTGGCCATCCAAGATGGTGCGGGAATCGATCTTGGAAGTTACCCTGAAGGCAATCCGGGCAGGGAAGTTGGCCTTGATAATCCCGGTTATTACGTTTACCGAAGGTCGCTGGGTAGCGATGATGAGGTGAATTCCTACCGCCCTTGCCAGCTGGGCCAGCCTTGCGATAGGGGTTTCTACTTCTTTTCCGGCGGTCATGATAAGGTCGGCAAACTCATCGACTACAAGCACGATGTAAGGTAAGAATTTATGTCCGTTCTCAGGATTGAGCTTGCGGGCCTTGAATTTGACATTGTACTCCTTGATATTACGAACCATGGCATCTTTCAGCATCTCGTAACGGTTGTCCATTTCGATACAAAGTGAGTTCAGCGTATTGATCACCTTGGTGTTATCGGTAATAATAGCGTCTTCGGTATCGGGTAGTTTTGCGAGGTAGTGCCTTTCGATCTTGTTGAAAAGCGTTAGTTCCACTTTCTTCGGATCTACCAGTACGAATTTCACCTCGGCCGGATGCTTGCAGTAGAGCAGCGAAGTGAGAATAGCATTGAGCCCGACGGATTTCCCTTGCCCGGTAGCTCCTGCCATAAGCATGTGCGGCATCTTAGCCAGGTCTACCACGAAGGTTTCGTTAGAAATGGTTTTTCCCAACGCCATGGGAAGTTCCATCTCGGCATTCACAAATTTCTGTGATGCGATCACCGATCTCATCGATACAATGGTGGCATTTTTATTAGGTACTTCGATCCCGATGGTTCCCCGCCCCGGAATAGGCGCAATGATCCTGATTCCTAAAGCCGAAAGTGATAGCGCAATGTCGTCTTCCAGGTTTTTGATCTTGGAGATCCTTATCCCGGCTTCGGGCACGATCTCGTAAAGCGTCACTGTAGGACCAACCGTGGCCTTGATTTGCGCAATTTCGATCTTATAATTCTTCAGTGTGTCGACAATGCGGTTCTTGTTCTCCTCGAGTTCCTCCTGGTTGACGGTGATTCCGCCGCCGTAGTCTTTTAGAAGATCAAGGGTAGGGAACTTGTAATTCTTCAATTCCAGCGTGGGATCAAATTCGCCGAAATCTTTCACCAACCGCGAACTAATATTATCCTCTTCTTCCTCTTCAGGCGCAGCTTCCACCTCCATTTGCACCTCTTCATTAGAAGAATTTTCTTTAGGGGGTTCAGGGCGTGTAGCTTGTTTTTCTACGGAAGGCTCTTCAGGAGCAAGCGTTTCTGTCTTAAGGTCAATTTCTGAAGTTTCAGCTTCTTTTTTTACGGCTGTTTTTTCTTTCCATGATTTTTCTTCGTCGGTTTCGGCAACGTGTATTTTTTCTGATTGGAATTCATCAGAAATATCCTTTTTCTGGGATCTTAAATAATTTCCAATCTGTTCGGGGGTGAGCTTTAGCCTTATAGCTACATAAGCGGTGAGTAGGAAGAGCATGAGCAGAGCAGTTCCGAAGAGCCCGAGATAATCCTGGAGGTAATCGTTCATTTCAAAGCCTATCTGCCCTCCCAGCAAAGCATTGCTACCGGCGAAAAAGCCGAAGAACACCGAGAGCCAGATCATGACCAGAATTCCCCAAAACCAGGATTTTGAAAGTTTTCCCGATTTGATTCCGAAGAAAAGATGGATTCCGCTTAGACTCACTAAAAAGGCTATGACAAAGGCCGCAAGACCAAAACCCTTATAGATAAAAAAGTCGCTTACCAGCGCTCCAAATTTGCTGAGCCAGTTGCGGGCTTCCACCTGCCGGTCGGCAAATTCGTTAAGGGTGCTCTGGTCGGCCTGCCAGTTGAACAGGAAAGAGATGAAGGCCACGAATAGTGCAATTCCGAAGAGCATCAAAAAACTTCCCAATACCACTTTTTGTTGCCGGTTAAGCTTGAAAGAAGGTTTTTTCAACTTCTTATTGGTGGTTTTCGGGGCAGATTTTTTCTTCTTTCGGGCCATAAATGTTTTGACGAATTTGGGCAAAAATACAAATTAGGCTCTTCTAAAGTAAGAAAATAAAATTCATTTTCTGAAGAGTCTGGTTTTCTAACAGAACGTCCTAAATCCTCCTTTATTTCAAGCGCCGTGAATACCGGAATTTCTTTATTTCTGATCATTCTGAAGAAGGTTTGATAAAGGAAATTTTACAGTAGAAGGATCAGCCAGTTTGAAAGATATAGGGATAATAGATGAAAGCTGCTATCACTATTGCAGTGACGGCAGCAATGAGCACCGAACCTGCGGCCACATCCTTGATGTGACCAATCTTATTGTGAAAATCTGGATGTACAAAATCGGCCATAGCTTCGAGGGCGGTATTAAGTCCTTCGGTAGCCATTACCAAACCGATAGCGGTGATCTGGAAAAGCCATTCGGTTTTGGTGATATCATAGTAGAAACCTGCGGCGGTCACCGCGAGTGCAACGACAAATTGCACCTGGATGCTTGGTTCATGTTTTAGCAATAACCATGCACCCTTTATGGCATATCCTCCTCCTCTGATGCGTTTTCCGAGGAAACTGTCCTTCATTATAAGAGGGTTTTTAAAGCAGCGAAGTAATCGGGTTCGTCCCCAATGTCTGAAACCTGCTGGGTGTGAATCACCTTCCCGTTTTCATCCAGCACGATCACCACCCGCGAGAGCAGGCATTCCAAAGGTCCGTCAAGCATTTCAACACCGTAGTCTTTTCCGAACTCCCGTTCCCTGAAGTCGGATAGGTTTACCACATTCCGGAGGTCTTCATCATTGACGAAACGCTTTTGAGCAAAAGGCAGGTCGCGCGAAATACAAAGGACCACCGTATTCTTAAGCCCGGTAGCTTTTTCATTGAAATTGCGAACCGAAGTGGCGCAAACATTGGTATCTATACTGGGAAAGATGTTCATGATCACTCTCTTGCCTTTAAAGTCCTCCAGGGTGGCGGTAGAGAGGTCCGTTTTAATGAGTTTGAAATGCGGAGCCTTTTCACCTTTAGCGGGAAGTTCACCATAGGTCGTGACCTTCTTTCCCTTGAACGTTATCTGCGACATAGTAATCATGTTTGGTTAGAGAGATAAATTTAGGACTTAACTAAATTAGAATTACTAAAATTATCATAAATCAAAAGGAGGTTGCTTAATTAAAAACAACCTCCTGGTGTATTGAATTTGCTGGAAAGCAAGGATTTATTTATCTATTGATCCTAACACTTTCTTCACAAACTTATTGGCGGCATCAATTTCGGGCTCGCCATTTTCTATCATTTTGTGCACTTCTACGGCGCCGCAAAGATTGGTGATCAATTCCCCGATCACGTCCATTTCTTCTTCGGAAACAGAGCGGTGCTCGGTAAAATTTTCCAGTACCTCAATGGTACTTTCCAATTTTTCAACGTCGTTGTTGCGCTGCAGATGTCTAATTACTGGTAACTTCATCTACTAGGTCTTTTAGCGGCTCAAATTTGTTGGTTTGAACCTGGTTTACGAAATCGCCGCTTTTGAAGGTAGCGAAAGTAGGAAGATTATCTACCTTGGCCAGTTTCCTTGACTCCGGATATTTTTCGGCGTCAACCATCACGAAGGTCGCATTCTCGTTCTCTGAAGCCAATTTCTTGAACTTGGGCTTCATGAGCCTGCAGTTTCCACACCATCCGGCCATATACTGAACCACCACGGTATCTTCGGCTGCAACGATCTCGCTTAAATTATCTTGTTCTAATTCCTTTACCATAACAATATCTTTCCCTTTTTTAGTTCATACTCAGGTAAGAAGCAACTCCTTCGCGGTCGGCGTTCATGGCTTCTTTACCTTCTTCCCAGTTTGCGGGACAAACCTCACCTTTTTCCTGTACGTGAGTGTAGGCATCTATTAGACGTAAAAATTCTTTTACGTTTCTTCCAAGTGGCATGTGATTGATACCTTCATGGAAAACAGTTCCTTCCTCGTCGATAAGATAAGTTGCGCGGTAAGTCACGTTGTCGCCTTCAACAGTAAGAGCTCCTGTTTCCTCGTCATAAGATTCATCAGAGATATCAAGAATATCAAGTCTTGAACTTAGATTTCTGTTGGAGTCTGCCAGGATTGGGTATTTTACGCCTTCAATTCCTCCGTTGTCTTTTGGAGTATTCAGCCATGCGAAATGAACTTCGGCAGTATCGCAGGAAGCTCCTACTACCATTACATTTCTTTTTTCAAATTCTTCCATAGCCTGTTGAAAAGCGTGAAGTTCGGTAGGGCAAACAAAGGTGAAATCTTTTGGGTACCAGAACAACAATACTTTTTTGTTGTTTTTAGTGGCCTCTTCAAAAATATTCAGTTTGAAGGTATCACCCATTTCATTCATTGCGTTAACGCTTAGGTTTGGAAATTTTTTTCCTACAAATGCCATATGTGTTGGTTTTAATGATTATTTATTTTCAGGAGCAAATTTAAGGCTATACTTCAGTTTGCACAGGAAAATAAATTTTTATTCCCTATTGAAATATAGAATTTG
>JBAWAB010000007.1:0-19719 GCA_049589035.1 Salegentibacter sp.
CGGATCTTTGGACTTGCTTCTTCCTCGATAAAGAGAGAGCCTGAAATGTTGAAGAAGTCGAAGGCCATCCCGTAAACAATCATGGAGAGGATCAACCAGTAAATTCCTTCAGCAGGGTTTCCGATACCGAATAGTCCGAAGCGCAATACCCAGGCGACCATACTGAAGAGCATGATCTTTTTGATTCCGAAGCGTTTCAGGAAAAATGGGATTGACAGGATGAAAAGGGTTTCAGAAATTTGAGAGATCGAAAGCAGTAAGTTAGGATGTTCTACTCCAAAAGAATGCGGATATGTTGTCTCGAAATGGCTCAGAAATGGTCCTCCAAAAGCATTGGTGATTTGCAAGGCAGCACCAAGAAGCATGGAAAAAATAAAGAATATCGCCATTTTCTTTCTTTTGAACAAGACAAAGGCGTCCAGCCCGAGGGAAGAGACCAGGCTTCTTTTCTCTTCATTTTGTAATGGAGGAGAAGGAGGCATGGTGAAAACGTAGAATCCGAGCACTAAAGCCGAAACTGAACTGACGAATAATTGTTCCTGGGTTCTCGTCCACCCCAAAAGATCTACGGCCCACATGGCAAAGATGAAGCCTACGGTACCCCAAACCCTGATGGGCGGGAAGTCTTTCACTACATCAAATCCTTTCTGCTCTAGTACATTGTAGGAAACCGCGTTATTGAGTGCGATCGTCGGCATGTAGAACAGGGAGTTGAGAAGGATAAGCAAGTAAAAGGTTGAGTAATCTGTAACGGTGGTGGCGAAGAACATGGTAGCTGCGCCTATAAGGTGACAGATTCCCATTACTCTTTCGGCGTTGACCCATCGGTCTGCAACTATCCCCAGTAGCCCGGGCATAAAGAGGGAGGCTATTCCCATTGTTGCATAAACACCGCCAATTTCAATTCCGCTGAAGCCAAGGGTAATTCCCATGTAACTTCCTAAAGAGATTAACCATGATCCCCAAATAAAAAATTCAAGGAAGTTCATGATAACCAGACGAATTTTTATGCTCATGGGCAGTTGTAGATTTGAGGGGTAAGAATTGTTATTTGCGTTTGGAAATTTCATCCCTTATCCTCGCCGCTTTTTCGTAGTCTTCATTGTTAACGGCTTGGGAGAGCATGGTTTTCAGCTCGTCCAGGGAAAGTTTTTTATAATCAGAGTCGCCGGATTTGATATTGATGTCGTCGGGCAAAAGTTCCTCGGAAATGATCTCTTCCTCTTTCTCAGATTCCTCTTTTTTCCGTGGTTCTTCTCCTTTGAGGAAAATACCGGCCTTGTCTAAAATATTTTTATAGGTAAAGATTGGTGCGTCAAACCGCAGGGCCAATGCAATAGCATCGCTGGTGCGGGCATCGATGATCTCTTCGATCTTGTCTCGTTCACAGATAAGGCTGGAGTAGAAAACCCCGTCCACCAGTTTGTGGATGATCACTTGTTTTACAACGATTTCGAAGCGATCGGCAAAATTCTTAAATAGGTCGTGGGTGAGAGGCCGCGGAGGTTTGATCTCCTTTTCCAGGGCAATAGCGATAGATTGCGCTTCAAAAGCTCCTATAACAATTGGTAGTTTTCTTTCCCCGTCTACTTCGCTTAGAATTAAGGCGTAAGCTCCATTTTGGGTTTGGCTGTAAGAAATTCCTTTGATATTAAGGCGCACTAAACTCATATTCCAGTAATTAAAAAAGGCTGTCTAAATAAGGACGTTTTACCAGTTTTAGACAGCCCTTTCAATGGGGGCAAGTTATGAAAATTATGCGTTTTTTTCTTTAAATTCCTTCAATTTTTCGTTGAGTTTAGGAACAATCTCAAAAGCATCCCCCACAACTCCGTAGTCTGCGGCCTTAAAGAACGGGGCCTCCGGGTCGTTGTTGATAACTACTTTGGTCTTGGCAGCGTTAATACCCGCCAAATGTTGAATAGCTCCTGAAATACCTACGGCTATGTAAAGGTTGGACGCTACGGGCTTTCCTGTTTGCCCAACGTGTTCGCTGTGCGGTCTCCATCCCATATCGCTCACCGGTTTTGAACAGGCGGTAGCAGCACCCAGGATATCGGCCATTTCTTCGATCATTCCCCAGTTTTCAGGACCTTTTAATCCACGGCCACCAGAAACGACAATCTCTGCGTCTGCAATGGTAACCTTATCGGTGGCTTTGTCTACAGATTCTACGTTTACGGAGAAGTCCCCTTCGGCAAGTTCCGGGTTGAAATCTTCAGCAGCGGCATCAGCCTGATGCTCTTTAAGACCGAAGGCATTCTGAGAAATTCCGAGCAGTTTTACATCAGTAGTGATTTTGGTGAAATTGAAGGCTTTATTAGTAAAAGCTGTTCTTTTTACAGTGAAAGGCTCGGTGCTATCGGGCAGGGCTACAACGTTGGAAGCGTAGCCGGCATTTAGGTTAACGGCTAAAAGCGGGGCCAGGTATTTACTATTGGCACTCTGGCTTACTACCACTACTTTGCTGCCTTCTTCTTCGGCGGCCTGCTTAATAGCATCGGCATAAGCTTCAGCGTTAAACTTCTTAAGTTTTTCGTTGTTCACCTTCAACACCTTATCGGCGCCATATTGGCCTAATTCCGCAGTGTCTTCTATATTGAAAGCGATCGCAGTAACGCTGCCTCCAAGTTTCTCGGCCAATTCCTTTGCGTAGGAAGTGACTTCAAAGGAAGCTTTTTTAAATTTTCCTCCTTCTGTTTCTGTATATACTAAAACTGACATTCTTTTTCTTTTTTTGGGCCCTGTGCCGGGCTTAGATTATAAATTGATTTTGATAGGATTGATTCCGAAGCTTAGATCACTTTCGCTTCGTTGTGCAATAAATCAATTAGTTCGTCCAGGTTATCAGGGTCTACGAGTTTTACTTCTCCTTTTGGAGCAGGTTTCTCAAAGCGTGCAGCTTCCGTTTGAGCTGAAGCGTCAACGGGTTCTACCACGTTCAGAGGCTTTTTCCGGGCCTGCATGATTCCACGCATATTTGGGATTCTCAGGTCGCTTTCTTCAACAAGACCTTTTTGCCCGCCGATCACTAAAGGTAGACTTGCGGTCAAAGTCTCTTTTCCACCGTCTATTTCTCTAGTCGCTGTAGCCTTGTCGCCCTCAACTTCAAGACCAATACAGGTATTGACGAAATTGGCGTCGAGCATTGCGGCAAGCATTCCCGGTACGGTTCCTCCGTTATAATCAATAGATTCTCTTCCGGCAATAATCAGGTCGTAACCGCCATCTTTGGCCACCTTTGCGAGATTTTTTGCTACCTGAAAACCATCAACGGCCGGAGTGTTCACCCTTATAGCCGAATCGGCTCCAATAGCAAGGGCTTTTCGCAGGGTGGGCTCGGTTTCAGCTCCTCCTACATTCACTACGTCTACGGTAGCACCTTGTTTTTCCTTGAACCACATGGCGCGGGTAAGTCCGAATTCATCATTTGGATTGATAACGAAATTCACACCGTTGGTATCGAATTTCGTATCTCCGTCGGTGAAGTTGATCTTAGAGGTAGTATCAGGTACATGACTAATACATACTAATATTTTCATATAAAGTTTGTTTGTTGTTTTAAGAAATTGGTTTACGAAGTTACATAATTTATCTCAAAAAAAGCTATGCATGCATAATAAAATTTAGGATGCGGAAGAGGCTTTTCTTAGGGATAAAGCATTGAAATATGATATTGCTTGCAAATTACACAATTTGGCCCTCCGTTTCTCCTGAATTATCGAAAGCAAGACCTTTTGATTAGCTTCTGCGGGAAACAGGATCAAATTTTTGTGGTCTTATAGTGGCTAAAACTTTATTGAATTACTATTTTTGTGGTTCAAATTTTACAATCAATACGAAAGACTATAATGAAGACAATTCAATTTAGGGAAGCCATTCGGGAAGCGATGAGCGAAGAGATGCGAAGAGATGAAGCCATATACCTGATGGGGGAGGAAGTAGCAGAATACAACGGTGCCTACAAAGCATCTAAAGGAATGTTGGATGAATTTGGCCCCGAACGTATTATAGATACTCCTATAGCAGAGCTCGGTTTTTCCGGAATTGCCGTGGGAAGCGCGATGAATGGAAACCGCCCGATTGTTGAATTCATGACCTTTAACTTCTCTCTCGTAGGGATCGATCAGATCATTAATAACGCTGCCAAACTTCGCCAGATGAGCGGCGGTCAATTCAATATTCCAATCGTTTTCCGTGGGCCAACAGCATCTGCCGGCCAGTTGGGTGCAACGCACTCCCAGGCTTTTGAAAGCTGGTATGCCAACACTCCCGGGCTTAAAGTGATTGTTCCTTCAAACCCATACGATGCCAAAGGCCTGTTGAAATCGGCTATCCGCGATGACGATCCGGTGATCTTCATGGAAAGTGAGCAGATGTATGGAGACAAAGGTGAAGTGCCTGAGGAAGAATACACCATCGAAATAGGTAAAGCCGATATTAAAAGAGAAGGTTCTGATGTGACTATTGTTTCCTTCGGAAAGATTATTAAGGAAGCCTACAAGGCTGCTGATGAACTTGAAAAGGAAGGAATCTCCTGCGAGATTATCGATCTTAGAACCGTACGTCCCATGGACCACGATACCATTCTTGAGTCGGTTAAGAAAACCAACCGTTTGGTGATCCTTGAAGAAGCGTGGCCTTTTGGAAACGTTTCTACTGAAATTACATACCAGGTGCAATCAAAAGCTTTCGATTACCTTGATGCGCCAATCGTCAAAATAAACACAGCCGATACTCCAACTCCTTACTCTCCGGTTCTTCTTGAAGAGTGGTTGCCAAACAGCAAGGATGTGGTGAAAGCGGTGAAAAAAGTGATGTACAAAGATTAATCATAGACCTTTAATAATTTAGAGGCTGTATCAAAAGTTTAGTTTTACCTCTTTTGATGCAGCCTTTTTTATGTGTTATGAATAAAACTTTTTTTATTCTTTTTTCCGCTCTCTTTTTCTGTACGCTCTCGTTTGGGCAAACCAAGGCGGGAGGAACAGTGATTGATGAAGCAGGGAAAGCTGTTCCCTTTGCCAATGTGGTATTCCAGAATTCATCGGTGGGAACTACGACCGATGAGAACGGAAGTTTTTATTTGCAGTCCGAAGGAGATTATAAAGCCCTGGTAGTATCCTTTGTCGGCTATGAAACCAAGGTGGTGCCACTTCAGAAATCTGTGAATTATGAGATGAAGATCGTGCTCGATGAAGAGGCTGCGGCCCTGGATGAGGTGCGTATTTTCCGCGGAAAAACTTCAAAGAAAAACAATCCGGCTGTAGATATTCTGAAGAAGATTTGGGAACATAAACGGGAAAATGGCTTAAGTACCTTTGATCAATATGAATACCGGAAATATGAAAAACTGGAATTTGATCTGAACGGCGTTGACAGTACAGTGATCAAAAATCCCGTATTTAATGGAATGGAGTTTATTTTCGACTATTCCGACACCAATCGCATTACAGGAAAGACCTACCTCCCGATCTTTATCAACGAGGCTGTGAGCAAGGTGTATGGCGATAATCAACGGAACCAGGAAAGGGAGGATCTGCTGGGGAATAAAAATTCCGGGTTCAACCAAAATCAAAACCTGATCGCCATGGTCAAGGAGATCTACCAGGAGTATAATATCTATGACAACTACATCCAGTTCTTCGACAAAAGTTTTGTGAGTCCGCTTTCCACCACCGGGGTCAACACCTATAACTATGTACTTACCGACAGTGCCTACGTCGATAAAAAGTGGTGTTACAATATCGTCTATTATCCCCGGCGCCAGAACGAGCTCACCTTTAAAGGAGATTTTTGGGTGAACGATACTACCTGGGCCATTAAGAAGATCAACCTGGAGACTTCAAAAAAGGCCAATATCAACTGGGTGAAAGACGTGTATATCGAGCAGGAATTCAGAGTCCTCAATGATTCGGTTTTCCTGATCACCAAAGATTTTTTTCAGGCCGATTTCGCGTTGAATAAGAAGGAGAAGTCTAAAGGGGTATACGCCAAGCGCACCACCCTGTACGACAACTACAAATTTGACGAGCCCAAAGGTTCGGCTTTTTACACGAAAAAAACGTATGAGCCTAAGCCGGAGGTCTATGACCGCGATGCGGAATTCTGGCAGGCCAATCGGCTGGAAGAACTGGACAATGAAGAGCTGGGTGTTTATTCTATGTTGGATACGCTCACAAAGGTGCCGGCATTCAGGAGGCTGTATGATATAGCCACTATTGCTGAATCTGGTTACGTAGAGGGCAACGGTTGGGATTTTGGTCCTGTTTATTCCGTTATCGGTTATAATGACGTGGAAGGCGTGCGAACAAGGCTGGGCGGAAGAACGTATTTTGGGCAGAATGATATGTGGAGAGTGGAAGGCTACGGTGCCTATGGTTTCAAGGATAAAAAATTCAAGTACGGTATTTCTGCCAAATGGTTGCTCGACCATGAAACGCGCCTGATCGTTTCCGGAGGCCGTCGCCATGATATCGAGCAACTGGGTGCTAGTCTAACCAATTCTACCGATGTATTGGGGCGCAGCCTCGCCTCTTCTTCGCTGCTGAATACAGGGGCTAACGATAAGCTTAGTTGGATAGACCTTTCCACCTTTGCCGTGCAGTTTGATCCTGTGAGGAATTTTACGATAAGATTCGGTGCTTCTTACCGGCATTTGAGTCCTGCTTCGCCAGGTTTCAGCCTTTCCTGGTATACAGATGAAGCCCATTCTGAAACCTCTTCTGAAATTGACCAAACTGAACTTTCTGCGATCTTCACCCTAACTCCGGGTCGAAGGATCTCCAGTTACGGGGTCGAACCCAGTGTGGTGAATGACGGGGACTTTCCCACTTTTTTTCTGAAGTACGGCCTGGGATTGAAGAACATTCTCCATAGCGATTTTGATTATAAAAAGCTGCAGTTCTTTTACGGGCAACCATTGCTGATAGGAGGCTGGGGACGGGCACATGCCAGTATTGAGGCGGGAAAGACCTTCGGGCAGGTGCCGTTGGGATTGTTGAGTGTGGTACCGGGAAATCAGTCGTTCTTTGCGATTTACAATACCTTTCCGTTGCTGGATTTCTATGAATTTGTTACCGACACTTATGTTTCAGCGCAGTTTGAGCACAATTTTAATGGCCGCTTTTTTTCACGAATTCCGGGCCTTCGGGCGCTCAATCTTCGGGAAATTGTGGGAATACGAGGAGTATGGGGGCAAATTTCAGAAGAAAACAGAGCCCTTGATGCTTCCGGCCTCAATTTACGTGCTCCTGATGGTGATCCTTACTGGGAATATAGCGTGGGGGTAGGAAATATCTTCAAATTCATCAGAATAGATGCCCATTTTCGGGGTGACTATTTTGACAATCCCGGTGCACGCAAGTTTGGCGTAACCATGGGCTTCGGTTTTCACTATTAATTAAGAGAGTTTAAAGCCTAAATTGGCTATATTTGCCGCCCTAAATTCGACTAAAATAAAAAATAGTAAAAATGTCTGAGACTTTTGATGTACTGATAGAGATTCCTAAAGGGAGCCGAAACAAATATGAATATGATTTCAATCTGAAGAAAGTTCGTTATGACCGAATGATCTTTTCTTCTATGATGTATCCGGCCGATTACGGGTTCATTCCAAACACTCTTGCTCAGGATAGCGACCCGCTGGATGTATTAGTTTTGGTGACCGAGCCTACTTTTCCGGGAGTGGTGATGGAAGTAAAGCCGATAGGGGTTTTTCACATGGCTGATGAAAAAGGTCCGGATGAAAAAATTATTTGCGTACCAATTTCCGATCCTATCTGGAATAGGTTGAATGATCTTAATGAACTTAACGCTCACATGATCAAAGAGATCGAGCACTTTTTTAAGGTGTATAAGGACCTCGAGAAAAAGAAAGTAGATGTAGGAGACTGGGGCGACGCTAAAGAAGCGAGAGAGATTATAAAAGAGTGTGTTAAAAGATTCGAAAACTACGAAGGAGATAAAAATAGATTTAGCATAAACCCGTAAAAACTGACGGGCATCATTGAAAGATTAAAAGCAATAACCTCAAAAAGTTATTGCTTTTTTAATTGTAGCCTATTTATTACATTAGCCACATTAACTTTTACTTAACAAACAATCTTATAGTAATATGGAATCAATGATGATTTATATGCCTGCAATATTGGCAATTATTGGGCTTCTCTTTATGTGGGCCAAACGATCCTGGGTGATGAAACAGGATGCCGGGGACGGAAAGATGAAAGATATTTCATTACATATTTATGAGGGTGCCCTCGCCTTTCTTAATGCAGAATATAGATTATTAATGTTTTTCGTGATCGGGGCGAGTATTGCACTTGCCGTGGTTTCCCTCATAGTGCCCACCACTCATATCCTTATAGTGGTGGCTTTTATTTTTGGAGCTTTCTTTTCGGCTCTTGCGGGGAATATGGGAATGCGCATTGCTACCCAAACTAACGTGCGTACCACCCAAGCCGCCAGAACCAGTTTACCAAAAGCCCTCAAGGTAAGTTTTGGAGGCGGAACGGTAATGGGACTTGGCGTAGCCGGGCTCGCTGTGCTTGGGCTTACTACCTTCTTTATCTTATTCTTCCACTTTTTTATGGGCGGTGTTTGGACCAATAATGCCGATATGACTGTGGTGTTGGAAACTCTGGCCGGTTTTTCTCTTGGTGCTGAATCTATAGCTCTTTTCGCCCGTGTAGGTGGAGGGATCTATACGAAAGCTGCCGATGTGGGTGCCGATCTTGTTGGAAAGGTGGAAGCCGGAATTCCTGAAGATGACCCCAGAAACCCTGCGACCATTGCAGACAACGTGGGAGATAATGTTGGAGATGTAGCCGGGATGGGTGCCGACCTCTTCGGAAGTTATGTCGCTACTGTACTGGCAGCAATGGTTCTTGGGAACTATGTTATAAAAGATATGGGAGGCAATATTGTTGATCACGGTTTCGGCGGAATTGGCCCAATCCTTTTGCCTGTTGCCATTGCCGGGGCAGGAATTATTATTTCTATTATTGGAACATTGCTGGTGAAGATCAGCAGTAACTCAGCTAAGGAAGCTGAGGTTCAAAAAGCTTTGAATATTGGAAACTGGACCTCTATTGCACTGGTAGCTGTAACCAGTTATTTTCTTGTTACGTGGATGCTGCCGGAAAAAAGCATGGTTATGGGCTTTTTCGTGGGCGGCCAGAAGGGATATGAAATTCATGCAATATCATCTATCCGTGTTTTTTATGCTACCCTTGTGGGACTTGGCGTTGGCGGATTTATTTCGGCAGTGACCGAATATTACACCGGGCTGGGTAAAAAGCCGGTGCTTTCGATCGTTCGAAATTCAAGTACCGGAGCCGGTACTAATATTATCGCTGGTCTTGCTACCGGGATGATCTCCACTTTTCTCTCGGTGTTATTATTTGCCGCGGCCATCTGGGCATCCTATGCTTTTGCTGGTTTTTATGGGGTAGCGCTTGCAGCTTCAGCAATGATGGCTACTACTGCTATGCAATTGGCCATTGATGCTTTTGGTCCCATTTCTGATAACGCCGGAGGAATTGCTGAAATGAGCGAACTTCCCTCTGAAGTAAGAGGTCGTACCGATATTCTGGATTCCGTAGGAAATACTACCGCGGCAACAGGAAAAGGTTTCGCTATCGCTTCAGCTGCACTTACCTCTCTGGGACTTTTTGCAGCCTACGTGACCTTCACAGGAATTGACGGGATTAATATCTTTAAGGCACCCGTACTAGCCATGCTTTTCGTGGGCGGAATGGTGCCGGTGGTATTTTCAGCCTTGGCAATGAATTCCGTAGGAAAAGCAGCCATGGAAATGGTGCGGGAAGTACGTCGCCAGTTTAGAGAAATTCCGGGGATCATGGAAGGTACAGGAAAGCCGCAATATGACAAATGTGTGGAAATATCAACAAAAGCGGCCCTAAGGGAAATGCTTTTGCCGGGTGCTCTTACCATTGGATTTCCAATAGCTATAGCTCTGCTTCCAAAACTGTTTGGTTATGAAAATGTTTTGATCGCTGAAATGCTTGGTGGCTATATGGCCGGAGTGACGGTGAGTGGCGTACTTTGGGCTATCTTCCAGAACAATGCCGGAGGGGCCTGGGATAATGCTAAAAAATCTTTTGAAGCTGGAGTAATGATCCATGGTGAAATGACCTATAAAGGTTCTGATGCCCATAAGGCTGCTGTGACAGGAGATACCGTAGGAGATCCTTTTAAAGATACTTCAGGGCCGTCCATGAATATTCTTATTAAGCTTACCTGCCTTATCGGGCTTGTGCTTGCTCCTATCCTTGGAAATCATACTGTTGACGAGGAAGGACAGCAGGAAGAAGCTGCAAAAATTCAGCAGGTGGAGGAGCCTTCTGCTCCTGCTGCCGACGTGGTATATTCTGTTAAGGAATAAATTTGGAATAAAGGAATGCTCTCAGGTTTTAATCTGAGCATTCTCATGAATAAAATAGCCGGCCTGCGCACTTTCAGTATATTTCCTGGGTGCCCTGGCCGGCTTTCTTATGCGAGATCCCTTCGGGTTATAAACTTATTCCGGAAAGGGTAAGCTGAATAAAAAAAGCCGCTCAATAGATTTGAGCGGCTTCACACTATCCCTGGTTAGGTTGTGTTAAACCGGATACTTTGCAGCTCCGATTATCTTGATTTCATTAAGGATAAGTCTGACGGCATGTCGGTGACATAACAGAATTTCGCGGATTGATCCATGATTGATTTGTGGCAAGGCCTTGTGATACTTCTCCCAACTTCTTTTTTCCCTCTGGTAACATTCATAAAAAATCTCATCATTCCTAAATTGCGGGCAATCTTCAGAAGGAGATGAACTTTCTTTATCACTACAGGTTAAAGAAGAATCTTCGCCCAACAGGCTTAGTTCCTTTTGCAAATTCTTCATTTGCTCCTGGATCTCTTCATTGAACGCCTCTTTCTGTTTATAAAGCCTGAAATACAGATTTTTGAAGAACAGGCGTTTTGCCCTCAAAAATGCAGTTTTGTAGAACACCGCGTCTTTAGCGTTGATTCCGCAAATTTCTTCCAGCAGCTCTATAGCTTGTACTTTCTCTGCTATCCTCATAACTTGACAGTGTGGTTTTTAATTGAAGGGTGACAAAAAATTCTGTACTAATTTATAGTTGATTAAGCGAAATCAATAAAGATTTAACTTCTTTAACTGAATATATTTTTAGTCGAATTACAGCTGTAAATAACTGAAAATCATAAAGTCTTGTCATATAAGCTTTGTCAGAGATTTGGGAATCAAAATGGTCTTTTAATTTCTTTTAGATTATGTTAAGAATTGTTTAAGTATTATTAAATAATTCCTAATGATTGTACTGTCAGCAGCAACAGGAGATTAACGTAAAAAATACGCTGATTAACACAAAAGGTTTAATTATACAGGATTAGGGCTTTTTAACTTAAAGCTCTCTTAAAATTCCGGTATTTTCTTAAAAAAGAAAGCGACGTTGGCACTGGTTTCCTCACTAATAGTACGATAGTTATATCGTGATTTTGCCAGGAGAAGGAGACCGCCCCACTGGGGCGGCCTCAGGTTCCGGAAAGGCCCATAAATACTAGTTAAAAGCGCGTTAATCAGAGGGTTGAACTGGTGGAAGCGCAGCTTTTGTTGTAGCTTTAGAATACTACGGAGAAGTTGAACCTTAAAATTCTAAAGTTATGACTAAGAATCATGGACCACAAATCAAGAATGATGAGCAATATGAAGAGCTTCGGGATGAGGGTATGAGCAAGAACAAAGCCGCCCGCATCGCCAATACCAAAAACTCCGGGAAAAAAGGAGGGAAAGCCGATCAATATGAAGACCGAACTAAAGAAGAGCTGTATAAAAAAGCTGAAGAAGTGGGCATTGAAGGCCGCAGTAAAATGGATAAAAAGGAGCTCATCAAGGCGCTCCGTAATCACTAAGAACACTCTTTGACCTATGCGATCAATTTGGAACGGCTCTATAAGTTTTGGTCTCGTCTCTATTCCTGTTAAGCTTTATTCGGGCTCCGAAGACCATAAAATTGACCTCGACATGCTGGACCGCCACGACCACGGCAGGATAAGGTATAAGCGCGTTAATGAGAACACCGGGAAAGAGGTAGAATGGAAGGATATCGTCAAAGGTTACAAAAAAGATGATTCCTATATCGTGCTTGAGAAAGAAGACTTTGAGAATGCTAATGTGAAAAAGAGCAGGACAATAGATATAGAAGAATTCATAGATGAAGAGGAAGTGGCTGATGTCCTCTACAAAAAGCCTTATTTCCTCGAACCGCAGAAGGAAGGCGGAAAAAGTTATAATCTTTTGCGCGATGCCCTTACCCGCACTGGGAAAATGGGAGTGGCGACCTTTGTGATGAGGCAGAAGGAACACCTGAGCCTTGTCGGCGTCTATGAAGGAGCGCTCGTCCTGCACGTTATAAGATTTGCCGATGAGATTCGCAATCCTGCCGACCTGAAATTGCCGGATGTCAAAGTCGCCAAAAAAGAGGTGGATATGGCCGTATCGCTGATCGAGCAGTACACCTCGGAATTCAGTCTGGATAAATTTAGTGACGTCTACAACGAGCAGCTGATGGAGATCATCAATTCCAAGGCTGCCGGGCAACCTGCGAAAGCTGAAGAATTCGAGAGCAAACCTACTCCGGCCAAAGATCTTATGGCGCAGCTCAAGGCCAGTCTTGACAAGAAAAAGAAAGGCAAAGCATCCTAATCTGTATATATGGGGCTTGAAGAGTATACCAATAAAAGACATTTCAACGATACCCCCGAGCCTGAAGGAGAACTTAGCCATGAAAACCGCGGTCGCTTTGTGATCCAAAGGCATCAGGCAACCCGGCTGCATTACGATCTTCGGCTGGAGATGGAAGGCGTGCTGAAGAGCTGGGCCGTACCCAAAGGTCCTTCCATGAACCCTTCAGATAAGCGCCTCGCTATTCAAACCGAAGATCATCCCATAAAATACCTCACTTTTCACGGAACTATTCCGAAGGGAAATTACGGGGCAGGCGTGATGGACATCTGGGACGAAGGTAGCTATATTTCCGCAGCCGATGCGGAAGATGATCTTATAAGGCAATTCAAAAAAGGCCATTTAAATCTCTATTTCGCCGGAAAGAAGATCAGGGGTGAATTTTCCCTGGTGCGTACCAATCGAGGTGAAAAGAAAGACCAATGGCTGCTTATAAAGAAAAAGGATCGCTTCGCCACCGATCTCGCCTATGATGCCGAAACTTTTGCGAAATCTGAAAAAAAAGCCGCTCCCAAAGCTAAATCGCCTAAGGTTAAAAAATTCGACCCTGAAGAGATCATCAAGCCGATGCTTGCCACGGCTACCGAAAAGATCTTTAACGATCCCAACTGGATCTATGAGCTGAAGTGGGATGGCTACCGAATTATCAGCAGGATCGAAGACGGGAAGGTTAAACTCTTGTCCCGCAATGGCATCTCTTACAATTCCAAATTCTTTCCAATAGTGCAGGATCTTGAACAGATCCCACACGACGTTGTCCTGGATGGAGAAGTAGTGGTGGTGGACAAGAATGGAAAACCCGATTTTCAGAAACTACAGAATTACGATTCAAATACCCCCGGCCAGTTGCGATACTATGTCTTTGATATGCTTTATCTCAATGGGCATAGCATGCTGGAACTGCCGTTGACCGAAAGGAAAAGCCTTATTCCTGAGATACTGGAAGATCTTCAACAAACTTTTTACTGCGATCATGTAGAGGGAATGGGAAGCGCTTTTTTTCACAAAGCGGTAGACGAAGGTATGGAGGGAGTGATTGCCAAGAAAGCCGATTCTATCTACACTCCCGGTTATCGAACCGAAAACTGGCTGAAGATAAAAGCCGTGCAGAGCCAGGAAGCGATCATTTGTGGGTATACCGATTCAGAAAAAACTTCAGGTTTTGCTTCGCTAATTCTGGGAATGTTCAGGGACGGGAAACTTGTGTATATTGGAAATTGCGGCACCGGATTCTCTTCTGCGGAACAGAAGAAGTTGCTGGGAAAGATGGATGAAATTCGCGTAAAAGACAGTCCTTTTGGAAAAAAGATCAACCTGAAAGGCCGAAAACCGAATTGGCTGCAGCCCGAGCTGGTGTGTGAGATCAAATTCACCGAATGGACCAAAAGCGGTTCCATGAGACATCCCAGCTACAAAGGTCTGCGGAACGATAAGACCATCAGGGAAGTGGATAAGGAAAAGAAGGTCCCTGCGCCAAAGAAAAGTACGGCAAAACCGGGAAGCGGCGATCAGCTGGAGATAGAGGGTATCTCGGTGCCGGTTTCGAACCTGGACAAGATCTACTGGCCGGATGCAGGTTTTCGCAAATATGATCTCATTGATTACTATATTAAGGTGGGGGAGTATATGTTGCCTTATTTGAAGGATCGTCCCGAGAATCTGCATCGCCATCCTAACGGCATTCAGGAAAAAGGATTTTATCAGAAGGATAACGAGAACCTGCCCGATTGGGTGGAGACTGCAAAAATCCATTCAGAATCGGGGAATAAGGAGATAGAATACCTGGTGTGTCAGAACCTGGCCACCTTGGTTTATATGGCGAACCTGGGTTGTATAGAGATCAACCCGTGGAATTCGCGCCTGCAGAGCCTTGAAAATCCCGATTATACGGTAATAGACCTCGATCCTTCCGATAAAAATACCTTCGAACAGATTATTGAAGTGGCACTGGCCACCAAAGAAGTGCTGGATATGGCCGACATTGAGGCTTTTTGCAAGACTTCGGGTTCCAGTGGTATTCATATTTATATTCCACTCGGGGCAAAATATTCCTATGCTGAAGCCCGGGATTTCACCAAGCTGCTCTGCTACTATGTGCATGAAAAATTGCCCAAACTTACCAGTCTCGAAAGGGCGGTGAGAAGTCGTAAAGGCCAGATCTACTTAGATTATCTTCAAAACCGCCGGGCTCAAACCCTGGCTGCGCCCTATTGTGCAAGGCCCAAACCCGGAGCTACGGTTTCTACTCCGCTAAAATGGAGCGAAGTGAAACCCGGCCTGAAATTGACCGATTTCGACATTAAAACGGTACCCGCCCGGCTGGACGAAATTGGTGATATTTTCAAGGGAGTTTTAGGGAAACCTGTGGACATGGAAAAAGTTCTGGAAAAACTGAATAGCTAAATTTTTCTGAAATTCGACAATTTCCAAGAGATCTTCCGCAGAAAAATTCAAAGTTAGGAGCGATCGTCGATGCTTTTACCTACTACTACTTTTTCCTTTTTGGCAGTTTTTCGCGGCATGGTCCTGAAGATGTGATCCCACAAAGGCGAAGAAACTCCAAAGGCCCTATCAGGTTCGCGGTAGTGGTGAATGCTGTGGTGATGCCAGAGGACCTTCAGGAAGTTATTGGGAACTTTAAAGGCATGAACCGAATAATGAACTCCCAGGTAAGCCGTGTATCCCATTAGGAATCCCGCTAAAAATCCGAAGGCATAGTCGCCCATCAAGCTTCGGTAGATCACGAAGAAGACGGTGGCAAGAATGAGACTTACTACAGGCGGCATTGCCAACCGGTCTTTGTCTTTTGGGTAATCGTGATGCACGCCGTGCATGGTGTAAACGAATTTTTCGCGCTTGGGATTGGTCACCGGCAAGTGGTACAAATACCGGTGCATCAGGTATTCTATTAACGAAAAAAAGAAAAGTCCGGCTAAAAAGAGCAAGATCATCATGGGAACTTCAAAAGCCTTTTCCACAATTCCAAAGTAAATAAGCACAGCCGAGATCACTGTAAAGATGATAAGCGGCGCTGCGATATGGGTGTGGGTAAGTTTCTCTAAAATTGGGTTCTCAAAAAGCTTAGCGGAACCCTTATGCTTAGGTCTTTTGTGTTTCGTAGCTTCCATAATCCGAAGTTATTAAAATAAACCGTGCAACTGTCCGTCAATTTTGTTAATTATATCCCCAAGATCTTCTGGATTATTCACAAAGTTAATATTGTCAACGTCGATTATCAGCAGGTTTCCTTTGTTGTACCCGTGCACCCAGGCCTCATAACGTTCGTTAAGCCGGCTTAGGTAATCTATGGAAATAGAGTTCTCATATTCGCGACCGCGGCTGTGAATTTGCGCCACCAGATTCTGAATGCTGCTTCGCAGGTAGATAAGCAAATCGGGGCCTTCTACCACGCTTTCCATAAGGTCGAACAGGGATTTATAGTTCTCAAAATCGCGGTTGGTCATGAGCCCCATCGCATGCAGGTTGGGCGCGAAAATATGTGCGTCTTCATAAATGGTGCGGTCCTGGATAATGTTCTTTCCACTCTCTCTAATCTGCAGGATCTGCCGGAAGCGGCTGTTCAAAAAGTAGATCTGAAGGTTAAAGGACCAACGTTCCATCTTGTTGTAAAAATCCTCGAGATATGGGTTTTCCAGTACGTCTTCAAATTGAGGTTCCCACTTATAATGATTGGCTAAAAGCTTGGTGAGCGTAGTTTTTCCTGCTCCAATGTTTCCTGCAATAGCTACGTGCATAGGTTTGGTTTTTTCGGGTAAATATTCGGGTAGGCCGGATTTTCAGCGATGTAAATATACAAGTTTTCGGCAATCAGCCTGTTTTCGATTTTGTAAAATTCTGCGGAAAAAAGAATGGCTTTTGTTCCTGCCTGAGCTTCAGATGGCTTAGATTTCTGTCTTTGGCAATTTCTTCGGAAGTGCTTCTGAAATTAAAATCAACCGGTGATCTTCTGAAATAGTTTGTGCAATTCAGAAGAAAGATAGCATTCATGGCAGGCCGAAAAGGTCCACATACAATCAATAAAATCGGTGAGCATGTGGAAGAAAAGTCCTATAAAGATCAGCTGAAGTACAGAGCGTCGGCTAAGAAGAATTCCGAAGAAATAAAGGGCGATGGCAATTTCAGAATGCAGTGGATGAAAACCTATTCCGCAGCGGTGCGGATCGAAGATTGGAGTAGCAAAGAGATGATCGACATCTACCAGCATGGTCGCCAGCAGAATAAGCCAGTTCCTCTTCCAGTGTTTTCGGTCATAAATGTAGGCGATGCCGCCAATAGCGATAAGGTGCAGGAAGTAGTGAAGGGCGGGCTGGAGCATAGGGCAAAATTGCGTAATTTCAGCTAGAATTTTTTGTTTTTTCCGGTTTTTTGCCGGTTCTGAGAAGTTTGTGCAATTTTCTGCCCAAAATGAAATACCGGGAGATCCCGATGCCTATAAAAACGATGCTGATGAAGATCGAAAGGTAGCCTATCCATCTCATCTCTTCATATTTTTTGATCTGTAACAGCGCCAGGCCGCCGAGCAAAAGGTATAACGACGCCCGAATGTAGGAGAGAAGAGTGCGCTCATTTGCAAGTTTTGTCCGTTCGAGCGCCAGGTGTTCGCGAAGAAGATCTTCATCGATCCTCCTGCTTTTGAACGGGTTGTGGAGCTTAACTTTTCTCATGATCAAAACGGAAAAAAGATGGGGATTATAAACGATGCCGCCAGCCAGATGATGAGGTTGAGCGGTGTTCCGAATTTTAGAAAATCGCTGAACCTGTAATTGCCCGGCGCATAGACCATGGTATTCACCGGATAACTAACCGGCGTCATGAAGGTGAGGGAACAGGCAAACATCACCCCAATCAAAAATGGCTTTGGGCTCAAATCCATCGCCGAAGCCAGACTTATGACAATAGGAGTCATTAAGGCCGCTGTGGCCTTGCTGGAAATGATATTTGTGGAGAGGAAGGTGGCCAGAAAGATCAGGCTTAGGCTAAGTCGGGGATCGAGCCCGCCCATACTGTCGAACACATAATGGGAAATAAGCTCGGAGCCACCGGTTTTTTCCAGTGCTTTCCCCATAGAAAGTACGCCGGCCATCATAAAAATCACCTTCCATTCTATAGCTTTATAGGCTTCTTTCGGCTTCAGGATCGTGGTGGTGATCAGGAGCAAACTCCCCACCATGGCACTAATTAGAATGGAAGTGATGTTGAAGGCAGCAGCAGCAATAACGCCTACTGTAATGGCAAGAGCAGGAATGGCTCTTTTGTAATCGAGTTTCCGGCCTTTGTATTCTGAAAGTGTTACGACAAGCTTGCTGGAGGTAAGAGAAGCAATAGCTGAATCTGAAGCAAAAAGAAGCATCATGTCTCCTTCCTTCAGAGTGACCTGGGAAACATCCTGGGTGATGGTTTCCTTGCGGTGTCTTATCGCCAGCACTGAAGCGTAGTAGGTGTTTCTGAAATTGAGCTGTTGCAGGGACTTTTCAGCCAGCTGGGACCCGTAAGGAATCATGACTTCATATATCTTTTTGTCTTCCCCTGAATTCTTATTCTTATTAGACTTTTTCAGCGCGGCCTGTGAGGACGACAGGTTTTCCTGGTCGCCAATAAGCCGATAATTGCTGCTGCCTTTCAGTCGTGCAAGATTTTCGGGATCTATGAGGATCTTGATGAGATCGTGTCTTCTTAAAATGGTCTCGCCGTTTATTTCATACACACGGTGATGTTTTCTTTTTATGGTGAGGATTTGGGCCCGGTAAGAATTAACCAATTTCGAGCGGGCAATGATCTTATCGGCATCATCGCTGTCCTCGGGAAGTTCGAGCTCGGCCATATATTTTTCGGCTTCCTTTCTGAAACCCGAGTCGTAAACGCTTTTTCTCTTTGGCAGAAGTACGGGGCCGGCAATAAAAAGATAGGCCATTCCGATGGCAAGCAGGCAAATGGCAGCAAGTGAAAATTCGAACATTCCGAAGGGCTCCAGGCCCCGCTCCTGGGCATAACCGCTCACCAGGATATTTGTGGAAGTACCGATAAGGGTACAGGTACCCCCAAAGAGGGCAGAAAAGGAGATCGGGATAAGAAGCCGGGCAGGGCTGATGCCGGTTTCCCGGCAAACCATCAGGGCCATGGGGATGAGAATGGCCACTACGGCCGTATCATTGATAAATGCCGAAAATACTGCTGCAGTAATGCAGAAGGTGATGAGGGCAAAAAGGTAATTGATCTTGGCCAATCTTATGATCCTGATGCTCAGGCCATCAATGATGCCACTTTTAAAGATGCCCGCGCTTATCACAAACATGCAGCCCAGAGTGATGGTAGCAGGGTGATTGAAGCCGGCAAAGCCTTCTTCCGGAGTAAGGACGCCAGAGACAATGAAGAGCGCCATGATAATGATGGAAGTGGTGTCGACAGAAAAATAATCCCTTACAAAAAGGATAATTCCTATTATAATTATGGCAACTGTGAGATATAGTTCCATGGGCTCCCTCTTCTGAATGCTTGAAAAGCTTCTGCGAAATTGATAAATGACTTCTCTGAAGGAGCAAGTATTTCACCTTCAGTGAGATCGGTGTCAAATTGTGATAAAATTTACCTCTTTTTGACGAGATATGGCAATTTCATTTTAGAGGGCAGTGTTTTTGTTCAGAAAGGAAGGTTTTTGAGGTCCACATTCCCGCCGGAGATAATAATTCCCACCTTTTTGTTCGCGAATTTCTCTTTCTCCCGAAGTACAGCAGCAAATGCCACAGCGCTGGAAGGTTCTACGACAATTTTCATCCGTTCCCAAATGAGCTTCATCGCATGGCGTATTTCTTCCTCTTGCACGCGGATGATCTCCTGCACGTGTTCCCGGATAATCGGAAAATTTTTATCTCCGAGCTGGGTTTTCAGGCCATCGGCGATAGTATTAGTAGTTTTATTGGCTTCGATCT
>JBAWAB010000008.1:0-12824 GCA_049589035.1 Salegentibacter sp.
CAGCTGAAGAAGGAAAAGATCACTATTACCGATGTGGTTTTCGTGATTGCCCCGCGGATTAATGCCGCGGGACGAATGAAACATGGCTTGCACGCGGTCAATCTCCTTACAGAAGAAGATGAATTCACCGCACAGGAATTTGCAGCTGGTATCGAGACTTACAATTCCGACAGAAAGGAAGCCGATAAATCCATTACCGCCCAGGCCCTGGTCCAGATAGAGCAACTGCAGGAACAGGAACGCTATACCACGGTGGTCTATCAGGATGACTGGCATAAGGGAGTGATAGGGATCGTGGCTTCCCGCCTTACCGAAACCTATTACCGCCCGACTCTCGTCTTTACAAAGAGCGGGGAAAAACTGGCGGCTTCGGCCCGTTCTGTAAAGGGATTTGATGTATATGATGCCCTCGAAGCCTGTAAAGATCATATTGAACAGTTTGGCGGCCATAAGTATGCAGCCGGACTTACGTTGCTGGAATCGGAATATGAGAACTTCAAACGGAAATTTGAGGAAGTGGTCTCGGGAAGTATTGATAAGCATTTACTAACGCCCGAGATAAATATCGATGCGGAGATCGACCTGAAGGAGATTACTCCTAAATTCTACAGAATTTTGAAACAATTCGCTCCTTTTGGCCCCGGTAATATGTCTCCCGTTTTCATGACCCGGAACCTCACCGATACCGGCTTTGGGAAATGTGTTGGTGCAGAGGATGCACATCTGAAATGCCAGGTGAAACAGGAAGGAAAATCTCCGGTTTTCGATGTTATTGGCTTCAATCTTGGGAAGAAGTTCGAAACCATTTCAGAAAAGAAGAGTTTCAAGGCAGCGTATTCCATTGATGAAAATGAATGGAATGGCAATGTATCTCTTCAGCTCAAGCTAAAGGATATCACGCCTTAAACACAGGATTTTTTCTTTGTTATGGTGTGTTTTGGGTAGAACTCTTCTATAGAAAAAAAGGGCGTCCAAATTAATGAATGCCCTTTGTGATCTGTTCCTACAGGGAGTTTATTTTACCTCAAAATTACTGTCTTTCAGGCCGCTGTTGATTTTCACGTCTTGAACTTTCATTTCTACTTCCTGCCCAAAAGCATTGCTGGTTTGTTGGAATGGGATCATAATTCCCTCAACTTCCTGGTAATTGCTGTACTTGGTTATGGAACTCTTTCCTCCTGCCGCAACTTCTTCTTTAACCTTCAAACCGGAGTCGGCGGCATAATATTCCTTGATCACTTCGCCTTCCGGGGTAGTAAGCTGCACCACGTAAAGATCTTTGCCTTCGGCAGTTTGCATCCCTAAAAGTTTGGCCTGGTATTCTTCTTTTCCATAGTTCAATTCCGGAAAGATCTCTGCTTTTTTCTGAAGGCCAGCCTTCTGTTCGTCATTCAGGTTTTGTTGTTGTCCCTGGCTTACCACGCTCACTTTGTCGCCATTTACCGTGTACTGAACTATGGTTTGATTAGCCGCGGGAACTTCGATAGCCATCATGTATTTGTCAGGTTGCTTTTTCATTGATCTGATCTTTAAGCCGGTCCCCTGTACGGTCATGGACATCTCCAGAGAAATATCCTTTACATCTTCCAGGGTACTTCTTCCGCCTATGGCTTCGATGTAATCTTCGATTACCTTTTCGGCCGTTTCTCCTTCGGGAGCATCAGCAAGTACCGTCATCTTATTGTTTTGAGGATTTGCATCGGGAACGGCATGTTCAGGATCAATTTCCACAGAAACAATTTTGGAAGTAGATGGATAGGTGTAAACATATTCGGGGCCCGTCATCCAGATCTCAACCGGAAGTTTTACGGTTTCTGTCTTGCCGCCTTTCTGAACGAGCTTCAAAGTAGTAGGCATTACCATTCTGCCTTTATTGATGAGCGTAATTTTTGCACCCTGAGAAGGATCTCCATGTACATAATCGATAGACTCTACCGCCTGATCCAGTTTCCAGTTGTTCATGAACCAGCCTTTCCAAAACCAACTAAGGTCTTCACCTGCTGCACTGTTCATCGTATTGAAGAAATCCCAGGGGGTAGGATGTTTAAATGCCCAGCGTTCGATATAGGTTCTAAAGGCATAATCAAAACGATCTTTACCAAGCACGGTGTTTCTCAAAACATGAAGTGCTGTTCCCGGTTTATAGTAGGCTTCTATGCCCAGGTTATGCTGGTTATGGATCACGTCCGGTACTGTGAAAACAGGGTCCAGCCGATCGGCAAACAAATTGCTCCCGGCATCCTGTAAATCCCGTTCTTCGTAATATTCTCCCTTGTTAAATTCTTTGGTGTCAACATCGTTAATGAAGGTGTTAAAGCCTTCGTCCATCCATGCGTACTTGCGCTCGTTGGAACCTACGATCATTGGGAACCAGTTATGCCCAAATTCGTGATTAATGACACCCCATAAGCTTTCATTTTTGCTTTTATAATCACAGAAAACTATGCCAGGATATTCCATTCCGCCTTCATTTGCGCCCACGTTGGTGGCCACAGGATAGCTGTAAGGGAACCATTCTTTAGAATATAATTCAATAGAATTCTTAACATATTCGGTAGATCTTCCGTAGCCATCCTCACCAGAGTTTTCTACAGGATAGAAGGACTGGGCGAGCGCTTCTTTTCCCTTCGGAAGGTTGATGCGGGCCGCGTCCCAGATAAAGGCTTTGGAAGCTGCCCAGGCAATGTCACGGCTTTGTTGTATTTTAAAATGCCAGGTAAGCATTCCTTCGCCGTTGCCCTTCACATGCTTGTCATCTCTAATGTCCTGAACCGAGCGAATCGTCACAGTAGTATCGCTTTTTCTGGCTTTTTCCAGTTGTTCCCTTTCATGAGAATTCAGCACATCTTTGGGGTTCTGAAGTTTCCCCGAACCTGCTACCACCATATTGGCCGGTGCGGTAATTCTATAGTCGAAATTGCCGTATTCCAGGTAGAATTCGCCGGTACCCAGGTAAGGCAGGGTGTTCCATCCGTCCACTTCATCCATGACTTCCATGCGCGGATACCACTGTGCCAGGGTATAGATCCAGCCGTTTTTGGTTTTCACTCTTCCCATGCGATCTTTTCCGTGCTCCGGAATCGCAAAAGAATAATCGATGCTGATCTCCATTTCTTCGCCTTTTGCTTCCAGGGCTTCCGGAAGGCGGATTTGCATGCGGGTATCAGTCACCACGTAATCGGCTTTTTGGGTTTTACGCCCCATTTTAATGCTCACCTTTTTGAGGTCATAACCATTGGTGAAGGTGTGCACGCCGTTGCGGTCATTCGCCGGATAGAGGGCTGAACCGCGGGAATCTTTTTTAAAGGTGTTTTGGTCGAGCTGAAGCCATAAAAAATGCAGCTTATATGGACTATTGTTGACATAGTTGATGGTAACTTTTCCTTTTACCACCTGATGAACAGTGTCTAGAGTGGCATCAATATCATAATTCGCCCTGTTTTGCCAATATTCGGGGCCGGGATTGCCGGTAGCGCTATGATATGCAGTAACCTGCCCGGTCATGAAGAGCGGACTAAAAGCTTCATACTTATCAAAGTTTGAGTTGGTAGAATTGTCTTGTTGTTGCTCTTGTGCCTGAGCATGATTGGTAATTCCGCCAATGAGAATAAGAAAAGCGGAAAATCGCATCAAAAATTTCATATAAAAAGGGATTAAATTATAAGGATCACAAAATTAGGCTTAATTTCCTGAAAACCTAAGAACAACAACAGAAGCCATGCCAGATTAACATAATGCTTAGAAAATTTGCGGGAAGTTCTTCGAAGGGATCTCCTTGGAAGAAAACTGTTCTATAACCGAAAATGAGGGAATAGGATCGTTTTCCTTCATCCGAATTTAAAGGAATGTCTCTGTATAGTAGAGCTTTGGCGAAGTTTTTGGGAATAATTTCCTACTGTTTTTATATCTTGTAGAAATGCTAACCCTCTAATTTTCAAGCCAAGATGAAACATTTTCGATTTTTAGTGCTCATGTTTGGAATCTTTAATGTTCAGGCACAAACAGAAGTTTATAAGGCTGGTTCTCCGAAAGATATTAACCGGGTAGAATTTGAATTAAATGAAGCGGGCGCTCCTGTTTATAGGGTTTTCCATAAAGATATCCTCATCATTGATTCCTCCACTCTTGGTTTTAATCTGAAAAATGCTCCCGCCCTCGATGGTGATTTTGAAGTTCTGAATACCGAAAAATCTTCGGAAGATAATACCTGGAAAATGGTGTGGGGAGAGCAACTGGAGGTTAGGAATCATTATAATGAACTGAAAATTTTGCTTCAGGAGCGATCAGAGCTTCAGCGGAAGATGAATATTATCTTCAGGGTTTATGATGACGGGATTGGCTTCAGGTATGAATTTCCGGAGCAGGAAAATATGGATGAGGTTTTAATTACTGATGAAAACACCCAATTTCAGCTTACTGAAGATCCTAGGGCCTGGTGGCAGCCCGGCGACTGGGACAGTTACGAACATTTATTCAACACTTCAATGGTTTCAGAGATCAATGCGATCAGTAAAAGACATCATAAGGACCTGGCAGCGAGTTATATTCCCTACAATGCTGTTAATACGCCGGTAACCATGAAGCTGAAGGATGGTACTCATCTCAGTTTTCACGAAGCGGCTTTGCTGGATTATGCCGGGATGACCTTGAAAGTCGATACTACTTCCCTGCTGTTGCAAAGCGGGCTGGTGGGATCAGAAAACCAGGATTATAAAGTGAAGCGGAGCCTTCCTTTTAAAACCCCATGGAGAACGATCCAGATTAGTGATACTGCAGGCAGACTTATAGAATCGAAATTAATCGTTAATCTTAATGAGCCTGATAAGCTGAGTGATATTCCATGGTTTAAGCCTATGAAATATGTGGGCATCTGGTGGGAAATGCACTTGGGAAAATCTACCTGGGACATGAGTGCCCAACAGGATATGTCCACTTTTACCAAGAAAACCAAGCCGCACGGGAAACACGGCGCCACTACCGAAAACGCTAAACATTATATCGATTTTGCCTCGAAGAATGGAATTGGTGGTATTCTGGTGGAAGGTTGGAACACCGGCTGGGAACACTGGATCGGCTTTGAAGACCGGGAAGGGGTTTTCGATTTTGTGACGCCTTATCCCGATTATGACCTAAAAGAAGTTGTTCGCTACGGAAAGGAAAAAGGAGTGGAATTGATCATGCATCACGAAACTTCTGCCGCCCCACGAACCTACAATAAGCAGATGGATACCGCCTATGCCCTGATGCAGGATTTGGGAATTCATGCTGTGAAATCGGGATATGTTGGAAAAATTATTCCCAAAGGTGAATATCACCATGGGCAGTGGATGGTAAATAATTACAACAACGCCGTTTTCAAGGCTGCCGATTATGAGATCGCCGTAAATGCCCATGAACCTATAAAAGCCACCGGCTTGCGCAGGACCTATCCGAATATGATTTCCAGGGAAGGATTACGTGGCCAGGAATTCAATGCCTGGGCCAGTGACGGGGGCAATCCGCCGGAGCATCTACCCATTATTGCCTTTACCCGAATGTTGGCTGGGCCAATAGATTTTACACCCGGAATTTTCGATATTAAATTTGATAAATATAAACCCGAAAATCAGGTGAATACCACTCTGGCACAGCAGCTGGCTCTATATGTCGTCATTTACAGTCCTGTTCAGATGGTACCCGATTTGCCAGAAAATTATGAAGGTCAGCCTGCTTTTCAGTTTATAAGAGATGTAGGTGTAGATTGGAAACAAAGTAAGGTGCTGAATGGCGAAGTGGGAGATTACGTGACCATAGCCAGGGAGGAACGAGGTACAGGAAACTGGTTTTTGGGCAGTATTACCGATGAGAATAAGAGGGAAATGGATGTTCCCCTTGATTTTCTTCCCGAGGGTGAGAAATTCGATGCCGTGATCTATGAAGACGGCAAAGACGCTCATTGGGATAAGAATCCGACTGCCATTAACATCCGCAAGGCCAGCCTGTCTAAAGATGATGTACTACATCTTAAATTAGCTCCAGGTGGCGGTGCGGCAGTTAGCTTTTTAAAGACCAAATAGGAAATAAACCGCTTATTTTTCCAGGTCGATCCAGGAAGAGTATTTCAGATAATTATTGGCAATTCTTTTAATTTCTCCTTCAACCAGTTCAGGGGAAATTTCCTTAACTTTTTTTGCGGGTACACCGGCATAGATACTTCCGGGCTCCACTATGGTGTTCTCCAATACCACGGCTCCTGCTGCGATGATGGAATTGCTGCCTATTTGCACATTGTCCATAACAATTGATCCCATCCCCACCAAAACATTATCATCGATTTTACAACCGTGAACAATGGCGTGATGCCCTATGGAAACGTTGTTGCCAATATGGGTTTCGGTTTTTTCATAGGTACAGTGAATACAGGCGCCATCCTGAACATTCACTCTGTTCCCTATTCTTATCTTATTAACGTCACCCCGAATTACAGCATTGAACCAAATACTGCATTCTTTCCCCATTACCACATCGCCTACAATAGTGGCGTTGGGAGCAATAAAGCAGTCATCCTGCAAGCTGGGGGCGATTCCTTTTACTGAGAGAATAGTAGCCATGGCTTATTTTAATGATTTTAATTTCAGGCTTTCGCCATCAAATTCGGCGTAGGTGTAGTGATTGATCCAGTCGCCGGTGTTGAGATATATTGAATTTTCCTGAAGCTCGATCTCCAGTGGCAGATGCCGATGACCAAAAATGAAGTAATCATAATGCCGGGATTCGAGTTTCCGGCGACAGTACTGCACCAGCCACTCCCTATCCTCTCCCAGAAATTTCACATCTTCCTCCCCGGAGATAGCTTTGTTCTTCACTGAAAAATACTGGGCCAGCGGCACACCGAGATCCGGATGCAGCCAGCGGTAGAACCACTTTGCAAGCGGATTGGTAAAAACCTTCTTCATCCGCTTATAGCCACTGTCGCCGGGGCCGAGGCCGTCGCCATGGCCAATGAGGAATTCCTTGCCGTTAATGGTGAACTCCTTTGGTTGGTGAAAAACAGGAATATTGAGCTCTTCCTCAAAATAATTTTCCATCCACAGGTCGTGATTTCCCACGAAGAAATAAACAGGAATCCCACTATCCCTGATCTCGGCAAGTTTTCCAAGGGTGCGGACAAATCCTTTTGGGACTACGTGCTTGTATTCGAACCAGAAATCGAAAAGGTCGCCGAGTAAAAAAATGGCTTCGGCATCTTCCTTTATTTCGTCCAGCCAGCGCACGAATTTTGCTTCACGCGGACGACTTTCCTCTGCCGTTGGTGCACCAAGGTGGTTATCGCTGCAAAAGTAGATTTTCTTTCCCGGAGGGACTTTCATAGGTTTGTTTGTGGGGTAAAGATAAATAATTCTGTATTGCTGCTGCGGAGTTTTGTTCTGAATAGAGCTGGAGGTTTATTCCTGAACTATTCCAGATCTCAGAGGTTCTTAAAACCAATTGTCAGGAAAAAAGACGGGAGGTTTCCCTCCCGCCACTGATAGTCACTGAAAAAGTGATTTCTTTAAGAATTGAAATTCGGATTTAAACACAGTATCTGTGAGGTCTCGTAGAAGTTTCATGACTGGAATTGCGCAACGGATCTGCCTATCTATGCATTATCACTCGCATACCACTCGGCGAAAGAGGAGTCAGTTTCCTGCAATTTCAAGGAATGCAACTGGATGTGCTGCGGCAGGTGCTTCTGGATCTTTTTGGCAAAATCGGTCACCATATTTTCGCTGGTGGGCTGATACTCTACGAGGATCACATCATGGCCACGGGTTTTTAGCTCTTCGGCAAGTTCGGCGTGGGGCGTATTTTTATTGAAAACGGTGGCATGATCGAACTTATCCACGATTTCGCTCTTCACGATCTTCTTGAGATCTCCAAAATCGATCACCATCCCGAATTTCACATTTCTAGTATCCTCAATAGGCTCGCCAATTACGGTGACGCTAAGTTTGTAGCTGTGCCCGTGCACGTTGCGACATTTGCCGTCGTAGCCGTAAAGGGCATGGCCGGTTTCAAAAGAAAATTGTTTTGTGATCCTGATCCTGCTCATTGCTGAAATTTTGCTGCAAAGATAAAAGATTTTTAGCGCCTGAAATTTTTAGCGCAGCGAAGATATTTCTGAATTATATTTGCAAAATTTTTCTAACTATGGTAAATCAGGAGGTGGAGTTGTTTGAGCAGCTCGAATTCAGGGAAAATCCGTTCTATGAAGGCATCATCACAGCGCTATTGGAGCAACAATATTGCGTGGTAGAAGATTTTTTCAACCTGGATGAGGTGCGGGCGCTGCGGAATGCTCTGCTGGATAAATATGAAGAGGATAACTTCAAAAAGGCGGCAATCGGAAACAGGACCAATGAGGTGGTCGCGAAATCCATTCGTGGCGATTTTATTCTCTGGCTGAATGAAGCGGAAGCGGGAGAAGCCGAAAAGCTCTTCTTTACCAAGATAAATTCGCTGGTTGAATATCTAAACAAGACTTGTTTTTTAGGGATTCTCACCAAGGAATTTCATTATGCGCTCTATCCTGAAGGAACCTTTTACAGGAGGCATCTTGATACTTTTCAGAACGATGGCAGAAGGAAACTTTCCTTAGTTTGTTATCTGAACGAAGAGGACTGGAAGCCTGAAAATGGTGGAGAACTGGTGATTTACAAAGAGGAAAATGGCGTTGAGGTAGCCGAAAGTTTTTACCCATTCCCGGGACGGGTGGTGATCTTTGAGAGCCAGGTGCTGGAGCATGAGGTGAAGCCTGTAAAGACCGAGCGGCTGAGCATTACCGGGTGGCTAAAGACCCGCTAAGGCTTCATATTCTTATACCATTCTTCTTTTTCCTTTTCGTGCCGCCTACGCCAGCTGTAGCGGGCATAGAGGTACACGCCCAATACCAGAAGGATACCCAGGAGGTATTCCCAGTTTCCGGCCAGGAACTGCCATAGGCTATAACCCCAGACCTCATCTCCTGTGGCAGGTTTATCTTTGGGTAAAAATGGCTGTTGAAAACTCATCCCTTTCTTTTCTTTAAGATACTAAAAATAAAGAGAATTTCAAGGTTGGCCTGTTCTGTCTCAGGAAGTTTTGCTGCTATTCCTGATAATAAGAAAAAGTATGCAGGCAAGTACGACTGCCAGAATGGTCAATACCCATATAAAGTTGCTGCCTAGAAAGAATCCCAGATCGTAAGCCCAGTTTTTTGAAGCCTTGGTGGAAGCTTCCTGAAGAAGTAATAAATTTCTCATATTTCTGTTTATTTGTTAAATTTCTGAAGGGCTTTGCGGGTGAAGTCGGAGAGAACCAGTTCTCCCGAAATAGCTGCCTGTTCCAGCAGTAGCTCCTTCCAATGAGCCGTGCCTTGCCACAGGGTTTGTTTCATTTCATAAAGGGCTTCGGGATTATAGGAGGCCAGCTTTTCGGTAAAAAGTTCTATTTCAGAATCCAGTTCAGCAATGCTCTCAAAGACTCTGGCATAAAGGCCTTTTTCCTTTGCCCAATAAGCATTCTTCCATTCATGGGCGGCCAAAGTGAGTTCGGCCAAAGCTGCCACGCCCATCTTTCTTTCTACAGCCGGCGCGATCACAAAAGGGCCAATCCCGATGCTAAGTTCCGAAAGCTTAATGGCTGCAGCATCGGTGGCCATGGCATAATCACAGGCTGCTACCAGGCCAACACCGCCACCGACTGTTTTGCCTTGTACACGGCCCACAATGAGCTTGTGGCATTCCCGCATGGCATTGATCACATTGGCAAAACCGGAGAAAAAGAATTTGCCGGCCTTCATATTTTCTATGGCCATGAGTTCGTCAAAGGAAGCGCCGGCACAAAAGGCTTTTTCGCCCTGTGAACGCAGAACGATCACATTCACAGTCTCATCTTCGGAAAGTTTGCTGATCTCTTTCTCCAGCCGCTGCAGGAGTTCTGAAGGGAAAGAATTGCTGGCCGGGTGGCCAAATTCTACGGTGGCAACTTTATTTTCAATTTTGGTGTAAAGGCTTCCGTCCTCGCGGGTGGTTTCCATGCTAAGCTTTCGTTTTTCTCAAATTTAATAGAATTAAATAAATTTTGAAGTTTTAGAAGCAAATTCTGAAGAAAAAGGATGCTTGAGCTGCCGAAGATCGAGGAAGAAGGACGTATTTTTATGGAATTTCACACTCCCTTATGCAGGTATTTTCTTCGGAACTTGATAACGAGTCCGCTGCTGCGAATGAGCATCCACACGAAAAAAGCAATCCAGATAGCGTACAATTTCAGCCCAAAATGGTCCGCAAGTAAGAGCGTGGGTGTGAAGCCAAGGAAGGTGGCCACCAATAACAAATTCCTGAGATATTTTGCTTCGCCCAAACCTTTGAAGATTCCGTCGAACATAAAGGCGATGGCGTTTACCGGCTGCATGAGCAGTACAATCCAGAAAACCGAAGAAAATAGCACTAACACGCTGGCTTCTTTGTTGAAGAGCAGTCCAATTTCGTCATAAAGAAGGGCGCAAATCGCCATCAGGATAAGGGCGATAAAAACGGCATATTTGCTGATCTTTTTGCTTAGTTCCCACAGGCTCTTATAATCCCTGGCGCCGAGCAGTTTACCGCCGATGGCATTTCCGGCGTTGGCATACCCATCAATAAAAAAGCTAAAAAACAGCCAGATGTTCATCAGGATACTTTGGGCAGCGATATAATTTTTTCCGTAGTCGGTGGCATAGGCATTGGCGAGATAAATGGCAAAATTCAATGCTGCCGTGCGTACAAACAGATTGGCCGCCATAAGCAGCAGCGACCGCATTTGCGGATTGATTTTAAAGCTCAACTTTAGATGAAAAGGCGTCTTCTTAAAGAAAAACCACAGCGCCATGATAAGCATCACCGCCTGGGCCGTAAGGCTGGCATAGGCCGCGCCTTTTAAATGCAAAGGAGGAATAAAACCCTCAATTCCGTACACGAGCAGGTAATCTAAAGCTACATTCACCGCGGCACCCGTAAGGCTGCATTTCATTGCCCACAGTGTGTTCTGAAGCCCCCTGAAAACACCGAATATCGCAAAAGTGACCAGGGTTAAAGGGTAGCCCAATGCTCTTATCTGGTAGTAATCTTCAGAATATTTCAGAATGAGACCTTCTGCGTTGTAGGCACTAAAAATAGCGCGGGCAAAATAGGCCGTGGTGGCATAAATGACTAAGCTGAAGAGGAAGTTAAAGGCGATCGCCTGCGGAACAAGGGTCTTCACGGCGTGCAGTCGATTGGCGCCCAAATGCTGGGAAACAATAGCTGAAATTGCAGTTTTGGTTTGAGCAACGATCCAGATGATTGCCGATAGAAAGGAACCTACAATTCCGGCGGCGGCCAGGGCTTCAATGGAATGCTCTTCCACGTTTCCGATCACCGCGATATCGGTAAGAGAGATCAGCGGTTCGGCGATACCCGCAATAATGGCGGGAATGGCGATACGGTTGATATTCCTGAAACTAAGGGTAGATTCCAATGGCTGATTTTGAACAGCAAATATAGAACGCTTTAGATTAAAGCACTAATTCGTAGCAATGGAAAGGATAACAGCTCTGCTTCGGAAAATAAATATCTTCCAGTTTCTGATATCCCCTGGCCTCGTAGAAGCGCTGATTGCGGAGATTTTTGCTGAAAGTATCCAGTCGCACCGAAGCGAACTCGCGTTGCCAGGCGTAAGATTCAGCAAAATCCATTAGTTCTCTGGCATATCCTTTTCCCCAAAGATTTGGCTGCACGGCAAGCCTGTGGATATAAAGGTTGTTTTGATTACGGGTGAGCCAGGAAACCGGAAAATACTCCTCGTCCATGAAAGGAGTAAGTACAATAAGCCCGACGATCTCCTCTTCTTTTTCCAGCACAAAGAGGTCTTTTTGCTGAATATCCTTTTCCAGCCTGGGCTTTGATGGATAATGTTCATTCCATTGATGGATTCCCAGTTCCTGTAAAGCACGGGCACAGGCTTCAATAAGCCGCTTAATACTGTAGAGGTCTTGTGGTTGTGCGCAACGGATCATTTTTTTAGCGAAGAAATAAAAGATTTCGTTATTAAAAGAAAAAATTATTACATTTGCTGCAGTTAAACGGGGGATTAGCTCAGCTGGCTAGAGCGTTTGGCTGGCAGCCAAAAGGTCATCGGTTCGACTCCGATATTCTCCACAAAACCACCGACTTTGTCGGTGGTTTTTGTTTTTATATCCTATTCTGCATCCCCGTATTCGTCCATTAATTCCTGCGAATCGGTCTTCAGGAATTGCACGGTCTGTTCGATAACATGGCTAAATTCCTTCGGTAATTCCTCTTTTTCCCAGGGATGGGAAGTGCAGAAAACGTGGTCGGCGTTCTCTACCAACAATAATTTTGGGGCAGGGCTCCATTCAAACAGGTTTCCTGCTTCCCCAATCGAAACGGTGGTATCGTTACTGCCATGCGCAATGAGGTGCGGAATTTCAAGGTTTTTAGCCGCCTTTTTGATATTCAGCTTTTCCTTATTTTCCTTAAAGCTTCGGTAGAACTGGAAGTGATGAGGCAGCTGCTGTTTTGTACGGGAATTTTCAATGTACTGTACGCCTTTTTTCTCCCAGGCATCAAGTTTCTTGCCTTCAGGAAACCTGGAGCCAAAATCACTCACTGCCGCATACGTCACGAGCTTTGTGATCCTTTTTTCGTGAGCCGCCTTTATGGTGGCGATCCCGCCACCCCGGGAATGGCCAATTAAGTTGATGTCTTCAACTTTAATCTGGTTCGCGTAATGGAAATCGGGCAACAGCATCCAGTCGATCACCGTTTGAAGATCGTCCAGCTCGATCA
>JBAWAB010000009.1:0-7076 GCA_049589035.1 Salegentibacter sp.
TGGTGGGCAGTAGCCTTTCTCCTGAAGATATCCGCAAAACAGGCTGGAAACCATTTCTTTTGGGCATTGGCCTATGGGTATTCATTTCAATTGGAGCTCTGCTTTATATCCTGAATTGATACTTTGAGAGAATATTCTTTTATTCCCTCAGAATATCTTTGTTAAGACAGATTTAGCCTTATTTGAGAAATTTTTGGCGATTTTATTTCCTGGTCTTCCGCGAAAAGAGGTATTTTCAGTTTAACCAGCCAAGATCAAGCGAAATGGAAGTAATAAAGATCATTTTAGCAGCAATTACAGGTACTTCTGTGATGACCATCTTCAGTTATATCATGGCCTATATCAAAAATGACCAATTTAAGGAACCACAACTGCTAAACATTCTCATCAATAATTCAGAGACCATTCCCTTAAAATATAGTAAAACTGGCCCTGTAGGCTGGATCGCGCACTACGTCATTGGCACGCTAATGTATCTTTCTTTTGCCCTTCTCTGGAACTTTACTGAACTCGATGTTTCATGGATTTCAGCTGCTTTCCTCGGAATTGGTGCCGGAATCATCGGTATCGCCGGTTGGCACCTGATGTTCTACCTCAATGCCAGGCCGCCTGAAGTCAATTTGAACGGTTTTTCAATACAACTGATGATCGCACACCTGATCTTCTCTCTTTCCGGTTTCCTCGTGTATTTCTATTGGTAAACCAGCGGCTAACATTCGACATTTTCAGGAGGCGTTTTCTTCTTTTTCCTTTACCTTTTCCTTCTGCTCTTCTTTTTCTTTTTTCGACTGAACCTCCTTGGCCTTCTTGTGTTCCTCGTTTCCACTTTGTCCCTCTTTGCGTTTTTCGAGGGATTCCAGTAACGAAGACTGCCCGTAAATAATAGCAATATCGCCCTTATTGATCGTAGTGTCGCCGGTTGGAGCCCCCACATATTCACCGTTTGACCTTTTTATGCCTAAAATAAGCATGCCCTCAGCATCCAGCTCAAGGCCACTGAGCGTTCCTCCCGTGATCCAGTCATATTCCCCGGCACGGATTTCAGTCACCCGGTAATCTTCAGAAAGATGCAAAAGGCTGTAATAATCACGCACGTCGAGATTGGTGTATTTCTTCAAGGCTTTGTTGATGATCACCGAGAGCTTCCGATCGATCCATTTACTTTGGGATAAAAAGATCAACAGCCCAAGTCCGGAGAAAAACACCAAAACTTCCACCGAAAATAGTCCGGAATCTTCCACCTGGATAAAACTGAAAAGCGCTGAAGAAATGGTTGTGATGACTCCGGCATTTCCGAGGAAAATAAGCATAGTGAGAATTTTTCTTCTCACCGGATGGTTGACCACCATTTCCGATTCGCCGGTGGTAAATCCTACTCCCAGATAAGCCGATCTTGCCTGAAATTTGGCAGTTTCTATAGAAATTCCCGTATGAACCAGCGCCAGCGTACCAATGCGCGTGGCTAAAACCGAGAGAGAGATGACGATAAGTAAAGAAATAATCGCTGTCATGGGTCCAACACCTTTATCCCCAATTTAATAAGATTCAAGAGCCATTGCAAATTCTAGAGAACGATCCTCCCGAAGGTTCACTTCAGCTTAGCATCCTTCAATCTTCTCCTTTCATTTTTTACTTCAGAAAAGAACCTTCATTTATTAAAAATCTGGATGAAACAAAGGAAATATTCCCTAAATTTCTTCTTTAAATTTCAGCGAAGATGAAAAAAGAAACTTCCATTCGTTTTTCCGTAGACAAAGAAAATAAGAAGATCAGGGTAAAAAGAGAATTTGCCGCCCCTGTTTCTGAAGTCTGGACCGCCTGGACCGATAGCCGCTGGCTTGACCGCTGGTGGGCTCCCAAACCCTGGACCGCCAAGACCAAATCTATGGAATTCAAAGAAGGCGGTCACTGGCTGTATGCCATGGTTGGCCCCGATGGCAGCACCCACTGGTCCCGCGCAGATTTCTCTACGATCGAGCCTCTCAGGAAATTCTCTGCCCTCGATGCCTTCAGCGATGAGAACGGCAAGATCGACAAGAGCTTTCCTACCTCCATCTGGATCAACGAATTTAGCGGGGAAGCCGACATTACTTCCGTAGCCGTTGAAATTAGCTATGAAAAGCTTGAAGACCTGGAAAAAATGCTCGAAATGGGCATCCGCGAAGGATTTACTTCAGGCCTCGACAACCTGGAGGAACTCTTGTCTAAGAAGCAGTGGAAATTAAAAGCTAAATAAAGCCTTCTGCACCTAATTTGAAAGTTCATCATTTTAAAATTGCTCAATAAATTCATCAAAAATCATCATCAAAAAACATCTCTATGAAATCATCACGAAAAGAATTTGCTGCTGAAAAGATTTTTCTTCTACTATTCCTCTTTTTAGCAATCAAGCCCGTACTGGCTCAGTCTGAAGTCGAGAAGATCCACGACCTGATGCAGACCTATCACGACTACGGAGTCTTTAACGGTTCGGTCCTGGTGGCTGAAAACGGAAAGGTCCTGTACAAAGATGGCTTTGGAATGGCCAATATGGAATGGGATATTCCGAATACACCCGACACAAAATTCCGGCTGGGCTCGGTCACCAAACAGTTTACTGCTGCTCTTATCCTGCAGCTGGTAGAGGAAGGGAAACTTCAGCTTCACGAACCGATTTCTACCTATCTCCCTTCCTATCCAAAAGACAAAGCAGAGACGATCACCATTCATGAATTGCTTACCCATAGCTCCGGGATTCCCAATTACACCGCTTTCCCCGGATTTATGGAAAATGACAGCCGTGATCCTTATTCTCCGGAAGATTTTGTGAAGAAATTTGCCGATTCCAGCCTGCAGTTCAAACCAGGTGAGAAATTCTCCTATTCAAATTCCGGCTATTTTCTCCTGGGTTATATCATCGAAAAAGTTACAGGAAAACCTTATGAAGAAGTGCTTCAGGAAAGGATTCTCGACCCCTTAGACATGAATGACACCGGCTATGATCACTCTGCTACCATCCTGAAGAAGCGCGCCAGCGGATATGATAAAAGAGGAACCGGCTACCGCAATACGCCTTACCTTGACATGAGCATTCCCTATGCGGCAGGCTCTCTCTACTCTACCGTTGAGGATCTTTACAAGTGGGATCAGGCGCTTTATGACGACAAAATTCTTTCAGAGGAATCGAAAAAACTAATGTTTAAGCCCTACATGAACACGGGCAATGGCAGCTATGCCTATGGCTGGCACATCAGCCACCTTCCGCTGGAAAACTCCAAAGACAGTCTGCTGGTGATCGGCCACAGCGGCGGGATCAACGGCTTCAGCAGCCTTATCACCAGAATTCCGAGAGATAAGGATCTCATCATTCTTCTCAACAATACCGGCGGAACCAACCTCAACGAAATGACCCTGAAGATCAAGAATATTCTTTATGGCGAAAATTACGAGATGCCCAAACGCTCGGTAGCGATGGCCGTTTACAAAACCCTGGAGGATGAGGGAATGGAGGCTGCACAAAAAAGATTCAATGAAATAAAGGACCGGCAAGATCATGTGCTGCGGGAAGATGAAATGAACAGCCTGGGCTATATGCTTTTGCGTTCTGGAAAAACGCAGGAAGCCATAGAAATATTTAAGCTGAACGTGCAGGAATTCCCCGATTCATGGAACGTTTACGACAGTTTGGGAGAAGCTTATATGACGGCCGGAAATACCCAACTTGCCATTGAAAATTACGAAAAGTCGGTAGAGATGAATCCGCAGAACACCAATGGCAAAGATATTCTTGAGCAGCTGAAGGCTAAGGCCGAATAGCATTTCCGATGATCTGACAAATAAATTCCTTAAGCCGGAAAAATTTCCGAAATTTGCAGGCCCAATACCATAGTAACGGAAATGACAAGTCAGGAAGAAGAATACCGGGAATTACAAGAGGAGAATATTGATAGCCAAAGAACAGGAGAAGAACTACCTCAACTGTATTCAAAAAGGCTGATCCTGATCTTTGCTCTAATCTTTTCGACCATCTTTGCCGCGGTACTGCTCATGTCTAATCTCAAAAGCCTTGACAAAAGGAGGGAATCTTACCTTGTGCTGTTCTTTACCGTTTTTTACATGATGGTGTCTGTGATCCTAATTCAGGTGCTAGGCCTTCCGCCAGATCTTACCTTCGTGGCTAACGTAATAGGCGCGGCGATTCTCAATGAATTTTTCTGGAATAAGTACATTGGCCGCGATAGGGAATTCCAGAAGAAAAGCTGGGTGAAACCTGCAATAGTCTCTCTTCTTATCAGCATTCCGTTTGTGATAGGTCTCATGGGAAGCCTGTAATAGTTTTGACTTTTTAGTTTTCTGAGCTGGATAAATTTTTATCCTAAATTCCTGTTCCCGGCATATACTTCTGCCTTTCCTTATCCTTCGCCTCCACTTCTTCTTTCCGCGGAAGTTATTGCCAATAAGAAAATAGCACTAAATTTATGTCAGAAAAAGAGTATTATGGAAAAAACAGTTCTTCATAAAGCAGACACCAGGGGCGATGCCAATCACGGCTGGCTGCACAGCAGGCATAGTTTCAGTTTTGCAAATTATTACGATCCCGGGCGCATGAACTTTGGGATGTTACGGGTTTTGAATGACGATGAAGTGAGCGGCGGAATGGGTTTTGGGCAGCATCCGCACAAGAACATGGAAATCATTTCGATACCGCTGGAGGGCGACCTTGAACACAAGGACAGCATGGGCAATGTCACCGTCATTCGGAAAGAGGATGTGCAGGTGATGAGCGCCGGCACCGGCGTACAGCACAGCGAATACAACAAGAACAAGGATAAGCCGGTAAAATTCCTGCAGATCTGGGTTATTCCGGATAAACAAAATGTAGAGCCGAGGTACGACCAGATAAGCCTGAACCCGGAGGACCGCCACAACAAGCTACAGCAGATCCTTTCCCCAAATCCTGATGATACCGGCGTATGGATCCATCAAAATGCCTGGTTTCACCTGGGGAAGTTGGACAAGGACTTCAGTACCGACTATAAAATGAAAGCCGAAGGCAACGGAGTTTATATTTTCGTCCTTAGCGGGGAAGTGAACATCAACGAACAGCCGCTCAAGACGCGTGATGGCTTCGGCATCTGGGATACTGATAAGTTCCATATTAAAGCTGATACCGATACCGAAATCCTGCTGATGGAGGTGCCGATGGGTTAAAGAATAACGAAAAGAATGCTTTAGCCGCTGTGAAAAGCGGAATTTCTTTTTAAATAAGAACGCAAGGCTTCCACATCAGGCGGCAAAGGACATAGTTCAGCTTAAATAGCGGCTAATTCCTTGAAATTCGATATTTTAGAGACCTTTTAAAAATCACCAATATCAAAACACGCTTCCGAAGCCCTTCAATTTCAGCATCTAACTGCCTTTATAAAAAGGAAGAGAAAAGCGACCTCTAAATGAAAAAAACACTACTTTTTATCACTTTGGCAGTATTTACCGGAATCCTGTCCTATCAAATCACCTGGTTTCATCTTCTCTTGCTCTTTTTGATGGCCCTGCTGCTTATCTTCATTGCTATCGTTACTATCATCAGATTTTTTCGGAAGACGCACAAAAATCTTTTCAGAATACCTGCCCTCCTGCTCTGCATTTGCGCAATAGGAATCATTGTTTCTCTTTTTAAGCCCTACGGAAATGCCATTATACATTCTGAAAACGTAAGTAAAGAACTTGAATTCGCTTATAAAACTGACCAGAATGACCGAAAAACACTGAAATCTTATCTCGATTTCAGCGAATTGAACAGGAGAGATGAACTTCGGCTGGAGCAGGTAAAAGATCTTTATCGCAAAGGTGCAGTCTCAAAATCAATGGATAAATTTCATGCAGCTTTCGTGTTTCACCACAGTGATAACAGTAAAGACTATGAAGTTGCCTCCAAACTGGCTTCAGAAGCCGCCAAAGATCCCAACCTAAAAGAGAATTATCAGGTGCAGTGGTTAGCAAAAGCGGCATACGACCGTTGGATGCTATCCATTGGGAAACCCGAAAAATACAATACCCAGGATAAGTTCAGCATTGAAATGGAATGAACTTCAATGATCAATAGAAAACAACATCAAAAACGCAGCATATGAACAAAATCAGACTCATAGGAATTTTACTTGTAGCAGCAGGCATTGCCGCGAGATTCCTATTTGAAAAATCAGATTATTCCGTCCTTTTTGCACTGGTAATAGGGATAGGTATCGGTTTACTGATCACCGGCAAGTTTGGAAGATACGGCAAAGAAGCCTAGCCTAAAATCCGTAATTTTAAACTTCAATATGCATTTTTATGAAAAGTACTAAAATTCTTCTCCTGCCAAACCGGATCAAATGGATTGGCCTTAGCACTGCCGCAATAAGCATCCTCGCCATTGTCCTGGCCTTTTTCTTTGCAGAACAAATCGGGATAGACAAGGAGGTCGTTTTCAGCATTGGGAAGATATTTTTCCTGATGTCACTCCTGTTCCTGGTTTTTTCAGAAGAGAAAGAAGAAAGTGAACTGCTCAAGAAGCTCAGGCTAAAGCACCTTACATCAGCAATTCTCTTTAGTGGTCTTATCCTAATTATCGATTCCCTCTGGGCGCTGTTCTCTATCACTGACGGAAAAAATACGAAAAGCGGAATGGAGATCCTGATAATAATTCTCCTTTATTACCTGATACTTTTTAACTACCACAAACCCAAAACAGATTAAAATGAAAAACTCAGAACTTCGGAAATTTGGGCTGGCAATGATCCTTTGCTCCCTCAATGCATTTGCGTTTGCCCAGGATCATCACCAGGATACTCCTCTAAGCATGCCGGGAAATGAAATTTTTGGCAGCATCCAGGAAGTGATTCACAAACTGGAAGCAGATCCCTCTACCGATTGGTCCACTGTTGATCTGGAGGCTTTGCGCCAGCACTTACTGGATATGAAGGCGTTTACTGAAGAAGTCGCGGTTATTTCAAAAGAACCTGTTGAAAATGGAGTGCAAATTAAGGTTAAGCCACAAACCGAAAGAGCGGCGGAGGCTTTAAAAAGAGTCTTCCGAATGCATCCGTCCATGCTGAAAC
>JBAWAB010000010.1:0-4455 GCA_049589035.1 Salegentibacter sp.
GAAACTCTTTCTCCATGTTCATCTACAAACTGGAGGATCTGACCTGCTTTAGTCTCTACAGCTCCATATTCTCCCTCGATAAAATGCGTCCACTCCCAGGCCTGAGACCCAAGGAAGATAAGCCCCCCAATAAGGGTAAAGAAAAGATATAAGGTAACCTTAGACTTCTTCAATTGATGTCCTGCATCTACAGCTAACACCATAGTCACAGAAGATCCAATAAGTATAAAGGTCATGAAAGCCACATAATACATGGGAGCATCTACCCCATGTAAGAAAGGAAAGTGATTAAAAACCTCATCGGGAATAGGCCAGGATTCGATATACTTGAACCTTAACATGCCATAAGCCGACAAAAAACCTGAAAACGTAAGGGCATCGGAAAGGATGAAAAACCACATCATCAGTTTTCCATAACTGACTTTAAGTGGTCTATTCCCACCGCCCCAGGTTTTACCTTCAGTACCTGTTCTTACAACAGTAGCTTCCATAGAAGAGTATTTAAAATTTTAAGTGATTCGGCAAAAATACGTATTTTTCTTATCTAACGAAATATAAAAACAAAAACAGGCATATCCAGAGGATATCCACAAAGTGCCAAAAGGTGGCACCCAACTCTAATCCAAGCATTTGCCCCTTGAAGTAGCGCTGTTTAAAATGGTTATAAATTACCACCAAAAGCACGATTATACCTGCAATAAGATGCACCAAATGCACGAGAACCAGTACATAGATCAGCGAAGTGGTAACACTACTCGCTGCCCCTGTAAAGTAATATCCCTGGTCATATATTTGATAGAAACCATAGAACTGCAAGGTAACAAATAAGGCCGACAGCACCAGCGTACCAACCAGAAGAGCCGTCGCATTCCTTCGGTTCCCTGAAAGAATATTTCTTTTAGCCAGATAAAAAGTAACACTACTTAAAATGATCACCAGCGTACTCCAAAAGAAGGCGCTCGGAAAATCAAAATTGCTCAGCCAGTCCTTCCGGCTTTTACTCACCACGTAAGCACTGGTAAGACCTGCAAAGGTCATGACCATACTCACAATTCCGAATAAGAGCATCATTTTTTTTGAACGCTCTTGTTTTTCTAAGTCGGTTCCGTCTGTTAAACCCATTCTCTTATAATTTTATCTAAAACATATACTATTTGCAGAAGCGTGAGGTAAGAAACGCTGGCGAACATCAGCTTTTTCGCCGCTTTAGCTGTCTTCTCCCTGAAGAGACGCACCGCGTAATAAAGCATGCCCAGTCCTAAAACAAGCATGATCCCGGCAGCTATCGGAGTGAGGTAAAGCCGGCCAGTTACCCCGAAAGCCGGAATAAGAGAAACCGCTATGGTCCAGATCGTATAAAGTACAATCTGAATTGCCGTTCCTTTGTCCCGCTTCCCGGTAGGAAGCATAAAAAAGCCTCCTTTTTTATAATCGTCATACAACCACCATCCAAGGGCCCAGAAATGCGGAAATTGCCAGAAAAACTGAATCATAAAAAGAGTTCCGGGCTCAATGCTGAATTTATTGGTCGCGGCCACCCAGCCAAGCATAAAAGGAATAGCCCCCGGGAAAGCACCCACAAAAACCGACAAAGGTGTCTTGGTCTTCAAAGGGGTATAAATGCTTACGTAAAGAAAAATACTGATAGCCCCAAACATCGCTGTTTTAGGGTTAATGATATAGAGCACGATCAAGCCAAGAACAGTAAAGACCGTAGCGATTATAAAGGCGGTATTCACCGACATTCTTCCTGCGGGGATGGGCCGGTTTTTAGTACGGTCCATCAAGACATCCAGGTCCCGCTCAATAATCTGATTATAGGCGTTGGAAGCTCCTACCATAAAATACCCGCCAATAGCAAGCAATAAAACAGTCACGAAATTGATGGTTTCTGCTCCCAAGAAGTACCCCGTAACCGAAGACAAAACTACGCTTATCGCGAGGCGCATTTTGGTAATTTCTTTAAAATCGGAAAGGATGGAAGCGGAAGGGCTATGTACGTCCGTGCTGTTCAAAAAACTCTTTTTTCAATTGGCGCAAAGATACTCCTTAATTAGGTTTTAGCAAGGATAGAAAATTGTTAATTTTCAGTCGCTTCGCTCTGGCTTCTAATAGTCGTAATACCAATTGAAAATATCGGTTCTAAGTCCAAAATTGACCCAGGCCGTAGAGTTGTCAAACTGGGCCGCGGTATTCACATCAGGCTTAAAATTGCGGTAAATAAAGCTGGCATAAATCTTCAGGTTTGTAGCCGGGTTTATAATATAACCGGTTTCAACTTCAGAAAAGAAGGAAGTAGCGGTATTGCCCTGTCCTATTTCAACACCTGTTTCCAAAGGACGTTCTCTTTCACTTCGGTAGATGTCGCCACCATAGGCCGCATCATCCTTACCATCATTAAAGTCGAACCCACGCCTTCCGTAGATAAGTTTCAGGTTTCCATAAACGCGCCCCTGCTTGTAGCGGGCTATCCCAACAACTTCCCTGAAATTAGCGCCCCATAAATGCGCCATCGACTGGTTATTATGCCCGTAATTGAGCACTCCTGTATTATGAGAATAGGTATAGGGCCGCACCTGGTTGTATTCGGCTTGCAAATAAAGATTCGGAATATTAAAGGCGTCATAGTATTTCACACCCAGCTGAAAACCAAGTTTGTTCTTCCAGCTCTTCTCCCCGCCAAAGATATCGCCCGACGAAAACTCGTCGATAATCATTTGTCCATAGGTATTTACACGATCGCTCCACTTGTATTTTGCACTTAGTCCCATGATGGCATTCCCACCGCGGGCTCCCGTGGAAAACTCGATCGCCCGGTAAAAAATAACGGGATTCAGGTAATTGAAATCAAATCCGCGATTATTATCATTCTGCCATAACACCGCTTCAAAAAGACCAATATTGAGGCGCTTCGTGGCATTTATACTGAGGTAATGGCTGGCCATATATTTTGTACGGAAAGAACCGTCGGCAGTAACCTCTGGCCGCACGTCACGTAAGGACGTCCAGATGTTTGTGTACTTCAGTTTCCAAAAAGTAGTAGTGAGTTTCAGGTAAGGATAAGGAGAAGCATTATCGCTTAGCAAAAGCGAACGATAACCATCACCTATAAAATTCTTGCCATGACCAAGCTGAATATTAAAGAATTTCCCAGGGCTGAAGGAAAGATAACCTTCCGCCACAGGATAGTCGTAGCCTTCATTCATAAAAGGCTTGGCGATCCCTCTTCCCGGCACGATCGCAGGATCGCCCCCATCGGGGCGTATAGATTCCGCATACCGGTTGTAGTAAGCAGCAAACCTACCCTGATTCTCATAGGCAACCGCGTAAAAACTGAGATTCTTCCCAAGGCCACCCTGAATAATAGCTTCACGGGTATTGTTATAAGTAAAATCGAAATCGGGATCTTCAAAGTCCTTCCCTATTTCCATATCGAGTCCGAAATCAACCGTGAACCAGTAATCCTTGGCCTGATATTGCACCAGGTGCTCGTTCCACAATTTTCTTCCAAACCAGGAAGATTTATTTTTCAACAGCTTTCTTTGCGCCTCCTCAAAATCGTAGTAAGGCTCTACCTCATCATACATGAGCGGTTTTATAGCCGTATGCATGTTATTGCCCACGCGATTGATTTGGGCATCAAATCTTGAATACACCTCATGCGATAAAGGAATATTAAGTTCGCTTCTGAATTCCGGATCGGTAAATGCTTTGAAATGGATCTTTTCATATTCTTCGGAAGTTTCATCCCGCAAATCCTTCTTTTTTACGACTGATTCTTTCTCCACTGAAGGAGCCTGTTCTTCAACTGAAGCATTCCGGTCCAGCGGAATCTTCAGCGGCATCCGGAACTGCATGTGAGTGGGATGACCATTATAGGTCGCGGGTTTTATCTGCGGAAGCTGAGCAAAGACTCTTTCAGCTTCAGCATTAAGCTCCCTGTAAGGAGAATCTACATAAACAATCTGAAATTTCCCTTCTTCCGAAACTTCGAAAATAACCACAATTTCACCCTTGTAGTTGTCTTCAGAAACCTTCGGCGGCACCTGGAAATGCTCCAGTACGAAATCTCTTAAACTATTGCGGAAGCAGCTTTCTTTTTCAGCATATCCCGCCGACTCACATTGCGGGAAAACCGGGTAGAGCTCGGCATCAGCAGGAACCTGAGCAGAGGTAAAAACAGAAAAAAACAGGAGGGCGAGAAGTACAGAATACTTCATAGAAGTTCAGGCAAAGATTTGGTTACACAATTGAAATATACATCATTTCCGGGAGTCAGCAGCAATAAAAAACAAATCCCGGGCAGAACCCGGGATTGAATTATAAAGAAAATATTTATTCTTAGTCTTGAACCTGGAAGATAATAGGCAGCGAGTACATTACTCCTACCGGCTTACCACGTTGTTTCCCGGGTTGCATTTTAGGAAGACTGTTGATAACCCTTGCGGCTTCCTG
>JBAWAB010000011.1:0-2659 GCA_049589035.1 Salegentibacter sp.
TCTTCGGTGTCGATATCCTCAAATTTGACCCGCAGGAGTGTGCTTTTTTGAAGGCTGCTTTTTTCAATAAAAAATGGAACCAGATTCCCGCTATATTCGAGGAATACTGATTCCATTTCTGTGTAGAGTTCGGGTTCATCGGTGTCCAGTTTTATGAGCACCTCGCCCTTAAAGCTAAATTTACCAACGATCTTTCCTAAATAGAAGCATTCTTCTTTAGTCATCGCCAGTCGGTAAAATTAAGCGTCTTTTTTCTCCTGAGTTTTTGCTTCTTCAGCAGTCTCAGCGTCTACTTCTTTCTCAACGTTCGCTTCAGGAGTAGCCTCTTCGGTATCTGTAGCTTCAGCAGCTTCGGTTTCTGCTTGTGCAGCTTCCTCGGCTTCTTTTGCTTCAGCTTCACGCTTGGCGTTCACTTCTTTTTCAGCTTCCAAAGCTTTAGCTCTTGCATCTTGTTCCTCTTTGCTTAGATTCTCTTTCTTGGCATTGATCTTGCCTTCTTTTTCATCTAACCAGGCCTGGAATTTCTTCTCGGCTTCTTCTTCGGTCATCGCTCCTTTTTTCACTCCTACTGCAAGGTGTCTTTTAAGTAAAGCTCCTTTGTAAGAAAGAATAGCACGGGCAGTGTCAGTTGGCTGAGCCCCGTTTTGCAACCATTTTACCGCACCGTCAACATCAAGTTCGATAGTTGCAGGATTGGTGTTTGGATTGTAGATCCCAAGTTTATCAAGGAATTTACCATCTCTTTTCGCACGCGCATCGGCGGCTACGATCCAGAAAAAAGGTTTCCCTTTTTTACCGTGTCTCTGTAATCTTATTTTTACTGGCATAAAAATTAATTTGTGGGGTTCCCGACCCCGATTATTAATGAGGGGGCAAAGATACTACATTTTTCTAATTTACAAGTTGTTGGAAGCGGATTTGTGAAATCTCTCCGGAAGCATGCCGTAGCCTTCTTTTCCCACCGAAATTATATAAAATTAGGAAGTTTTTAGGCTGAAGAAGCACCGGCTTGTTAAAAGCAGTTAATTAGTACTAAAGCCTGTTAAATAGGTTGTTAGGGCGATTCTTTGGAAGTATATTTAGGCAAGAAAAATTGTTGAAAAGAAGAAACTATAATTGATATGAAATATTCCGAAAAGGTATCCAAAGAGCTCAATGAGCTTTTAGAGAAGAATTATGACGCGGAAAAAGGCTATAAATTTGCTGCGGAAAAAGCAGAAGATGCCGATCTGCAGAAGTTCTTTGAAGAAAGAGCCGCGGAGCGATATGATTTTGGACACGAATTGAAGGCTGAGATTAGAAACTTTGGGGAAAGTCCTGATAAAGGTTCCAGTGTGAAGGGTGATACCCATCGCACCTGGATGAACCTGAAAGCCACTTTTTCTTCAGATAAGGAAGAAGCAGTGCTGGAAGAGGCCGTAAGAGGTGAAAAAGCTGCGGTTGAAGATTACGAAAACGTCTTGAAAGACCCCGATATTCCGCCTTCTACCGCCAATCTTTTATTGAAACAGAAAAATGCGATCGTCGCCTCTCTCAATAAGGTAAAAAGCCTTGAGCAGCAAAGATGATTTTAAAAAGAATAAACATATTCACCATGAACCGAAGATGCGGACAGATGTTTGATTGAAATAGTAGTAGTTTTAGTGTTCGTATCAGGCCTCACAAACAACGCCCTCCCGGGTTTAAGTTTGTGAGGCTTTTTTTTGTTCCTGTTTTGAAAATACCGGGGGGACTTCTGAAGAAATGTCTGAGGTTCTGCTTCGTTAATAATTCCTAAAAACTTTCCTTTATTTCCCCTGAAATAATACCTATTTTTATCGCTGAAGTCCTGACGAATTATCCTTCTTTTGATGCCTGATTATCAACAGGAAACAAAAATATAACCGACATCTATGTACCTGATTTTTGACACCGAAACCACCGGTTTGCCTAAGCGATGGAATGCTCCTTTAACCGATTCTGATAACTGGCCAAGATGTATACAGATCGCCTGGCAGTTACACGACGAGATGGGAAATCTCCTCGAGAATCAGGATTACCTGGTAAAACCGGAAGGATTCAATATTCCGTATGATGCCGAGAAGGTACACGGGATCTCCACCGAACTTGCTGCGGAAGAAGGAATCCCGCTAAGGGAGGTTTTGGAGAAATTTCAGGCTGCTCTTACACGGTCGAAATTTGTGGTGGGGCAGAACGTTGGTTTCGACCTGAATATCATGGGAGCGGAATTCCACAGGGAAGAGATGGAGAATATACTGCAGGATTTGCCGGTATTGGATACCTGTACCGAAGTCACTGCCGAGCTTTGCCGTATTCCTGGCGGACGGGGAGGAAAATTCAAACTGCCCACGCTTACCGAACTTCACGAATTTCTTTTTCACGAGGCTTTCGGCGAAGCGCATAACGCTACCGCCGATGTGGAAGCGACGACCCGCTGTTTTCTTGAACTGATCAGGAAAAGAGCCTATACGAGGGAAGAATTGGATGTGCCTTCAGACTATTTCGAGAATTTTTCGGAAGCGAATCCACAGACTATCCAACTGATCGGTTTGAAGCATATCAACCTGAAGAAGGCTTCCGAAGAGATCAGGAAAAGGCTTCAGAAACAACAACCTTCCGACGAAATAACCACTGCAGAGATCGAGGAGAACCTTGAGAA
>JBAWAB010000012.1:0-4482 GCA_049589035.1 Salegentibacter sp.
CTGTCATTCTGAGCTTGTCGAATTTTGTCATCCTGAGCTTGTCGAAGGATGGCTTCCGAAAGTACTGCAAAAACAACGGGAGCAACATCAATGGCAGCAGTTTTGCAGAGATCGAAATTCCAAATAATATGGCACTTCCTATCCATTTCTTTTCGTGAAGCAGGCAGATGGCCCAAACCAGGAAAAAGATCATCACGCCTTCAAAATGGAGATTTCCGGTAAGTTCTATGATAATGAACGGATTCAGGATATACCAGAAGATGCGATGGGAGGGAAGGTCGAGCTTTTTCAGTAATTTTCCGCCGAAATACAGCGTACCTAGATCAGCTGCTATAATGACCAATCTCAGCACTATCACAGAGCCCAGAATGTTTTTACCTGTCAATAATGCCGTAAGGGCGAAGACCAGTTGGTTTACCGGCGGATAATTGGTGAAATTTCCTGCGCTTAAAGCTCCCATACCTTTGATAAGTTCGCTGGCCTGAGGAATATTTCCGCCGAAAGAAGCCGGGAGGTTGAGGTAAGGATTAAATCCTGAAGTGAGCAATCTGCCGTCCCAGATAAAGCGGTAGAAATCCTGGGAAAGATTGGGCAGTGCGAACAAAAAGATGAGCCGCAGGAGTACAGCTGAAATCAGCAGGAATTTGAAATTGTGTTTTTCAAGCTGGATGAGTTTGAAACTCACAAAAAGAAGTCCGGCGTAAAGGGTGATCAGTTTTGTGAAATCAGTTCTTACAAGATCATAGCCGAAGGAGCTATAAAAGGCCGCAGCCGAGAGCAACAGCAGTAGTGGGACCTGGTGATATTTGATGAATTTCGGGATCATTCTTTTATACTCTTCAGGCCTCAAATTTTATTAAAAGCCTGTTCCCGGACGGCAAAGTTCCTTCCGAACTTTTTGAGAAGTTCCATAACCTGCCAATCCATAGTGAAAGTTCTGTGAAGCCATTCTTTAATCCTGGTCATTCGCATTCAGTCTTTCAAACCAATCTGCGAGTCTGTTGGTCCAGGACTGCAGGTAACCTTTATTAAGCCCAAGTGCAAAGCCATGGCCACCTTCGGGATAAATGTGCATTTCAGCATCTATATGATGATCGGCCAAAGCCCGGTAAAATTGGAGGCTGTTTTCTACCGGAACAACGTCATCATCAGTTGCATGGACTAAAAAAGTTGGAGGAGTATCGTTCGTAACCTGTTCTTCATTTGAAAACTGAGCTACCAGTTCTTCCGAAGGATTTCCGCCTAAGAGAGAGTTTCGGGAGCCCATATGCGTAAACTCCTTTTTCATAGTAATGACCGGATAGACCAAAACCATAAAATCGGGCCTGGCATTTATAGATTGCATGCTGTCCTGAGGCACCGTTTCCGGGGCATTAAAATGTGTTCCCAGCGTGGAGGCGAGGTGACCGCCGGCAGAAAAGCCCATGACTCCCACTTTGTTTTTATCGATATTCCATTCTTCGGCATGGGCTCGTATCATTCTGATGGCTCTTTTTGCATCCTGCAGCGGAGCTTCATAGCTCGTCTTTACCGAAGCTGAATTCGGAAGGCGATATTTCAAAACAATCCCTGCAATTCCTTTTGTATTCAGCCATTCTGCAATCTGTGTTCCTTCCCAGTCATACGCCAGGCCTTCATAGCCGCCACCCGGGCAGATCAGAACGGCTTGGCCGGTGGCCGTTTGCTGCACCGGAAGGAAAACTTCTATAGCCGGATCCTGAACTTTCCTGATCCAGAGAATATTTCCGTTTTCCTGAATTTCTTTTTCTGAAGAAGATTTACTGTTTGGAATTCCGTCAGGCCATACCTCCAGCGTTTTATGCTGAGCGAAAACTGAACCTGAAAAAAGCAGCAATAGAATCAGAAAGGACCTCATAAGTATCTAATTTGAGTGTAAAGGGTTGGTTTACTTCAAATGTACAAAGTTTTAGTTTCAAGGATCAGCTGATTTTATTGATATCCTGAAGCCTGTAACCTGAATAATTCGGCATATAGTTTATCATTTTCCATCAGTTCCTCGTGTGTGCCGATTTCCAGCACAGCACCATTTTTTAAAACCATGATCCTGTCGGCAATTCTAACGGTGCTGAAACGGTGAGAAATGATCACCGCGGTCTTGCCTTCAGTAAGCTGGATGAAGCGCTGAAAAGCCTCGGTTTCGGCACGTGCATCAAGCGCTGAAGTTGGCTCGTCCAGAATAAGTACTTCAGCATCTTTCATATAAGCCCGCGCGATCGCGATCTTTTGCCACTGCCCACCGGAAAGATCTTTCCCATGTTTAAATCTTTTTCCCAGGGGCTGGTTATATCCCAGAGGCAATTCTGAAACCACCTCGCAGGCGAGACTTTTTTCGGCGGCACTGTCTATTCGCTGTTGATTCTGAATTTCAGCGATTTCACCCATGGCGATATTCTCCCGCAGGGTTAGTTCAAACTTTACAAAATCCTGGAAAATCACTCCAAAATATTGCTGATATGCCGCCTGATCATATTTTTTAATCGGGATGTCGTCCAGTAGAATTTCCCCTTCGGTAGGTTCGTAAAAGCGAAGAAGCAGTTTGATCAGCGTAGTTTTTCCCGCACCATTCTCCCCTACAAAGGCCATTTTTTCGCCTGCTCTTAAGTCAAAATTGATGTTTCTCACCACCCATTTTTCAGATTTTGGATATTTGAAGCCTACATTTTTAAACTGAAAACCTGTCTGAATTTTCTTCGGTAAAGGCAGTTTTTTTTCTTCGGAATCTTCCGCGAAAGACATATCGAGAAAATCGAAATAATCCTGAAGATAAAGAGCGCTTTCAGTAATTTGGGTAAAACGTGTGAAGAAGCCCTGCAGTTTTGACCTCAGCCGATTGAAAGAACCGGAAAGGAAGGTGAGGTCACCCAGCGAAAAAACTCCGGCTACAGTTTGAAAAACGATAAAAATATAAGCCCCGTAATAGGCGGCAGTTCCTATAATATTAAAAAATGAGCCCCAGCCAGCGCGCTGTTTCGCAAGTCTTTTACTCTGCAAATAATATTGATCTGAAAGGCCTTTGAACCTGTCGGCAAGATATTCAGAGAGTCCAAAAAGTTTCACCTCTTTGGCCGTCACGTCGCTGGCTCCGGCATAACGCAGATAATCCAGCTCCCGCCGCTCCTGGGTCCAGCTTCTGGCCAGCGAATAACTGGTGCCGCTAAATTTAATTTCATTGATGATGGTGGGAATGATGGAAATTATCAGCAAAAGAATAAGCCAGGGCTCGAAGGCCACGACTCCCGCCAGTAAGGAAATGATCACGATGATATCTTCTCCCTGGGTAAGAATATTTGACATCAAGCCTACGCGGCCCGTGGTTTGCTGCCTTGCCCGCTCCAGCTTATCATAAAATTCGGAATCCTCGAGATGAGTCAGGTTGAGTTCAGAAGTTTTCCTGATGATCTTTACCGAAGTATTTATAGAATATTGATCTCCCAGTAAAGCATCGCTGAGACTGATCCCACGGCTTAGCAGATCTGAAAATACCGCCAGTAGGAATTCTGCGCCGACCAATATCCATAAATGGCCAAGATCCTTGGTTTCCGCAGCGATTTGTGCGACCACCTCGTCGATGATCAGTTTTCCCAGCCAGAGCATTATTACCGGAAGTACGGCATTGAGAATACGGCCAATTACGTTTGCATAGAATAATTTCGGGTTCACCATCCGAATCTCCTGGAAAAAACGCGGCACGAACTTCAGGGAAGCAAAACTTTCCCGAAAATTGATATTATTAGTTTCAAATGATTTTTTAGGCCTGGGCAAATCCTTTTATTTTTTGTGCAATTTAATCAGGAACTGTCGTGTACGTCGCTATTACCTATTCTAAATTTCTATTGCCTTATTATTTTCTGGGAAAAAGGGAAAATGAGAAAGCTAATGAGACGTTTTCTAATATTTCTGAAAATTTTAATCACAAGCGCTCAGTTTATTTATTAAATGTTGTGTCCTTTTTTGTTGCTGAGCTAAAAAGGTGTAATGGACAATGGCAAGCTGATACCGGAAATTTATCGCGTTGATCATCAAGAGCTGTTTTTCGGGAATTCGCAACTGAGCCTTCGTAATATCTTTTAAATTGTCTTCATTTAAGTCGATATGGGAATTTGAAATTTCACCTGGAATTTCTGAAATCAACCCTTTAGTTAAATCTGTATAAGCAATGGAAGATAACTGAACTTCACTAAGCCGAAGCGCTTCAGGAATAAATTCAGCATCCGTAAAAAGATTGTTACTGCAATCAAAACGCGTGCTGCTATTGTGATTTTTTTGTTTTCATGAGCTTTAAATTCTCTGAAAAAAGTCAGGTATAATCGTAGCTCCATATTTAATTTGCCTGTTATGTTCCTCTGCATCAAAGTGCCGTTAGATTCTTTGATTATTAATACTATTCATTTTACAAAATGAAAGGCTGTCTAAAAGGGATTTAGGAGGAATTCTGAACCTGCATATCAGCAGAAATTTTCC
>JBAWAB010000013.1:0-8484 GCA_049589035.1 Salegentibacter sp.
CTCCGCAAAAGCCTGTTCAAAAAGACCAATATGAATATTACAAATCCGTTATCCCAAATCGGGCAATTTCTGGCTCTACCAGATCCTGGAACAGTTCCTGGAAATGAGCAGCAAAAGCACCAAAAGCGATCCTGAGCTGCTACATCAACACCGAGAAAAACATCTACAATGCTAAATGCAACATCAATTTTGTAGATCTTCTGAAAAGGACAATTCATAAAAGCCATTTTCGGGAGGTAAGAGCTCTTTCCCCGAAAGAATGTATTTATTCTCCATAAGGATCCATGGCTCTTCATCTATCTCACTAGTTTCAAGTTGGGATTCATCAAAACCAGAGAAATACAGAAGTCCTTCCCTCATTTCTTCTGCTGAAAATTCCAGCCTATAGGTATTCTTAGCTGGCCCCACCTTTAGCATTAGAGAATACTTATTACCATTCTTTACTCCGCTTACTTCACCCTGTAAGATCTTTTTTACTGCATCCTGACGTTCTTTATTTTTGAAAACATACAATGTCTGCAGGTCATCAGGAGAAAAAAGAATATAGGTATTGGACCATTTTCTTGAATGATCTCGCCATGAGCCCGGACTGCAAGACTCGAACAGAATTAGTAAGAAGAGTAATACCAGATATCCCCTTTTCCGGATTACTACTTTAGAAAAACTTGTTACTTTCATACGTTACTTTATTTTTTAACACTCTTCATATTTTAAATCCCAGAGCTAAGCGACCCGAAACTACGGTTTCTTCAATATCTCCACGATATTTACCATCCAATGTTGCAGCCATGAAAAGATGATTGGTAAAATGGTAAATTGCCTGGGGGGTCAGACTAAAACCATAATTGATCCTGTCTGCAATCCACTTCACCTCCCTCTGAATGAGAACGATTCCTGCCAAGATCCCGTAATTCAATTTGTGCTTTATACGGAAGATCATTCCGGCAGAAAGACCCATGTCCTGATAATAAATCTTGCTGAAATATTCGTAATTCGCCTGTACCTGAAAGTTTTCATTCCGATAGCCCAAGGTGTAGGTGCCATCATAAGCCGGAGCTCTTAATACTTTACCGGAAATAGCGTTTCTCACATCAAAACCAGTAGCTAGAAAAATATATTTTCTCTTGAACTCTCCGGACTGAGCATACCCCAGAATAGGTACTAAGAAAAAAAGGAGTAGAAATTTCCGCATTCAAAGAATTTTTGAAGCAGGCAATAAAGATTCACGGAATCATGATTTTAGTTTGGGGGATGGCATTCGTAAGACTTCTAAATTACAGGATTTATACATCTTCAATGTGGGGGATTTCCCCCATTAATAAAATATTAACAAAATGCTAAAGGAACAAGAAAACTATTTAACTAAGGGGTAAGTAATTCTTTGTCAGTTTTTTCTACTGGGTAAAGCTTATTTTATCTAGAAGGTCGGAAAGATCAGATTTTTTCGTAATTTCTTTCAGGATATAAAGGTGAAGTCCAGTACACCAAGAACCTCGAAAGGAACTCAAAAAACACTAATATGAAGATACTACAGATCGGTTATCCCAAATCGGGTAATTTCTGGCTTTACCAGATCCTGGAACAGCTCCTGGAAAGGACTGGAAAAAGCACCAAAAGCTTCATCCAGCAGCAGCCTATTTACGAGCTCGCGAAAAACTGGGACCTCAACTTTCCCGAACAGGCCGATATTGATGTTATTGATATCACCGATCTTCAGACTACTTATCGCATTAGCAGTATTTTCAGGATGCCTGTGGACGATCTGGAAGCGTATCTGCGGAAGACCAACCACGTCTGGACCCATTCCCCTGTGTGCAAAAAGAGCGAGGATATCTATCGGCATTTCGACAAAAAGGTCTATATCATCAGGGATCCACGGGATGTGCTGCTTTCGGCTTCCCGCTATTTCTGTTCCGATTATATGCTGAAGTATTTTCCGCAGGAAGAAACAGAGCCGCTTGCTTTCCTGGAGAAGAATTTTGAAAAACTACTGAAGCAGTGGACATGGCATGTGTGGGATCATTTGCGGCTTCAGGAAAAAAGCGGAATCCACATCTGTTATTTTGAAGGATTCCTGAACGATTTTCAGCAGGAGCTATCTCTCCTTCTCGACTATCTCGACCTCGATCTTAATCACAATCAAAAACAGGAACTGGAAAAAGCGGTTTCCTTTTCTCACCTGAAGAAAAAGAATCCGAAGCATCTTAAAAAGGGATCCCAGGGACAATGGAATGAAGGCTTATCGAAAGAGCAGAAAGCAAAGGCGCTCAGTATTGCCGGACCTTTACTGTCTTACCTTGGCTATCCCGAAAAGGCCGGCGAAAAGCTACAATTACGGCATTCCTTTTCCCCTGGGGCTGCGCTACAGCTCAAGGAAGAAATCATTGCTTCCCAGGAAGTTCTTTACACTTAACCTTTTATTCTGCAAAACGGGAGATTACCACACTCCAAGCTGCCGGCCGATGGTCTTAAGTTGCCCAATATGATAGCCCGTATGATGTAAGACCGTCATCGCCGCCCACGAAAGAGTCCTGCCATTCGCCTGTTTCTCAAAAAGCGGGACCTCTTTATTCTTTACAAGATCGATCATCTCCTTCAATTCCGCTTCATATTCATCGATCGCCCGGTTCCATTCGCTGCCGGTCGCGGGCTGATGATTTTCCGGCCAATATGCGTCGGGCCAGAGGTCAATTTCTTCAGAAGGATTTTTCATGAAATTTAGAAAGGTCTTTTGCCGTGCCCGAATGTGCCCCAGCAGGATCCAGGCCGAAAAATGCAATCCGTCAAGAATCACTGCCGCCTTCTCATAATCAAATTCGCGTAGTAAGATGATATTGGGAGCAAAACCACCCCACAATAAGTCTGCAAGCTGCTCCCGCAGCTGATCTTCATTGTTCATTTTGTAGTTTTCTACAATCTACAAATAGAATTGGAAGTTTTCTGCTGCTGCCGCTGCTATAGAAGTTAAACCTTTGATAAATTTCTGCGGAAAAGTACAACCGGTCAGAAGGAGTAACTGAATTTCTTTTCATTTTTACTGACTTTGGAAAGAGCTCTCACCGGTTCGATTTCTCCGAAGATCTGCCGGGTCAGCCCTGTAAGCTCAGCATCAAAGAGCTCACGAAATTGTGGTTCTGAAGCATAGGTTTTCCAGCGGTTCTCCAGTTTCCTGCGTAAGTTCTCTGCAGAGATCGAAGTTCCGTCGAAAGAACTGCCACCTGCCACTTTACTCACCTCTTTCATGCCCTCGTCGGTATGCTGCAGTTCCAGCTCTTCGGCAATCGCGGCCCTGTAACTATGGTCTTTCACCCAACGGTTAAAATTGATGATTACCTTATCCCGCAGGATTTCAGAGCGGCCCAACACCTCCTTTGCGTGTTGTTTATAGATACGCCGAAGGGTCTTGAGAGACATTGGCTTCGCGCCATGGGTTTTATGGCCCAAAAGAAGTCCGGCTTTTCTTCGGCTGGCGAAGAGGTTAAAAGGATCCCTGAGGATCAGGATGTCATTCTTCCGTATAGCCTTCCCCAGCCAGTTTTCGCGGTTCTTTTGAAATTCCGGATGCTGCAGAGGCCCCAGGAAAGAATCTTCATGGCTGTAGAGCAGGTAATCTTTGCGGGCAAAATTCCCCCTTCTCTCCTCCTCTATGCTGAAATTCGGAATATTGGTGTCCCAGGATCTGCCATCGGGTCCAAGCGGCCGACAGGTCTCAAAAGGATTATGTTTGGGTTCGGTGCAATTGAGAAAACAAAATTTCTCTTCCTGCAAATGCCCCAGGATCCAGTTGATCACGGCATGGTTTCCGCTTCTGGAGAGCCCCGTGATTCTGAATTCAGTCTGATGATCGTATTGGTCCTTTTCGTTCTCTTTTTTCATGCGCCGCCAGTATAAAAAATTGCATGAAAACTGCAAAATTTCTGAGCGGTGGATAAGAAGACTCAGCCCCCGCTACAGCTGAAAGGAGAAGATTTCGTAGCTTAGTTATTCATCTTCTAAAAAATCACCAATGGCCCTGAACAGCGCGGGTATTTTGATGTACCGAATAAGAAATGATAAACCTGAGGTTTTCCTGGTGCATCCGGGCGGCCCGTTTTTCGCCAAAAAAGACAAAGGAGCCTGGACCATTCCCAAAGGCCTGCCCGAAAATGAGGAAGAGCTGAAGGAGGCTGCGCGACGGGAATTTAAAGAAGAAACCGGTATCGAAATAAAGGAGCCTCTTTATGAGTTGGGAAAGATTATTCAAAAAGGAGGCAAGGTCGTGCATGCCTGGGCGGCGGTGGGAGATATTCCCAGGGGTTACGAGCTTCGCAGTAATTTATTCGAGCTGGAATGGCCACCAAGGTCAGGAAAGAAACAAGAATTTCCAGAGATTGATAAAGGAGGTTTTTTCGGCCTCACAAAGGCCAGGGAATTGATCAATCCCGCCCAGGAGGAATTTCTTGACCGGTTAGCGAAATTGCTTGAAAAACGAGAATGATCAGCTTTTCTTTTTCTCCTCTTCCGTAGGCTTTTCTGTAGAAGTAGGTTTTTCTACGGAAGCGGGCTTTTTTTCAGCAGCTCCTTCCGAATGCATTTCTTTTTCAGCATCCGGTTTCGATGCAAACTCCGGATTAAAATCTTCGCCTTTGGCTTTTTTCGAGGTGGACTGCCGGGTTTTGTTGAACCAGAGAAAATAAATAAGAACTGCGGCAATAATAATTACGATATAGGTCATAATACTCTTCTTAGGCTGATGTTCCCTTAAATCTACAAAAAAAAGCCGAAGCAGAACAGGCGCGTTGAGGCTGCGACCTATCAAAATCCTGTTAAATAACAAAATTCTAAGGCTTCCACAGAGAAGGGCCTGAAGGTTTTAGTTTAATATTAAGTTTTAAGAAGCTGGGATTTCATAATTTAAGGTATTAATTCTCATTGACCGTACACTTTTCTTATGGCTAAAAACTACGCATTGATTACCGGCGCCAGCAGAGGTTTGGGCAAAGCCTTCGCGCAAGAACTGGCCCAGAACAATCACCACCTCATCCTGGTAAGCCTGCCTAATGAGGGACTGGAAAATGTCGCCAGGGAACTGCACAAAAACGGTAATGAAGTTCTGTTCTTCGAAACCGATTTCTGTAAAAAAAAGAATATTGCAGAATTTTCAAAACAGATCAATGCCCAATACAATATTGACATTCTCATCAATAACGCGGGCTTTGGAGGGGGGATGCATTTCCTGGAGGCCGATGGGGAATACCTCGACAAGATCATTCAGCTGAATGTAAGAGCCACCTCTCTCCTCACCCACCAGCTTTTACCGAATCTTCTCAGGCAAAAGAAGGCTTATGTGCTGAATGTTTCAAGCCTGGCCGCCAAAAGTCCCATTGCCTACAAGACGGTTTATCCTGCCTCGAAGGCTTTTGTCCATAATTTCACCCGAAGCCTTCAGAATGAATTTTCTGAAAGTCCTGTTTCTTTCAGCGTACTGAATCCAGGCCCCATGAAGACCAATCAAGATGTCTCAGAGCGGTTTAAAAAGCACGGCAGAATGATCAATCTCATTTTTATTCCGACGGAAGAAGTCGCCAGGGTCTCCATAAAACAGATGTTCAGGAAGAAGAAAGTGATCAAACTCAACTGGGCACATCGTTTCGGTTGGTTTCTGTTACATGTGGTCCCGGAATCCATCCGGGCTGCAATCCTGAGCCGAAGTGCCAGGAAAGAGGTGAGCAAAAAAATTGGAGGATGAAGATACTGGTTACCGGGGCCAACGGTTTGCTGGCTACTAATACTATTGAATACCTTACAGCGGCCGGTTATGAAGTAAAAGGCCTCATTAGGGATAAAAGCAAATTTCATTTAAACAATACTGAAATTGAGCTGGTACAGGCCGATCTTCGGAATAAAACTGAAGTTGAAAAAGCCGTAGAGCACTGTGAATGCATAGTTCATATCGCCGCGGTCACGGCTCCTGCCCTGCTGAAGTATGAAGATTACGAAGAAGTAAACGTCACCGGCACAGAAATTCTGCTAAAAGCCGCCGCGGCCGGGGAAGTTCGGAAATTCATCTACATCAGCTCTGCAACCACCATCGGCTATGGGACCAAAGACCGGCCAGGAAACGAAAAGATGCCCGTAAAGAAGCCCTTCTCAGGTTCCCATTATACCTGCAGTAAAATTGAAGCCGAAAAGAAAGTACTATCCTTCGCTGATAAGATGGAAGTCATGGTCCTGAATCCTTCTTTTATACTCGGCCCCTACGATACCGGGCCAGGTTCCGGAAAAATCATCCTGATGGGCTATAACAAGAGAATAGTCTTTTGCCCTCCCGGCGGAAAGAACTTCGTAAACGCCAAAGACATCGCCAGGGCTATCGGGGCGGCCATAAAGCAAGGTAAAAATGGCGAATCTTACCTCGTGACCCATGAGAACCTCAGCTACAAAGAATTCTTCAGCCGGCTTGCACAGAAAAATGAACAGGAAACCATTATTTATGAAATTCCCCCTTTCCTTCTCCTTTCCGCCGGAAAATTAGGCGACCTGCTGCGCTTCTTCGGAATCAAAACGGCAATTTCTTCGGTGAATATGAAGATTCTCTGCGTAAAGAACTTCTATTCTAACACAAAGATCCGGGAAAAACTGAATGTAGATTTCACCTCCATTGACTTCGGAATTAAAGAGGCGGTGAAATGGTTCAAAAAGAAGAAGATGCTTTGAATTTGAAGACTGCTTCAGAAGCAAACGGAATTTGGATCATAAGGCCCTGCTCTTGCAGGGCTTTTTTCAGCTGAAAAATTATTCCAGATCCTTCTTTTCCTTCGGTACCTGGGTCTTCACCAGCAGTGCACCGCAGCCGGCCAGTACTGCCCCTACCACAAAGGGCACTATAAACCCGAAATGGACCGCATATCCTGAAAGGAAAGCTCCAAGGGAAATTCCGAGTCCGAAGGCCACGGTCAACACCGAAAGCTGTGTGCCGGTTTGGCCTTTTTCGGCAAGATCTCCGGCTAAAGCCAGGGAAGGTGCAAACACCATAGAAGCACTGATACCCTGAAAGGCGCGGGCCGTGATCATTTGCCAGGGCGCCATAGCCAGCCCCTGTGCCAGTTCTGAAGGGATAAGGCAGATGAGCCCAATAATGATAAAGGTTCTACGACCCCATTTATCACTGGCCTTCCCCACCAGCGGCTGGAAAATGGCCAAAGCGCCAATCATCGCACTGAATTCCACCGAAAACAAAAAAGCTCCCTGTGTCAATCGCTGGTTGGTCTCTGTTTCTATAGGTGCCAGCAGCGCAAAGCCGAAGCTCATGATGAGCGTGGCCAGCCCCAGCGCAAAAATCGGATCGAAAAACCTGCCTTTCTCCTTTGCCCGTATTCTTATAGACATGCTCCTTTTGCTGGGCTCGATATTCTCGGGATCATCTACCAGAAATCCCACCAGCAATGCACTGATCAAAGCCGCTGCCGATGCTACGTAAAAAGAAGCAACAAATCCGTTGAGGCTACCAATCAGCGGCAGGTTATAAGGACCACTCTCTGCCAGGACACCGCTTACAAGCGGCCCTACTCCAAAACCTATGAGCCGGAAAGAATTATAAACTCCCATATTATTGCCACGGTTCTTCTTCTCGCTCACCTCGCTTACCAGGGCGATACTTGCGGTAATGGTGAGGGCCGCGGCCAGGCCCTGCGTCCCCCTTATCAGCATCAACAATGCATAGCTGTGGGCGAAGGAATACAGAAAATTGGCCACAGTAAAAAGAAGAAGCCCAAAAACAACGAAAAGCTTCCGCTTTCCAAACCTGTCTGAAAGGCCGCCGGCCAAAGGTTGAAATACGCTGGTTACGAGACCGAAAAGCCCCAACACCAGTCCCGTGATAAAAGATTCCGATAATCCGAAGAAATTGCCCTGCACTTTTTCGCTGGCAATGTAGAGCGGAAGGACCACAATAAGAAAGGAATTGCCTAGCGAATCGGCCATTCGCGCCAGGCCCAGTGCCACTACCCTGCTATCGGTTCCAAAGATCTTTCTGTGTTCTTTCAATTTTTTTCTTTCTTTAAAGATTTCTTCACTTGTGGATATCTTCCCATTTCCAGCCATCCCGCACTACCATTGAATGCAGTACTTCCCGGGTATGCCGTAACTCTTCCGCCATCTCCCCGCATTTGTGATTTGTGTCGATAAAACCTTTTTTCCGCAGCTCATCAAGCTTCACTTCCGGCACTGATACCTGCAGGGGTTTGTATTTTACCACTCCGGTAATGATCTTGACATAATTTTTAAAGGCTACTTCCAGGCTCGCCAGCTCCTGGTCGCGTGGCTTCATTTCCTTCGGAAGACAATTTTTCAGGATCTGCAGGGCCTCATTGAGCCTAGCCAGCTGCAGCATGATATTGGTCTCTTTTTCGGTCTGATGAAAATAATGGATCACAGGATAGGCCCGGTGCCGCTGCCCGTACATGATGAGATCTTCTGCCAGGCTGGAAGATTTCGCAAAAAAAT
>JBAWAB010000014.1:0-2665 GCA_049589035.1 Salegentibacter sp.
ATGCACAAAGCCATTGATCAGTTGTCCCAAATTCCAAAACATATAATAGTAGACGGCAACCGATTTAAACCTTATAAAAACATTCCGCACCGCTGTATCATTAAAGGCGACGGAAAATATCTGAGCATCGCCGCCGCCTCCATATTGGCGAAAACCTACCGCGATGCCTTTATGGAGCAGATACACGACGAATTCCCTATGTATAACTGGAAACAGAATAAAGGTTATCCAACTGTAGAACACCGCGAAGCGATCAAGAAATATGGCACTACCAGGTACCACCGCAAAAGTTTCCGCCTTTTACCCGAACAACTGGAACTAAGTCTCTGACCTATCTAACGCTCCCCCATGAAAAAAATATTTGCTGCCCTGCTTGTTCTAATTCTCCCCGGTTGTCAGCAAAAAAGCAACAAAAAACAGGAGCTAACAGCTTTTATTCCGGAGAAAACCGCGATAGTCTTACAATCTCCCGATCTGCAGAAATTCTTCCGGGAACTTCAGAAGCCAGAAATCCTAAATAATAATGACAAAATCTTCAACGGCCGACTACGTACAAGAATTTCCTTTCTGTCAGAATTAGATAGTATCGGCCCTAGCCTTCTCAGTTTTGTCCCTTCTGAAAATGACCATTTTGATTACCTCTTGATCAGCAGAGGGATACCGGACAGCCATCCACTTGACTCTATACGGGGTTTGACCGCAGAAAAATTAGAACTCAGTGGCCATCCTTCAGAGAAGATCAGCTGGAAAAAGAATGTCTTCTTTGCCTCGCAATTGCAGGATGTTTTCCTTTTGAGCAGTTCAGAAAAACTTCTGAAACAGGTATTGAGCAGGAAAGGATTGCTAAAAAACAGCAGTTTCAACAGGGTCTTTAGTGTAGCCGACAGAAAGAAGACCAGCCTTTTTCTCAACCATGTTTTTTCGCCGGAAGTCTTCAGCAGTTTGTTTCCCGGTAAAGATTTCCCTTTACTGAAAGATTTTGCCGGCTGGAGTATGGTTGATCTCGACCTTGCCCCAGATTCGGTAAAAATGAATGGTATCGCAATTCCGGGAAACAAAAAAAGAGCTATCCAGAATATTTTCAGCGGCACAGGACTCAGTCCTAACCAGATCGCACAGGTAACTCCTATTTCTGCGGAAGGCTTCAGTTCTTATAGTTTTCAGGATTTCGAGACCTTAGAGGATAACCTCCTGAATTACCGGCAGGATAGCATCCGATTGCCAGAACCTGCGATTCTGGCCTCTGCTTCAGAATTCGGACTTATTTATGATTCGGAAATTTCAAGTTTCGTGGTCAATTCGATCGACACTACGGCAACCAGGCTGGCTTTGGCCAATCAGCAGCAAATTGCGGAAGAATTCCGCGGCAATCAGATCTTTAAATTCGACCAGGCAAACAGGTTCAAAGAAGGCCTGAAACCTTTGCTGAGCATAAAAAACCTGGAATTCTACACGCTGCTTGATCATTTTTTCATCTTCAGCCAAAACCTGGAAGAACTGGAAAAAATTATTGCCGCCTATCAAAACAAAAACACCCTCCAGCAGCAGGAATATTACCGGCAGAGCATCGGTAAACTTTCTTCGGAAGCTTCTATGCTCTTTGTAGCTAATACTTCGGAATTCCTGCCGGCTTTGGCCCGCGGCGGTTCCGAAGAACTGCAGCAAAAACTTGCCAATTTTAAATTGGGAAGGAATAAAGTAGCGGCACTACAGATCATCCAGCAGGATAATTTTGCACATCTCCATCTGTTAATAAACCAGGCGAGCCCGGCGACTCTTTCAACGCACGATGTTAGCCAGGTGCTTTCTGTAGAACTTGAACAGCCCCTGGCTACTCCGCCTTTCCTCTTCCAGAATCACCGGAATGACCAAAAGGACATTGCCGTACAGGACGAACAGAATAACCTTTACCTTATCGGCAACAAGGGCAACATCTACTGGAAAAAGAAACTTTCAGGCCCCATTCTGGGAGAAATTCACCAGGTGGATCTCTTCAGAAACGGTAAATATCAGCTTGCTTTTACTACCGGTCACAGCCTGGAGATCATTGACCGCGACGGGAATGCAGTAAAACCTTTTCCCATAAAGTTTAAAGATAGAATCACCCAGCCGCTTGCGGTTTTTGACTATGACCACAACCGCAAATATCGGTTTGTAGTCACGCAGAATAATGAGCTTTTTATGATCAATGGCGACGGAAAAAGTGTCAAAGGTTTCGATTTTGCCAAAACAAAATCTGAAATTGTACAGCTGCCGAAACATATCCGTCTTCATAACAAGGATTACATTCTTGTGCCCGAAGCTTCAGGAAAACTCAATATTCTCAGCCGCCGAGGAAATACCCGAATCTCTCTGAAAAATAAGATCCATTTTTCTGAAAATGAATGGTATGAGTATAACGGCCAATTTCTTTCGTCAGATTCCGACGGAAATCTTGTCAGAATTGACCAAAATGGAAATGTTGCACGCCAGGACCTGAAGCTGACAGAAAATCATAAAATAAATGCTGCGGCAGAGCTGCTGGTAAGCCTGAATGAGAATATTTTGAAGATCAACGAACAGGAAGTGGAGCTCGATTTCGGACTTTACACCGAACCGCAGATTTTTGATCAAAATTCTCAGAAATTTATCGCCGTCACCGACCTGCAGGCGCAAAAGGTGTATA
>JBAWAB010000015.1:0-2290 GCA_049589035.1 Salegentibacter sp.
CGGTCATTATGCCATCTCAGGAAGGGAGCCAGTTCCCACTGCTGTATCTGCACGCGGTTGAATTCATGCTCCATTTCATCTTCATTGTAATAGGTTTCATTCCCCGTTCCAAAGTAGTTCATGGTGAAACTTGGGTTGGTATACAGCGCTTTTACAGCAAAATTCCAGTCTTTAAAAATCTGCGCAAATTCCCCCTCATAGTCAACTTGCAGTCCCGCATTCATAAAGTAGTAGGTTACCCCAAGCTTGTGCCTGGTCGTAAAAGGATTTCTCACCAGGCCGTAGGTGGTAAAGGTATCCATGAGTCCCAATTGCAGCCCGGCGTCCCGGCTAAGAGCCATAGAAGGCAGTAATTTGTTGGTATGGTAGCGGTGTTTGTCGGGATCATATGAATTAATATCATAGGAATCGACCAGCCACTTGTGAGAAAGCGGATTTTTGACAGTATTCTTTTTGCTTTTGTAATCGTACAATTTGACCCGCCTGGTATTCTGAAAATCGTAGATATCATTCTCTTCTCCTCCCAGAACTTTCATTTTTAGCAGGTCGTCGCCTTCACCGGTGATTCTGAAGGTATCTTCCCCATCAAGGCCATAAACCCAAAGCATCTTGCTTTGATGCGAATCATAGGTGTTGCTGAAGACTTCTTTACCTCCGGTCTCGATGCTTACTTTCGTTTTGCCGCCCGGCAGCCGTTCAATATCAAATACGTCATCTTCTTCGGTACCCGTAACCACCTCCAGGTTGTTCAGATATTTATAATATCGTCTGGCAATATCCTCCAGGTTCCCGCGTCTGGCCTTGAGGTTCTTCTGAATACGTGCAATACTGGAATCCTGTGCGGCCGGAGGCAAAGTTTCAAAGGCTTTTTTAATGACTTCGTCGCTGAGGTTATTCTGAATAAATTCTACCTGTTTCTTCCAGTCGTTCCAGTTGGCCTGGGTGATGAGGGTATTGTCAAGAGCAAAGCCGTTGTAGTTGAACCACTTCACATTATCGACATTTTCGTCGTAGCTTTCCATCTTTCGAAGCTCTGGAAAGCCAGCCTTCAGAAGGCCAAGCATGAAACCGTCGTACTTCGGAAAGGCGTAATCCCGGTCGCGGGGAATTGGCCGGTAAAGCTTGCTGCCGTCGTCCTGCTTGTATTCCGCCCAGCGCCATTGATCGTAATGCCGGTCCCAGTCGCCTATTAGCATATCAAAGAGACGCGCCCTGATGTATTCAGCTCCGTCTATTTCAATATCTTTTGACTCCCGCATTTCCAGGAGCAGATCGCTGGTGCTCAAAATATCGTCGGCCTTCCCGTATTCTGCAAAATCTTTGTTTTCATCTCCCGGATGAGCCTCCAACATGTACAATCCATCGCCATATTCATCATTATTGGTCCCCAGCGTTTTTTGTTTGGGCACATAATAGATCTCGGGGCTCACGTGAAGCAGGTCGATGGCTTCAGCAAGATCGTTTACCGCAAAAGGCGCGTAGGGATGTGCTGTAGTGTAAAAATCCTGTACATAGCGTTCAGCGACCGTATTCTCGAGGTAATCTTCGATGTAATGGTCTTTCACCGCCTGCGCCTGCAGAAAGCGAACAGCACTTTTACGAAGAGCACGTAAAGTGTATTCATGCTTGTCATCCCCCACCAGGCGAAGTGAGCGCGATTGCATTCCGCCGCCTTCCTTTTTCACCTGTAGATTTCCGGGAAGGGTGTCAAGAAAAAGAACCTGCGCCTTGATCTTCCGGCTATACACTTTGCGGTAATGATCTCCCCAGAAGAATTTGTAAGTACCTGTTTTTGTGGTTTCTTTATTGGTGTAAATAGAGGACTCCATAGTTTTTCCGAATTCGTCCATACTGTGCCAGGAGACGTCATCGAGAGGAGTAAGATCGTCCTTGATCTTTTTGCTGAATGCCAGGCGGGAATCGCCGTTTTCCAAAGTAAAGAATTCAACCTTCGAATTCCCGTTCCTGAAAATGGTCAGTTTCGCGTAACCTCTTTTTTCTGAAGCAAAATCCTTGTCCTTTCTCGCTTTTGCTTTGGTCGTTTTGCCTACTGCCCCGCTGATGATCTGCGGAATCCCATCATCTTCTATAAACTGAAGATTTCGGTCGTTCCCCGAAACGAAGATCACACTTTCAAATTCCTTCGCCAGAGTTTTTAGGCGACCCCGAAGGTACCGGTATTGCTCATTCTGATAGGCTTGTGTTGAAAATCCGGCAATCTTGTTGAAGAAACCAAGTTTAGTATTGCTCATCACCGGGTGGTGCACCGCCACCACAATGGTCTTTCCGT
>JBAWAB010000016.1:0-1822 GCA_049589035.1 Salegentibacter sp.
TATTCATTTTTGAATGAAATTCGAAAGGCGAATCGAAGTCTTCTAAGTTATCAAATTTACCAAGATGTCCAATAAATTTCAGGCGGATATTCTCCAGGCCACCGTTACGGTGTTTGGCCACGATGAACTCTCCCTGCCCTTCGGTTGGAGAACGCTCTTCATCATCCCATTCGTCGATCTTGTAGTATTCAGGACGATAAATGAAAGATACAATATCGGCATCCTGCTCGATCGCTCCAGATTCCCTAAGGTCAGAAAGCAAAGGTCGTTTACTGCCTCCACGTGTTTCCACCGCACGCGACAACTGGGACAGTGCGATCACCGGCACATTTAGTTCCTTGGCAAGAGCCTTAAGGTTACGTGAAATTGTAGAAATTTCCTGCTCCCTGTTTCCGCCTTTTTGGGTACCACCGGCGGTCATCAGCTGCAGGTAATCAATAACGATCAGCTTAATGCCGTGTTGAGAAGCAAGACGTCTTGCCTTTGCCCGCAGGTCAAAAATCGACAAAGACGGAGTATCATCAATAAAAAGAGGTGCTTTTTCAAGGTCCTTCACCTTTACGTTTAGCTGTTCCCATTCGTGTTTTTCAAGATTTCCGGTCCGAAGTTTTTCCGAAGAAAGGCTTGTTTCCGAAGAGATCAAACGGGTGATGAGCTGTACTGAAGACATCTCCAGAGAAAAGAACGCGACAGGTATTCCCTGACCCACGGCAATATTTCGCGCCATGGAAAGTGTTAAGGCCGTTTTACCCATACCCGGCCTGGCCGCTACAATAATAAGGTCGGAAGGTTGCCAACCCGAAGTAAGTTTATCGAGTTTATCAAAACCTGAAGGCACGCCACTTAGGCCTTCTTTATTGGAAATTTCCTGAATCCTGTTCTTGGCCTGGATCACCAGACTCTGCGCAGTTTCAGTTGATTTCTTAATGTTCCCCTGGGTTACTTCATATAATTTGGCTTCGGCAGAATCCAGCAGATCAAAAACATCAGTACCTTCATCGTAGGACTCTTCAATGATCTCACTGGAGATCTTTATAAGGCTTCGCTGAATATACTTCTGAAGAATAATACGGGCATGGAATTCAATATGGGCCGAAGAAGAGACTCTCTGGGTAAGCTGGATAAGATAATAATCCCCACCAACCTTCTCGAAATTCCCGTCTTTTTTCAGTTGATTAGACACTGTTAATAAGTCGATCGCCTCCGTATTCTCGAAGAGCTTGTAGATGGCCTCGTAAATAAGTTTGTGAGCATTACGGTAGAAAGCGTCAGGGTTCAGAATATCGATGATCTCGTCTACCCCTTTTTTATCGATCATCATCGCCCCCAGCACAACTTCTTCTAAGTCAACAGCTTGTGGTGGTATTTTTCCTTTTTCAAGATTGATGACATTACTTTTTTTGTAATCGAAGTTCTGAGAAGCCGTGATCTTTTCCATAAAACAAAAGTAAAGAAATTGTTAGGTTCGAGCTGATTTCTTTGGAGCAGCTTAATCAACAATGACCTGTTGAAAAATAAATTTGGGTGTTAATAAGGGTAAAAAAATCCGAAACACAGGTTCCGGATTTTTAGATGAAATATGATTCTCAGTGATACTATCCTTTAAAGACGCCCATCCCGAGATATTTATCCATTCTCTTTTCTACCAGATCTTCTGGTGATAAGTTTTTTAATTCCTCGTAAGAATCAGAAATCGCCTTTTTTACCGTTTCAAAAGTCTTTTCGCGATCGCTATGCGCGCCTCCAACAGGCTCCTTCACGATCTCATCAATAAGCTTCTGCTTTTTCATATCCTTAGCGGTCAGCTTCAAGGCCTCGGCAG
>JBAWAB010000017.1:0-16930 GCA_049589035.1 Salegentibacter sp.
GAGGCGGGATTCCATGGAGAAAAGGTTTCAGAATCTAATGGCGAAGCCTTTCGTTTTTCAGGGCTTACCCTCGATGAAATGAAGAATGACATCAGGAAAACCCGGCTTAAAACCCGCAATGATGATCTTAATGCCGAATTCGAGGCAAGCATGTTTTTGTTGGATATGCTGATGGAAAAATGGAGTACGGCCTCGGCCGAGGTAGTTTATTATTTGCTAAAGGGCATGAAAGAAACCGAGATAGCCCGGGAGCTGAAGATCAGCCAATCGGCAGTAAACCAACGGAAAAAAGCGGCGGGCTGGGAGGCAGTTTCGGTGCTGCTCCAAAGATTTCACGATGCTGTCATTAAAAAAATAGGCGATGAATAATAACCTGGTAATTTTCTTGCAGCTCTTGCTGGCCCATGTGCTTACCGATTTTGTTTTGCAGCCTGGCAGCTGGGTGAGGCATAAAAGAGAGTTCAAAGCGGCTTCTGGTTATCTTTATTTTCACTCTTTCCTGGCCGGTTTCCTTTCCTATCTATTATTGCAGCAGTGGAGCCAGTGGGAAATCCCGGCAATTATCGCTATCACTCATTTCTTTATTGATCTTTGGAAACTTTACCAGAAAGAAGATAATCTGAAGATATTTTTATGGGACCAATTTCTTCATTTTTTGGTCATAGTTTTCGTGTCACTTTATTTGGCGGAAAGCCTGGACAAGCTCCTTCCCGAGGTGAAAAGATGGTTAACTTCGGCCGAATTTTTAGTAGTGGTGCTCGCTTACCTGCTCATCATTTTTCCGGCGGGTTTTCTTATCGGAAAGGCCACACAACGTTGGGAGAAGGAGATAGGTCATACTCCCGGGAACACGAGTCTGCAATCGGCTGGGCGCTATATTGGAATCTTTGAACGCATTTTGGTGCTTACGTTCATCCTCACCAACAATTTTTCGGCCATAGGTTTCCTGATTGCTGCAAAATCGATCCTTCGTTTCAGTGATAAATCGGAAATAGGCGCAAGAAAACAAACTGAATACGTGCTCATAGGAACGTTGATGAGCTTCGCCATCACTATTATAATTGGCCTTTTAGCACGCCAGTTCTTTTTCTAAGAGCTGGATGTTATCCTGAAGCCGCTCCCGCACTATATTCATCATCCGTTTGTTTAGAGCCGAAGAATTCTGAATGTACCGTTTGTACTCTTCAATGGTGAACTGTCCTATGACCATTCCCTTCAGGCTATTCCGGAATTTAATATCCTTCTGAATGGCATTTTCGATGTAAAGCAGCCTCTTTTCCAGCCCAAGTTCATAAAAGGCGTTCTTGTGCTTTATTGCGTAATTTCTGAAAGCTTCAACTAATAAATCGTTTTGAAGTTTGATCACGGGGCGCAGCGTCCGGTTCTGAAATTGTTCGTCAAAGCTCATGTTTTCTGAAACCTTTGCCGAAGGAATTTCGGGCCTGATTTCCAGCAATTGAATATCACGTGGATTCATAGAAGTAAGGTTTTCTTAAATTTAATTATTTCCGAAGTATAAAATACTCCGCGGTTGACCGACTTGTAAACCAGTTATAAACATCAGAGTTAAATTCCTCTTAATCGCCCGGCAGGTTCTTGGCCTTCTTTTTATATTTAAGAGAATTGATAAAAAATAAAACAGCAGATGATCATTTCCCAAAATCCATATACCGGCGAGGAAATAAAGAAATTTCAGGAACTCACCACAGATGAAATAAAACAGGCTCTTAGAACAGCAGACGAGCGTTTTCACTCGTGGAAGAAAACCAGCTTCAAAGAGCGTGCTAAACTCATGCAAAACGCTGCAGAAGAACTTAAAAAGAATAAAAAACAATACGCTTCCGATATCACCAAAGAAATGGGGAAGCCCATAAAACAGGCCATAGCCGAAGTAGAAAAATGCGCGTGGGTATGCGAATATTATGCTGAAAATGCCCAAAAACACCTTGCAGACGAAGTTATAGAGACCGATGCGGAGAAGAGCTATGTAAGCTATGAACCTTTAGGCGTAGTGCTGGCCGTTATGCCGTGGAATTATCCATTTTGGCAGGTCTTTAGGTTTGCAGCGCCCGCACTCATGGCCGGCAATATTGGCGTGCTGAAACATGCCAGTAATGTGATGATCTCGGCTGGCAACATTCAGAAGGTCTTTGAACGTGCGGGATTTCCGGAAGGTTGCTTTCAGAATCTTGTAATTGGCAGCAAAAAGGTAGAAGAGGTTATTCGTGATAAAAGAATTAAAGCAGTAACCCTTACCGGGAGTAAACCTGCCGGTGGGGCGGTAGCTTCGGTAGCAGGGGAGGAGATCAAGAAATCGGTGCTGGAGCTTGGCGGCAGTAATGCCCTGGTGATATTCAAAGATGCGAATATTCAGGAGAGTGTGAAGAAATGTGTGATGGCCCGGTTTCAAAATACAGGGCAGAGCTGTATCGCCGGAAAACGGCTACTGCTGCACAAGGATATCGAAGAAGAATTTATGAAAGAGTTCGTACAGCAGGTGAAAGATCTCAAAAGGGGTGATCCGGAGGAGGAGGATACTTTTATTGGTGTGCAGGCGAGAGAAGACCTCGCCAAAACCCTGGAAGATCAGGTAAACCGCTCCGTAGAAAAAGGCGCAAAGATTCTGACGGGAGGCAACAGAAATAAAGCCTACTACGAACCGACCGTCCTCACCGGGGTTAAGAAGGGAATGCCCATGTTTGACGAGGAAACTTTTGGCCCTGCAATAGGCGTGACGACTTTTAATTCTGAAGAAGAAGCGGTGGATCTGGTAAACGCCACCAATTTTGGACTGGGAGTATCGATCTTCACTGAAGACAATGATTTAGCTAAGAAGCTGATCCCGCAGTTTGAAGACGGGGCCGTTTTTGTGAATGATCTGGTGAAGAGCGATCCGCGTTTGCCTTTTGGTGGTACGAAAACTTCGGGCTACGGCAGGGAACTATCTGAGCATGGCATCAGGGAATTTGTCAACAGAAAGACCGTCTATTTCAACAAATTTTAATCCGCAGAACCTGTAGCCCTATGAAATTCGGAAAAACGGAGCATCCCGAAAACGTGGATTTTAGTTTACCGCCAACTCACAAACAAACTGAAGAAGTACTTAAAAATTCGAAGGGAGCGGACTTTAACGTGAGAATTGGTTGCGCCAAATGGAACCGGAAGGATTTAAAGAACTTCTATCCGCGTGGTACAAAAGACGAGCTTTCATACTATTCCACGCAATTCAATTCGATAGAATTCAATGCTTGTTTTTACCGCATTTTTCCTGAAGAGCAATTCAGGACCTGGTATGAAAAAGCTGAGGATGATTTTCAGTTTTTTCCGAAGATTTCCCGGCCCATCAGCCATCTGAAAAGATTGAATGATGCCGAAGAGCTGGTGGATAAATACATTACAAATGTACATGCCTTGAAGGAAAAATTAGGAATGGTATTCCTGCAGATGCCGGAGAATTTTCTTCCGAAGTATATAGAAAGGTTGGATCCTTTCTTTCGCTATTGGCCGAAAGAAATCCCTCTGGCGGCAGAATTTCGCCATAACAGCTGGTACAGCGACGACAAAGTTGCAGACGAGCTCAATGAGATTCTAATGAAAAACAACGTAGCACATGTTATTACTGATAGCGCCGGCCGCCGGGATCTGCTTCATATGCGTTTGACCACCCCAACTGCCTTCATCAGGTACAATGGGGCCAATCATCCATCAGATTACACCCGGCTTGACGACTGGCTGGACCGCATCCAGGAATGGAGAGAAATGGGGCTGCAAAACCTGTATTTCTTTGTCCATCAGAATGTGGAGGAAGCTTCGCCATTGCTTTCCGCCTATTTTATTGAAAAGTTCAATAAGAGATTCAATACACAAATACACATACCAAAAACATTAAATTGATATGAGACAGGAAAACGTAGCAGTAACCGTAGATAATGTAGTTCTATGCAAGCTGGAGAACCAATTCAAGGTTTTACTTATAAAAAGAAAGAGCGATCCTTTCAAGGGACAATGGGCGCTCCCGGGGGGATTTATCGAGGAAGATGAAGATCTTGCAACAGCAGCGAAAAGAGAACTGCAGGAGGAGACCGGGGTGAAGGTCGAAAATGTCGAGCAGGTGAGGGCATTCGGCAAGCCGGGAAGGGATCCTAGGGGCCGCATGATCTCAGTAGCTTTTTTGAGCCGGATCTTCTGTGAGGAAGAATTAAACCACGGTGATGATGCTGATGATGCTCAATGGTTTAGCATCAATCATCTGCCGGAACTGGCTTTTGATCATGATGAGATCATTAAAGCGGCACAGGATCTTTTGTGATACGGAATTCGTGATTTTAATCCTTTTCTCCCGGGGCTTTCGGAAAAACAATAGGGGTTATTTTTGAATTTCTAAATTCTTTCACGGCCCTTTTCGTGCCTCGGCTTTTCTTCCTAATTTTGAAATAAAAATGAGATTTCACACAAGAAAGTGGATCAAACCACAGGATCTTAATCCCAATAGAACACTTTTTGGCGGCCGGCTGCTGGAATGGATTGATGAAGAGTGCGCTTTGTACAGCATCGTACAGCTTGAAAATCAAAAAGTGGTAACCAAGTATATGAGTGAAATCAATTTTCAGAATTCGGCTCGGGAAGGAGATATTGTAGAAATAGGTGTTGAGGTGTTAAAATTCGGGACTTCATCGCTTAGCCTGCGTTGCGAGGTGAGGAACAAAATGACCCGCTCTACTATCATCACCATCGATAAGATCATCATGGTGAGTTTGGATGAAAACGGAAAACCTGCGCCACATGGCAAGACCAGGATAGAATTTGTAAAAGACCGGCTGGAGAACAAAAGCCAGGCCTGAGAAGGACAATTCAGATGCAAAAACGGGAAATTCCACGGCTACGCCTGGGCCTGGTCTCTCTTAAATATCCCCGAAAGACTTTGAATATCATCACCTGAAGGAGCTTCAAATAATTGCAATCCGAAGTAGGGAACAGCTGCGATAATGTGATCAAAGATATCAGCCGTGATGAATTCGTAGTTTTCCCAGCGTTTGTCACGGCTAAAACAAAGTATTTCTAACGGGATGCCTTGTGCGGTAGGAGGTTGGTGACGCACAATGATGTACAATTCTTTATGAATTGCAGAATGCTCGTGCAGGTAAGAATCGATATATTTTCGGAAGACTCCTAAATTGGTTTGATTCCTTCCATTAAGCAGTACAGTTTTATCGATGCTATTAGTCTGATTGAATTTCTCGATCTCATCCTGCCGGCTGCTGAGATAGGAATTGATAAGCTTGATCTTCTTTAAATTTGTGATTTCTTCAGAAGAAAGAAATTTCACCGAATTCTGCTTGATAAAAATAGCTCTCTTGATCCTGCGCCCCGGGGATTCCTGCATTCCGCGCCAGTTCTGAAAAGAATCGGAGATGAGGCTGTAGGTAGGGATGGTGGTATAAGTATTATCCCAATTCTGAACTCGTACTGTCGCGAGGTTGATCTCGGTTACAGTCCCGTCAGCGCCATATTTACTGAAGGTGATCCAGTCTCCAATCCGCACAATATCGTTTACCGAAACCTGTATAGAGGCCACAAAGCCAAGAATAGTGTCTTTGAATACCAATAGTAACACTGCCGAAGCCGCACCCAAAGAAATCGCAAAGCCAATGACCGATTTTCCTGTGATGGCGGCGAAGATGAACATGAAACCCACCACCCAAATAATGATCATCAATACCTGCGCGTAACTTTCTACCGGTTTGTCCCGGTATTCTTCGCGGGTTTTAAGGTAATTTCTGGAACTTCGTAGTAAACTTCGGCATATCCAGACGATCAGGATAATAACGTAGATGTCGAAAAGAAGGTCAATGATTTTTAGGACCGCCGGAAAACCTTCAAAAATGATCGGCACCAGCGCGTAAATGAGAAATAAAGGAATTATCTGGCCTACATACTTCGGAAAGTTACTCTTTATCAGGAAGTCGTCGAAGGTAGTTTTGGTCTTGTTGGTAAATGCTCTGAAGGTTTCAATCACAAACCGTCTTAACAGGTAATTGATACCCATAATGAGCAAAAGCAAGACCAAAATATTGACGAACAGGTTCACATAGATCGCCACCGAAGGCTTTACCCCTTCATCTATCAGAAAATTCTGTAGCAGGTAGAGCAGTCTTTTTACATCCTCGTAGACCTTCATAGCCTAAAGATATCGTTTTTCAGCATAAAATGGTCCGAAAGGTACCACCGAACAGGCGACGATCACCAGGAGTTCCCTCTTTTTCCAGTCCATTGCTCCTGAAAGAAATAATGCACCCAATACATAGGCAATAAAGAGGATACCATGAACCATTCCTACTTTTTGAACCATTTCTGGCAGCCCGAGGAAATATTTTAAAGGCATGGCCAGAAAGACCAATACCAATAAAGATAAGCCTTCAAGGATGCTTATCCATTTGAATAGTTTCTTTTTCTGATCTAATGACATTCAGCTGAAATTTTTAGAGGATGCAAAGATAAAGGTTCGGCGTTTGTTTTCTATGCTTTACTGCTAAATTTCCGCGAGACAGCAAAAACAGGACTTAAGGGCAAAGCGTGTGGCTCATTTTTCTTATTTTGCGACTGAAAGAAAGTAAACCAAATGAGCAAAAAAATATTAGTGACCGGAGGCCTAGGTTTCATAGGTTCTCACACGGTCGTTGCCTTGCAGGAGCAAGGTTTTGATGTAGTAATAATAGACAACCTTTCGAATTCTTCCTTAGATGTGCTTGGCGGAATAACTAAGATCACTGAGAAAACCCCGCTTTTTGAAAATTTTGATCTCCGCGATAAAGAGAAGGTAAAACAGTTTTTCGAGAAGTATCCCGATATTGAAGGAGTGATTCATTTTGCCGCTTCTAAAGCTGTAGGGGAGAGCGTTATAAATCCTTTGCTTTATTATGAAAACAACATTTCAAGCCTTGTCTATTTATTACAGGAGTTAAAGGAAAAAGGTAATTCCAACTTTATTTTCAGTTCTTCCTGTACTGTTTACGGACAGGCAGACGAGTTGCCGATTACAGAGGATGCGCCTGTGAAAAAAGCCGAATCTCCCTACGGAAATACCAAACAGATAGGAGAGGAGATCATCTCCGATTCCTGCAAAGCGTACCAGGGCCTGAAGGCGATCGCCCTGAGATATTTCAATCCTATCGGGGCTCATCCTTCAGCCGAAATAGGGGAACTTCCTTTAGGAACACCCCAAAATCTTGTTCCTTTCATTACGCAAACTGCTATAGGAAAACGAAAGGAACTTTCAGTTTTTGGGGATGATTATCCTACTCCCGACGGAACTTGCATTAGGGATTATATTCATGTGATGGACCTGGCACAGGCTCACGTCATCGCTCTTGAGCGCCTGCTTCAGCATAAGGAAGAAGCCAATTTCGAAATCTTTAACCTTGGAACCGGTAAAGGAAATTCTGTACTTGAAGTGATAAAGTCATTCGAATCTACCACCGGAGAAAAGCTTCCTTACAAGATTGTAGGAAGAAGGGAAGGGGATATCACTGCTGCCTATGCTGACACCAGTAAAGCCAATGAAGTTCTTGGCTGGAAAGCTGAGCGATCTCTTGACGCTGCGTTGCAAAGCGCATGGGACTGGCAAAAAGAAGTAGTGAAAAGGGAAAAAGAAGATTAATATAAAATCAAACTGAGCCTGTGGCTAATCAACATTGAATCAGGTTTTCTGTGTTACAGGCTCAATTTGATCCTTTCTTTTCTAATCGTTAACAATAAAGGCGTGGATCACGCCCGGAAGCCATCCCAACGCGGTTAGAAGAAGACTTACTAAAAAAGTCGTACCCAGGCCGTGCTTCATAAAAACCGCTAAAGGTGGTAGTAAGATATTGAGGATAATGGTTAGTAAAGACATAATTTTGGGTTTTAGAATGGTTTATGAGATTTAGGTTTAAAATATTTCAAGCCTGGAATTTCCGGTACCGTGCCATCATAAAAACATAAATGGCATAGCAAACAAAGCCAGCTGCCACGAGTCCCATGAGCCAGGAACCTGCCGGAGACTGCTGTAGGAAGGAAAAAGCATCGGTCGTGCTTTTCAGGTCGGTGGTGTTGGATCTAACCGCCGCTCTCACGAAGAAATAAGACAGAATTCCGAAGATGATTCCGCGGGCAATAAGTCCGAGATAACCGGTATTTTTAATGATCTTTCTCTTTTTTTCTTCGGAAATAGACTCATAATCGAATTTCTTGAGAAATTCTTCTCTGAATGCTTTTTTAACCTGAAACACGCCAGCCAGCGCCAGGGAAATTCCAATAACGGCAAAAATATAAACGCCGGCTTTCCCCGTAAGTACCGAAGAAAGCGGACCGCCGCCGCCACTACCGCCGCCTCCTGAAGAACCGGCATTAAAAAGCTGCATCGCGGCATACACCGCCAAAGCAAGATATATAACTCCGCTTATGAAAAAGGCGACACGTTTAGCCTTGCCTTTCATGTCATCGCCTACATTTTCGGGATCCTTGAATGATTGAACGAATCGCCAGGCAGCATAACAGAGAAGCCCTAAGCTTATAAGAATAAGCAGCGCATTCCCAAATGGCTGTTTTTCAAGAAAATCTATTACTTTGAGTTTACCGGTTTTTTGCCCGCCCATATCAAAGGCAGCCAAAAAGGTGAGTACACCGGTAATTCCGTAAACAGTAGCTTTAGCCACAAAGCCGGTTCGGGCCATCTTTTCAAGCCGAGAGTCCATAGAGTTGTTTTGGTTAGCTGTCTTTTAAAGTTATAGTAAATGCAGGGAAACTACCTCATAATTGGGAAAAGTTTAAATAACTTTAAATATTCTTAAGAAAAATGCCGATTTTACAGGATTCCGAAGATAACGGCGGCATAGAGATAAAAGCGAAGGAAACGAAGCAAGCCGAACAGCAGGTAGCTACGGAAGGAAAAATCAATTATCCCCGCGGCTATACTGGTAACCGCAAAAGGTATAGGAAGAAGGGCTCCTACAATGATGAGAAAACCACCCCATTTTCTGGTATTCTTGATTTGCTGGGCCATTTTCACCTCTATCTTTTCATGTACCACGGGAATCTTGGTCATCCCACGGCCAATAAAATAGGAAATGATCCCACCTATATAGGAAGCAAGCGCCAGCAGTGAGAGGTAAAGAATGGGATTGGCAGATTTCTCGGACCAGGCAATGAATATTTCGGGCGGAATCAGTCCAAGTATGGATTCCGAAGCAAGGAATACCCCGAGGATGCCTGCGGCAGAAAAAGTTTGGGTAATAGTCGTAAGAATGGCATCAATATCGAGCACAAACCTATCGATAGCGAAGAGAGCAGCGATTAAAAGTATAATCGGAATGAGCGCCTTCTTGACGCTGCGCCAAACAAAGCTGTAGAAGCCAGTATAGCTGTAATACTGGTGCAACAATCGTATACGCGACTTCTTCTTAGGTTTCGTATCCTTCTTCATCAATTCATACAGCTTTAGACGATTCTTCAGTGAAAAAAAGGACATCAGCGGGAAGCCATGCGTAAACGAACCGGAATGGGGTAATGACTAGTTTTCCTCGGCGTAAGTATTGAGGGCATTGACATATTCCCGCAATTCGATTTCATTAACCTTATTGGAAGAATCTGCCATTAGGGAAAGAAGGTAGTCCAGACTTTCCTGTCCGCTGATCTCTTCATTTTCAATTTCGCCGTCTTCTTCAACAGGTTCGTCATCGGGAATTGGAATTTCAAATGCCTGATAACTCTCCACATGCTCAAAAGTTAGTCTGATCACCTTGGCAAGGAGTGGATCTCCTTCTTCAACAACCATTTTACGAAGTTCTTGCAGGTCTTCAACAAGGGTGTTGATAATGATTCCGTTGCGCATAAGATCACGTTGAATCTTATTTAGTAATTTTTGAGCTTTATTATTTTTCAAAAGAGGATTTGTTAATCAGGTTAAACTAATATGAGGAAAGGCATTTTTATTGCCATTGCTCAAATGCAAAGTTACTCCTTTCAGGATTTTTTGAAACTTTTTAACACAGAAATTAGAAATTCCTGACGACTTCAGAATTAACATATTCTTAGTCTTCTAAATTTGAGGAGACTGCCTTTGTTTAGTAGCTTTAGTTTCAGTGAAAAAATAAAATAATATGAATTCATTAGAAGGAAAAGTAGCATTTATAACCGGAGGTAGTAAAGGAATCGGCTATGGCGTAGCCGAAGCTCTTCTGAAGCTTAAAATGAAGGTGGCCATTACCAGCCGCTCTTTGGAAAATGCTGAAGAAGCTGCAAAAGAACTCGGTAACTCCGATTCAGTTCTGGGGCTTGAAGCCGATGTTCGCGATTATGACAGCCAAAAGAAGGCCATTGATGAAGTGGTCAAGAAATGGGGGCATATGGACGTGCTTATTGCCAATGCAGGAGTAGGCCATTTTGGCAACATCCAGGAGTTAAGTCCGGAAGATTGGAAAGAGACCATTGATACTAACCTCACCGGAGTTTTCTACAGTGTAAAAGCCGGGGTAGAAGCTCTTACCAGTTCTGAAGGTTATGTGATCACCATTTCGAGTCTGGCGGGTACTAATTTTTTCGCCGGTGGTGCTGCGTATAATGCCAGTAAATTTGGCCTCACAGGATTTTCCCAGGCCATTATGCTCGATTTAAGGGACAAAGGAGTGAAGGTAAGCACGATCATGCCAGGCTCGGTCGCGACCCACTTTAATGATCACCAGCCAAATGAACAGGATGCGTGGAAAATACAGCCAGAAGATATTGGAGAACTGGTAACCGATCTTCTGAAAATGAATCCGAGAACGTTGCCGAGCAAGATCGAAGTCAGACCTTCGCAGCCACCAAAAAAATAACTAGCAAAAAACCGGGAATTTTTCCCGGTTTTTTCTCTTATTAGCGAAGGTTACTCTTAAGCCAGAATTTTATTTTTGATGAAATAGGTTAATTACAAAAGTAATTGCGGTAATAAAAATTGAATTTAGAAGCTTAAAATTCAGTAACTTATATAGGTTCATTTTAAATAAGGAACCTATGAAAAACTCTACTCTTCTTCTATTCTTAATGCTTGCCGTTACTTCTTCCTGTTATCGTACTGAGGCTCCGGGAAAGGAGATGCGTTTCAAAAATAAAACGTTTGTACACCTTTATTTTGAAACCGAGCAGGAATGCCTCGACGCACAGCCAGATCCCGACTTTTTTGTGAATTGCCATCAACAGGTAGATTTTCTCGATGATAATGTGGTTGAATTAATGCTTACCGATATTATCTGGGTTGGAGAATACCATGTGGTGCGCAATATGCTAATCCTTGAGTTTGAGCCGAATTACGAAATTCCTACCGGCCTGATGGCATTCGAAATTATTAAAAATAATAAACTCCGGAATATGGAGGACAATAGCTACTGGAAAAAAATGACCGGCAACTCTATTTGGGATTAAACAAACAATATTCCCGATTGCTTTTCTCTAGACCTTCACGATCATTTTTCCGGTATTTTTACCTTCAAAAAGTCCGAGGAACGCGGTTGGGATATTCTCAAATCCTTCGACTATGGTTTCATCATATTTCAGCTTTCCCTGTGTGAGATAGCTGGAGAGTTGCCTTATAGCCATTCCAAAATCCTTGACGTGATCCCTTACGAGGAAACCCTGCATGAGAGCTGTCTTCTTGATGAGGATTCCTTCAGGTCGTGGACCAACAGGAGTTTCTTTTTCGTTGTAGGTCGAAATAGCTCCGCAATTGATGATACGGGCATTTTTGTTGATATTCATCAAAACCGCATCCAAAGTTTCTCCACCTACATTGTCAAAATAAATATCAATACCCTCGGGGCAGGCTTGTGAAAGCGCAGCCTCCATATCATCAGTGGTTTTATAATTAATGCCTGCGTCGTAACCGAATTTGGTCTTTATATGGTCAACTTTCTCATCACTGCCCGCAATGCCCACGACCCTGCAGCCATGGATCTTGCCTATTTGTCCTACAATGCTTCCTACCGCGCCGGCGGCTCCTGAAACTACCAGGGTTTCGCCTTTTACCGGCCGGCCGATCTTTAGCAGCCCCAGATAAGCAGTGAGGCCGGTAAGGCCTAGCAATCCAAGGTGAGCCGAGAGTGGCGCCGATTCAGGATCTACTTTATTAAGGCCATGACCGTTGGTGTTGTGGAGCTGTTTCCATGGAAGCATACCGGTCACATAATCCCCCGGCTGAAAATTCCTGTTTTTTGTTTCCACTACTTCGGCGACGACCATAGACTCTAAGGGCTCGTTTAATTTGAAAGGGGGAATGTACGATTCTTCATCGCGCATCCTTCCGCGGAGATAAGGATCTACTGAAACATAGTGCGCTTTCAGAAGGATCTCACCTTCGGAAATTTGCGGATCTTCTTCTTCGATAATTTCGAAATCTTGGCGGGAAGGTTTACCCTGGGGCCGGTTTCTTAAAAGAATACTTTGATTCATGGTGAGCTATATTTATTACCATTGAAATTACATTGCAGGCACAACATCACCAAACTTACATTCCTAATTTATGCTTAAAACTGAGCAATATGAGGAGGCCTGATAAGTTTTTTAGCTGATTTTAGCAGAAGATAGGCAGATCTCCTGAAGCAGCTTACCTTTGTAAGCCAGACCTAACTCAAAAATGTTGAAAAACAAGCCAGAAAATTACTTGCCACAGATGTTCAGGCTTTTGCGCAGCCCCGATTTTTCAAAAGCGATCATTCTCATGCTGTCGTTGGTTATTCCCATTTTTGTGTTTTCAGAATTGGGCTTAGCCGGGATAGGCATTGCGATTGCAACCGGCTGTCTTTTTACTTCCCCCGCCGATGTTACGGGTAGTTTCAGGCACAGAACCCTGGGCTTATTAATCGCTGCTTTCCTGGCTGCCGCTTCAGTGATGATCATCGGCTATGCCTCGGTAAATATGTATGCTCTTATTCCTGTTTTGGGAATTTTGGTTTTCGCTGTCTCTTATCTGGCGGTTTATGGTTTTCGGGCCTCCCTGGTGAGTTTCGCAGGCTTGCTGGCGATCGTTCTAAGCTTTGCCAATGCTTCTTCTACCATGCCGGTTTGGGAACACGCTTTGCTGGTTGCCTGCGGAGGCTTGTGGTATCTCAGTCTTAGCACTTCCTGGCGGCTCATCCGGCCACAGCGGCAAACCGAACAACTTTTGGCTGAAGCATTTCTTCTTACCGGGCAATATCTCAAACTTAGGTCCAGATTGGCCGTGGCCCAGGATGGCCGCTCACAACTTTTTCAGGAAATAAGTCTGCTGCAAACCCAGCTCAATGAGAAACACGAAAGCCTGAGGGAACTACTTATCAGCTCGCGGAGAAATTCCGGAAATTCAAATTACGCCCGAAAGCGGCTGCTGGTGCTGGTCGAGTTGATCGATATTTATGAGATCGCCTTCTCGCATCCGGTGAATTACGCAGAGATGGATCGTCTTTTCCAGGAAGCGCCCGGGCAGGTACTCAGCCTAAGCGAACTTATTTTTGGGATTGGCGGAGGGCTCGAAGAAATGGGGGAAGCCCTGGAAAAGAACCGCAAGATTCCGGAAAGTGAGATTGGTTTGCTACTGAAGAAGGCTGAGCAAAGTATTGACGACTACAAGCAACAAAATAGTATTGTTGAAAAACGCCAATTTTTGCTGTTGCTTCGCAATCTTTTTGACTATCAGCAGAAGCAGGTGCAGAAACTCGAAGATATTTTCAGGATCCTGCGCAATATGGAAAATCCGCGGCGTTTATTCATCCGCAAAAAAGAAGCAGTTAAATTCCTGAGTCCGCAGGATTACAGCCCACGGCTACTTGCAGAAAACTTCGATTTTAATTCCCCTGTTTTTCGGCATGCTTTGCGGCTTTCGGTCCTGGTCCTGCTGGGATTTTCGCTGGGGGCCTACTTTTCCATTCAAAATGCCTATTGGATCCTCATTACCATCATCGTGATCATGCGCCCTGGCTACGGTCTCACCAAGGAACGCACGAGACAGCGAATTGTAGGCACCCTCATTGGCGGCGCAGTGGCCGTGGGCATCGTTCTTCTCACACAAAACAGCACAATTTTCGCCATTCTGGCTCTGCTGTCGCTGGTATTGGCTTTTTCTTTCATACAGAGAAATTACCGCACGGCGGCCGTCTTCATCACGCTCAGTATCATCTTTATTTATGCCTTGATGAAGCCCGATATCATGGGAGTCATAAAATATAGAGTACTCGATACCCTCGCAGGTGCCGTCATTGCAATTTTGGGGAACATTTTCTTATGGCCGGCGTGGCAGGCCCGTTCTATAAAAGAAGTGATTGCTGAAAGTATTTCGGCTAATGCGGCTTACCTTCACGAGATTAGCCGCTTTTACCGCAATAAAGGTCTCCTTCCGGTTTCTTATAAGCTGGCGCGGAAAAAAGCTTTCCTTGAAATTGGTAATCTTAGCGCTGCTTTTCAAAGAATGGCTCAGGAACCGAAGTCAAAACAGCTTTTTATGGCTGAAACCTATAAACTCGTAGAGCTTAATCAAAGTTTTATGGCGGCCCTGGCATCCCTGGGCACTTATGTGCAGAATCACAAGACCACTGAAGCCAGTGAAGACTTCAATGTATATATTAATCATATCTGCGAAATTCTTAAAATAGCAGAAGACAATCTGAAAGATTTTCCGGGAGAAATAGATAAGACCTCCACAGATATCGATGCAGCTTCTGAAGCTCTGGAGGAGCGTTATAAATCGCTGGTAAACCTCAGAAATGCTGAAATTGAAGCAGGAAAGACGGAGATTGATAGGAACATGCGGGTGGAGCTACAGGAGGCACAGCTCATTTTGGGGCAACTGCAATGGCTTTTGGAGATCTCGCAGAGCATCACCGAAGTGACGACCGAATTTAAAGATAAAAATACCAACTCTCAAAAATCAGGAATTTGAGTAAAAGAGCTTTAAAGAAATACCTGGGGGAACTGGAAAAAGAACAGCTGGAAGAGCAGATCCTGGATCTGTATGAGCGATTTGACGAAGTGCGGACCTTCTATAACTTCGTTTTTGACCCTAAGGAAGATAAATTGCTCAGGAATGCGAAGTTTAAAATAAGCAAGGAGTATTTCCCTGTCAATAACCGGAAACCAAAGGCCCGGCGATCGGTGGCGCAAAAGATCATCAGGCATTTTCTGAAACTTGGCGTTGAACCTGAGATTGTTGCCGATGTAATGCTTTTTAACCTGGAAATAGCACAGTCTTTTTCTGCCGAAAAAGAGAAGATTTCAGAAGCCTTTGAAAAAAGTATGCTGAAATCTTTTGAACAGGCCGCCGATTTTATCATTGTGAATCACCTGCCTTCCGAGCTTCAAAAGCGGTTAATCCATTGCTCGGAAGCTGCTGAAGAGCAGGGCTGGAGCAATCATTACCGCTTCAAAAAAGTAGCTGATCAGTTTTTCTGAAAAAACTGTTAAATCAAGGGAATTTCCCTAATTTTGACATTCATGAAAACCTGTTTCTTTTTTCTGCTTTTTTTTGTTTCGATCAATACTTTTGCTCAGCTGGGTTTCTGTACGGGCAGCAAAGGAGATCCTATTTTTCATGAAGATTTCGGATCCGGCAGCGGCACCGGCCCGGCGCTGGACAATGGCGTGACTAATTACACGTATGTCACCCAGGATCCTCAGGACGGGCAGTACACGATTTCAGATCATATTTCGGCGCAGATTACTTCCTGGCACAACTATTTGCCGAAAAATACTCTTTCCAATGGTAGGGCTCTTATCGTTAATGCCGACTATACGGCAGGACGATTTTTTCAGAAGAAGATCTCGGGATTGTGCGAAAGCACTACCTATGAATTTTCGGCCTTTCTGATGAATATTTACAGCGCTGCCAGTTATATATGTGAAGCCGGTGGAATTCCGGTGAACGTCAAATTCGAGATCTGGGACGCTACCGATACTCATCTGCTGAAGTCGGGAAGTACAGGCGACATAAATTCTACTACCACCCCTCAATGGGGCCGGTATGCACTTACTTTTCAAAGTGAACCGGGACAAAACGGAATCATTCTCAAGATGTATAATAACGGCGAAGGCGGCTGCGGAAATGACCTGGCTATTGACGATATTATTTTTAGATCTTGCGGCGATCTCACAACGATTCATGCTCCCGGACTCGATGGCAATGAATATGCAGTTTGCCGGGCCAATGCTCCTGTTAGCCTTGAGTTTACAGCAACTCCCGATAATTCGGTTTACAACCGGCATGCTTTTCAATGGCAGGAAAGCAGCGATGGCAATAGCTGGAAAGACATAAACGGAGAAACCTCGCCAACTTATCAAACGGCTTCCCTAAGTGCCTCTCATTATTTCCGGGTAAAAGTGGCTGAGGATCAGGTGAACCTGGATAATAATCTTTGCAGTTCGGCTTCCGAAGCTGTCTACGTTCATATTATAGAAATTCCAAAGGCACCCGTGAGCAACGGCGACAGAGAAATCTGCAGCGGAGAAGATTTTCCCACCCTTTCGGTGCAGAGCGGCGCCGGAGAAACGGTAAACTGGTATGATGCCGCAAGCGGTGGAAATCTCCTTGGCAGCGGAAATTCCTATTCTCCTCAATCGGAAGGTAGCTTTTTTGCTGAAGCTGTACCAGAGGGCTACGGCTGCCCTCCCGGACCACGTACGGCCGTAAGCCTGAAAATAAATCCTGTTCCTCAGCTACAGGATGAAGAGCTGCAGATTTGTCCGGATTCCTCATTACAGCTAGATGCGGGGATAGCGGGAATGAGTTACAAGTGGTCAACCGGAGAAAATCAGCAGAAGATAAACGTGACTACATCAGGAAATTATAGGGTGACTGTTACAACTTCAGCAGGATGCAGCGTAATAAAGCAATTTGAGGTGTTACCGGTAGATAATGCCCAGATTGGAGAGGTAGTTTCCGAGGGCGCCAATGTTA
>JBAWAB010000018.1:0-13284 GCA_049589035.1 Salegentibacter sp.
ATTCAACAAAAGTGTAAAAATCGCATTGTGAAGTGCAAGTTTTTATTATATTTGCAGCCGCTAACAAGTTAATGCTTGTTTTCGTGGTGTAGGCCTTCGACGTATCTCTATCGGGATTTGCTCAGGCCCCACCGGATTATCGCGCCGAGCGCGATTAAAAAATTACTCGGGGTGTAGCGTAGCCCGGTTATCGCGCCTGCTTTGGGAGCAGGAGGCCGCAGGTTCGAATCCTGCCACCCCGACGAAATAAAAGCCTTGCACGAAAGTGTGAGGCTTTTTTTGTGTTTCAAAATGAAAGAAGGTCGCGGGTTCCCCCGAGGCTTCGGGGCTGCCACCCCGACTAAGACCAAGCCTTTCACGACAGTGTGAGGCTTTTTTTTGTTTCAAAATGAAAGAAGGTCGCAGGTTCCCCCGAGGCTTCGGGGCTGCCACCCCGACTTTTGCTGTATCAAACAGCACCAAATAACACCGAAATAAATGATTTTCAGTACTTTAGTGAAACTGGAGATCATTTTTTTTTGTTTGATATCAAGGAAAATGTGACCTATTCGGTTGCCTAATCGGTTACCTGTTTTTTCTTACCTTTCCCTAGCCTTGGGGCTTTAGCATGAAAAACAGAAATGCCGGGCAGTGGCTATGAATAATTATTTTGATGTCAAGCAGGCCTAAACTAATTCATTGCTACGAATTTCGCTTAAACTGTGCTATTAAAGAGAGGTTTCGCGGAAAGAAATACCATCAAATATTCTCAAGATGTTGTTGAAAGAGAATTATTGATATAGTTCTAAAACCTTCACTTTATTTCTTGTTGAATATATTTTGCCTTCATCATGCAATTTTTGCAAAATCCTTGTCACCACAACCCGGGAAGAATTTAGATCTTCTGCAATCTCCTGATGTGTAATTTGCAGATCGATATCATTGGAAATTCTAACCTTTTCCGTCAGATATTTCCAAATGCGTTTTTCCATATTTAAAAAAGCCAGGGAATCTATGGTTTCCACCATTTCCAACAATCTGAAATGGTAACTGTCTATAATAAAGCGACGCCAGGATTTATACTTCACTAACCACTTTTCGATGGAATCAACAGGAATGAAAATGGCTTCAACGTCAGACTCTGCTACACCCCTAAAAATACTTTTTGCTTTATTTATACAATTGGCAAAAGAAATAGCACATGTATTACCAGGTTCTAAATAGTATAGGGACAACTCATAACCTTCTTTATCCTTTCTAAGGATCTTTACAACACCATCTATAATCAATGGAATATGGGTTAGCTCATCTCCAATATCAATTAAAAGATTTCCATGGTCAAGTTTTCTTAGAAACCCAACTTCAACAATTTCCTGTATCAATTCCTCTTCAAAAAGTTCAGAATATTTTGGTAACAACCTCTTTCTTAGAATAGTACTCTTGTCCATCTTCTTTCCATTATTTCATACTAATATAAACAATTAACCCCTCTGAAAAACAGAGGGGTTAATCCATCAACCTCAGATAATTCTATCTATGAACAACAGAATTAGAATTAAAATTTAACCTGAACCTGTGTGAGTAATGCATCATTATCAACATTCACGACAGTTTCAATATTAGCCAGGTAGTTTACCTGGAAACGAACTTTATTATTAACATAGTAGTTGAAGCCTACCGTCATTCTTTCAGTATAACCCAGGTTATCCTTCAAATTAATGTCCGGATCAAAAAATTCATATTTAAAGACAGGCTGAAATTTTTCAGTCAGGTCATAAGTAGTTAAAATATAGGCGCCATCTCTTTCTTCCCCTAATGCTACAGGTGTTGAACCACAACCACCTCCCGCACCAGCAAAATAGGCTCCCTTATCATAGATGTACTCTCCCTGCACATACAGTTTCCCTAACTCAAAAACAAAATCTCCGCCGTATGAAGTCCTGTCATCTTCGTTATTGTTTGGTATTGGATAACCATACCTGAGACTGGCACCAATGGTAAGGCTTCTTAATATCTTATAGGAAACCCGCCCCATAACATCCTTTTTCACGTTGTCATCTTTTACACCCAAACCCCGGCCGTTCATAACAGCAACAGCATAGTTAAGCCTGTTATATTGGTTTCCGCCGAAAACCGCCAGACCAAAATCACGTTGTGGTGCTACTAATTGATCGGCCACAATAGATCTTTCTATTGTTTTCAGGTCATTACAAGGTGTTTGTACATCTAAACTAAAAGGCTGTTTAAAAGAACCCAGGGAAATTCTGGCCCAATTATCAGCTTCATAAGTAACAAAGGCATCCATTAAATAGGCGTCTCCTGTACTTCCAATGAACGGACTGGTTTCCAGCATGAAGTAGTATGAAAAATTGTTCAATACCTTGCCTCGAACACCAATACGGGCTCTTTTGAACCTGAACGTATTCTCATTGTCGCCATCATTGAAATGGTAGTCATATTGGGGCTGAATGTATCCGAAAATGTTGATAGTCGGTCTGCTTATAGAATCATTTGATGCTCCCGGTAGTTCTGCTTCGCATCCTTGAGAGAACATTGAATTCGTACTGAATAACAATGTTAAAACCAGCAATACATAGATTTTGCTTTTCATTTTATTTGAGGTATTAGTTTCTTAATTACTAAAAACCGGAAGGTTTTTTGGTTTTGAATCTTTCCCCCATTGATTTGATGTAAATGAAGGATTTGAATTAAATAATCCGTTCATTCCAAATTTTAAGCTTGCTGCATTGTATCCTAGAACTCTAAGAGCGGCAGTTAAAACAGCCGAAGTTTGACCCGTATAACAGTAAGTTACAAGTGTATTGGCATTTGGATCAAGTGCTTTATAAGTGTCGTCTGCTAAAGTAAAAGGTTGAATTCTATAAGCTGAACTTATATGTCCAAACCCAGTATAATCGGCTTCCCCGAAATAATTATTGATAAAATATCCACCAGGATTAGCTAATACATCTCCTCCGCTAACACCCTTAAAACCTTCTGCAACCACTGCTTCGACACGTTCTTTAAGAATGGCTTCCCCATCGGTAAGAGTAGTGGAAATTACCGGATCGTCATAAGTTATATTTGCCGGAGCAGCAGCGTATGACCAATTAGGACTGTTTTCTGCGATATCACTTGTGTTACCATTCCATGGCCCGGCAGTTGCAGGATTCCAACCAGACATTCCCCATTTAAGAGCTTGTGTGCCAGGATATCCATAAAGACGTAACAAAGCTGTAGCATAACAAGCTGTTTGTCCTGTATAACAAACCACTAAAATGGGTTTTGTTGTGGTAGCAGCTGTGGTTAGAATATCAGCAAAAGCAACATTGTGTGCTCCATTAATATGTGCCGTTAAAAAATCGGCATTGCTCCTTATATCCATAATGTAATAATTGGCTAAGAATCCATCAAGATCAGCTTCAGCAGGTGCCGCTACTACAAACTTCTGGCCATCGGTATTGGTTAGAATATTATTAATATCCAAATTGTTTTGAACCATGTAATCTGTCATAAGTTCAAAAGCAGGTGTTGATACTACTTCGCCCTCTGTTGGATCATCACCTCTATCACAAGAAGTAAGTAAAAGAGCAGGTATGAAAAATAATCCGATAAAAAAATTTGATAATTTTTTCATGACAACGTGTTTGTTAGGTTTAAATATTTTATTCAATTACAGGAAACATGTTTATTTCTTTGGAGCTAAAAGCATCTCTGCCATTCTTTTTCAAGAGGTTATTCATAAATGCGTTTTCTCCATAAGCTATATTTCCAGCATCATAGCCCAGTACATTTAAATATGCTATTAAGTATGCAGCTTCTTGACCAGTGGTGGTATATAGAGCCACTTTTTTGTCTTTTGGGAGTGTTAAAAGATCTGTATCCAATAAAAGCGAAGTGCCTTCATCATAGAGCATTGCTCCGGGAACATGACCAAGGTTGTAATCATTTGTTTTCCCGTAATTAACTATAAAATAGTCTTGGGGGCTCTCAAAAACATCTTCAGATTGTACAATGAATTCCTTATAAGGCACAGCAAATAATTTCTGCAATCTATCTTTCAGGATTTCTTTACCTTCTGATTTTCCTGTATTTATCTGAGGGTGATCACCTAAGCCAGATTTAGTATTTACTGCAGTTTCCAGTTTATCTTCCAGGGAGGTTTTGGTATTTTTTATCCAGGAGTCTGCAAAATCTTCTCTCCATGAGCTCATTCCCCATTTCATACTGTATACATTATCATATCCGGCTATTCTTAATAAACCGGCATAGTATGAAGCTGATTGGCCTGAGTAACAAACTATTACAATCTTCTCAAAATCAGATGGATTTATTTCAGATTCAAAATAATTAAGCAACTCTTCAGCCGGAACATTTGCAGCGTTTTTTATGTGCCCATATTCAAACCAACTTTCTGATCTAATATCGATAACTCTATATGCCTCATTCTTTAGGTTTTTTTTAACTTCATCTGCCTTGATTATTGGAAGATCACCTTTGATAAAATCTACTCTTCCTTCCAAGAATTCTGCTAAGGTTGTAAACTCATCTGGTGGATCTAATTTGATTTGGGTACCATTTATATAGGTATTACCAAATGTGCCAAAGGACACGAAAAACAGCATCAAGAAATATTTTAGTTGTTTCATGATAATAATATTTAATCGGTTAGAATTAATGGTTTTTTAACAGTATAAAATTACCTTTATTTTAAGCACCTTCGGCACGTCATACCTAATACATAATCAATTAATTGTGTAACAATTGTTACATAAAAAAGGTTTTGATTTTTATTATTTTTAAAGTCATAAAAGGTGATTCACACAAAAATTCATGGGCTATTATTGATAGGAAAGCTCCCTCTCTAAACGGATAGGACTATTGCATCAGAATGTTAATTTGACCGCGCATTCTCGCCTGCCGAAATCATACCTTCAGCTCCGTATTTTCTATCCTTTCCTTATTTTCTACCGATTTCAGCCCCCTTTGATGCCACAAAATTGTAGCCTTAAATCCTCAATTTTGTCCCAGCTTGTGGCTTCCTTCCACAACATTCCCCACTGTTTTAAATCAGTAAAGCAGAAAACCCCGGCAGTAAGCAAACATGTAGAAATGAGCCTTATGTGTTTGGTTTTTAGCCTATTAAGTATGTTTTTCTGAAGACATGTGCAAAAGTGAACTCTTCCCTAAAGGCATTTCTAAAAAGAGGTTTCAATTTTGCATATATTTAACAAATTGCCTTTCATGCGATCTTATCGAAAAATAGCCTTCAGTGGTTTCCTTCTCTGTTATTTATTAACAGTAGTTTGCCTGTTAGACATCTTCGGAATGGGGAAAGTCTATTTCTTTTTCTTTTTTCTGGGGAGTTTTTTTCTTGTACTATACTTCTTCACCATTATCAAGTGTCTCTGGACTAAAAGGAAAGAACCCTAAATTTGGTAAGGTGTTGAACCGGAAGAATTTTAATTCCAAATTTCCTGAAACTTTCTCATCTTCTTAGCATTTTTTAGCGCTGTCTTAAGAGCCCGGGCGGGCAATATTCTTTATCTTAAAAAGAAAAATGAAGAATATAGCCATCATTTTCCTGGGTCTCACCACTCTTGTTCTCATCGCGGTAACCACCATGTCGACTCTTACGGTCGCTTTTCCATGGATCTTCTATTTAACCTGCCTGGGACAGCTTCTTTTACTGATCGCCGTTTACCTCCTGCTACGCGACAACTATACTACCGAAAAGACCTTCGACGACTGGTATGAAGACCATCCCATAGGTAGAGAAGAGTAATTTTTAGCCATTCCCGTAATTTCTTAAGTAGCTTTTGAGCTGAAAATCAGTTTACTGTGCGTATTGACTCCTCTGGCTTCTGCCGAAACTGATCATAGTCATACGAAGACTGCAGCGATTTCAGTATTTTTGTTCAACTTTGGAATAAATTAAGCAGGTATGAAGTTGAACAAATACATTGATCACACCCTTTTAAAAGCCACTGCCACCATAGATGATATCAGGCAGCTTTGCCAGGAGGCCAAAGCCCATGATTTCTATGCCGTTTGTGTAAATGGCTGTTATGTAGAATTGGCCAAAACCGAACTGGAAAATTCCGCTGTCAAAGTGGCTGCAGTTATTGGCTTTCCGCTGGGCGCTAATAGCACGCACAGCAAAATTGAAGAAGCTAAAGCGTGTGTAGAAGATGGAGCCGATGAAATTGACATGGTCATTAATGTTGGACTTCTCAAATCAGGGCGCTACAAACTTGTAGAACAAGAGATAGAAAGTATCAAAAAAGCTATTGGAAATATCGTTCTCAAGGTAATCATAGAAACCTGCTATCTTTCCGAAGAAGAGAAAAAGCTGGCCTGTCGTGCAGCTATGACCGCCAGTGCCGATTTTGTAAAAACCTCCACCGGCTTTGGTACAGGAGGTGCCACTCTGGAAGATGTACAACTGATGAAAGAGGTGGTGGGCGATAAATTGCAAATCAAGGCTTCCGGAGGTGTAAAAGATGCTGAAACAGCAAAAAAATACATCGATCTGGGAGTTAGCCGTATTGGAACTTCTTCAGGAATAACTATCGTAAACCAACCCAATTAATGAGCACACATATACAAGCCTCTAAAGGAGAAATTGCAGAAACAGTTTTATTGCCCGGCGATCCGTTAAGGGCAAAATGGATCGCAGAAACCTATTTTGAAGATGCGGTTTGCTATAATGAAGTCCGCGGCATGCTGGGCTATACCGGAACCTATAACGGAAAGAGAATTTCGGTGCAGGGTACGGGAATGGGAATTCCTTCAGCTTTGATCTACTCACACGAGCTTATCAATGACTATGGAGTTAAAAACCTTATTCGCGTAGGTTCTGCAGGAGCCTATAAGGAAGATGTGAAATTACATGATGTGGTAATTGCTATGACGGCCTCTTCCACTTCAGGCATCAACAACATCAGGTTTGCTGGAAGCCACTACTCCCCTACTGCCGATTTCGAACTCTTTATGAAAGCGGCCAATTTTGCCAAAGAAAACAATATTGCCGTAAAAGCCGGAAACGTGCTGTCTTCCGATGAATTCTACGAAGATGATCCGGAATCCTACAAAAAATGGGCAGATTACGGCGTGCTTTGCGTAGAAATGGAAACTGCAGGGCTTTATACGATCGCCGCCAAACATAAGGTGAAAGCATTGTCGGTATTGACCATTTCTGACTCCCTCGTTACCGGAGAACATATCTCTGCCGATGCCCGGGAAAAAAGCATGAATAATATGATCAAAATTGCATTGGGAGCAATTTAGATCTTTCTGAAAAATCAATTAATACAGCCGGAATTTGATGAATTCCGGCTTTTTTTTCCGAAGAGGCGAAAAGGATTTTTTCTTAAATTGGGAAACTTCAAATAATATTTTATTTCTGATGAAAAGATTCTTACTGCTCCCCCTCTTCCTGCTTTCGCTTAATTCCTTCGGCCAGACGCCCAAAAATATACAAGAGCTAAAACAGAAGATCGATTCTTCCTTTGCTAGTGTTTCGGGCGATTTTGCCCTGGCTTTCAAAAGTCTTGATAAACCCAGTAAAAAACTACTCATCAACTCACACGAAGAATTTCATGCTGCCAGCACGATGAAAACGCCGGTAATGATCGAAGTTTTTAAGCAGGCAGAAGAAGGAAAGCTTTCTCTGGACGATTCGCTGGAAGTAAAAAACAGCTTTAAAAGCATTGTAGATGGTAGCAGCTTTAGTCTTGATATAGACCGCGACGGCGGGGAACAACTCTATGATTTTCTCGGAAAAAAGAAGAGTCTCCGGGACCTGGTAACCGATATGATCATTTACAGCAGCAATCTCGCCACCAACATCGTGATCCAGAAGGTAGACGCCAAAAAAGTGAATGCTACCATGCACAAGATGGGCGCCAAAGACATCAACGTTTTACGGGGCGTGGAAGATATGAAGGCTTACGATGCCGGACTTAGCAATAGTACTACGGCCTATGATCTCATGATCATCTTTGAGCATCTGGCAAAGGGAAAAGCCGTCAATGAAAAAGCCGACCGGCAAATGATCGACATTCTGCTACATCAGAAGCATCGGGAGATCATCCCTGCCCTGCTTCCGAAAAATGTAGCAGTCGCAAACAAGACCGGGATGATCACAGGCGTACATCATGATTCGGGCATCGTTTTTCTTCCGGATGGCCGAAAATATGTCCTGGTGATCCTCAGTAAGAATATGGAAGATATGGAGAAAGGAACCCAAATGATGGCACGGATCTCCAAAATGATCTATGATTTTATGCAGCAATCTTAACCGGAATTCCGCGGAAATCACATCGTTTCTTCAAAGATATTTTCTTGGAAGGCATTTTTCTTCAGAAGCGAATAGTGCCCTGCCAGTGACCTGAAAAGACTTTGTTTGCGGTATGGCAAATGGTGTTCTTTGGTGTAATCTTCAATGAGAACGGTTACCTCGGGATAATAAATATGATGAATGTCGGGAAAAAGGTGATGAGCGATATGAAAATTAAAACAGCCCATAAAGAAGCGTATAAAAAAATTGTCATTGGAGATATCATTGGTGCATTGCAGCTGATGTTCAAACCAGGAGTATGGCATATTCCCCTTTTCATCTGGCTGCGGAAACTCACTGTACACGTTGGCATGGGGCGACAACAGAACGAGCAGGCTCAACAGGCTTGCGGTTAATACCATGAGTATAAAGCCGCCAATCACGGCACCCCAGCTTACCTGCAGAATATACTTGGGGAGGATAATAATGTAGCCGAAGAAAAATCCTTTGAACAAAAAGAGCTTGAGGTATTCCTTAAGAGGAATCCTTACCTCTCTTTGCACAATAGTATCCTTTTTAAAAAAATCTTTAAAATCCCTCACCAATAACCAATTGAACAAATACAGTGGATACAAAAAAGGAAGATAAAGATGCTGGTACCGGTGTACCTGTTTCGACTCTGCCCGCGGAAATACCTTTGCCATGGGGCTTTGCTCAAAATCGGTATCCCAGTTCATCACATTCGGAAAAGCATGATGCAGCCTGATGTGTCTGATGCGCCAAATGTAACTATTGGCCCCTAAGAGATCGAAGAAATGAACGTAAAGATTATTCAGCCATTTGGGTGATTTGAAGATGACATCGTGCACGGCATCATGAATAAGATTAAGAAAATTGAGCACCAAAAATACTCCGAGGAAAAAGTATGTAGAATAAAAAAAATAAGGATTTTCTCCGAATTTCAGCAAAAAGAAATAAGTACCTATGTAGAGCAAAGGGAAAAAGATCGCTTTAAATTTTATTAGCCATGCCTTCTTTTTCTCCAATTTCTTTACAAGAGAGGCAGTACGTTTTCTCAATTCCTGAAAATCGCCGCCGTCTTTCTTATATTTAGGTTTTTTAGTAGTTGTTCCCTCCATATACCCTCATTTTCAACTTACTACAAAGCCTTACCAAATTAAACCTTACAAGAGAAAAAAACAAACAATTAGCAGTTTCTTAAGATGGCAAAAAGCCCTTAAAATCAGCGGTTTCCACTTTTACAGCCTAAAGAGATTCGAAACGAATAGTGTAGTGATTTTAACATAATTATTATAGATTAGTGCTCCTAAAAACCAAATATGACTAACCGACTACTATTCCTTTTTGTAAGCCTGCTCATTTCCGGTTGTGGAAATAAGCATGAAAGTAAAACTGCCCCTCAGGATTTTTCTGCAACAAATGAAGCCTTCCGTTATTCCGGCAGGACAGAAAAAATGGGAGATTCCGCCGTAGCGCTCATCAGCTCAGCATCTTTTGTAAGTACCAAAGCCGAAGGAGACAGCATTACGCTTTACCTGGAAAGCCCTGATGCCAACCACGCCTATGTGGCCTTAGAAGTAAATAATGATTACAAAGGCCGCTTTAAGGTAGATGGCGAACCTCTTAAGATTGCCCTCAGCGATAGTGTTCAGAGCAACGAGATCAGCATTTACAAGGCTACGGAAGCCTCCTCTGGGGATGTTCTGTTTAAAGGCGTTAAAGCTGAAAATATTACGGCGCCGGAGATTACTGAAGAGAAACCTATGATCGATTTTATCGGGAATTCCATTACCTGCGGAATGTGGGCCCAAACCGATGATATTCCCTGTGGAGAAGGAGAATGGTACGATCAACACAACGCATACCTCGCCTACGGCCCTCGGGTCGCCCGGGCTTTAGATGCAGATTTCAGGCTTAGTTGTGTCTCAGGCATGGGCATGTACCGCAATTGGAATGATGAAGACCAGCCTGTGATGCCCGATGTATACGAAAATCTGCGTTTGAACGGAGACGACAGCAAAAAGGCCGATCTTTCTGAAGCGCCCGACGTGGTAAGCATTGCCCTGGGTACCAATGATCTTTCTGAAGGTGACGGGGAAAAAGAAAGAAATGAATTCAGCAAAGAAAAATATGTCAAAAGGTATATTGGATTCGTTCAACATATTTTTGAACTTTATCCCCATACTAAAGTAGCCTTGTTAAGTAGTCCTATGATTACAGGCGAAAAGAATGAAATTTTGACGGATTGTCTGGATCAGGTAAAAAACCATTTTGAAGACAAAGATATCAGAGTGTTCCATTTTGAGAATATTGAAATACACGGCTGTGGCGGCCATCCGAGTGTTGAGGACAATCAAAAAATGGCAGAACAGTTAATCCCCTTTTTTAAAAACATACTAAATCAGTAAATATGAGCAATTATAAAGCCTCGGAAGACCGTTACGACAAAATGCAATACAGGCGCTGTGGGAAAAGTGGCATTATGCTGCCTCTTCTCTCCCTTGGCCTTTGGCATAACTTCGGCGATAAAGATGATTTTGAGAACGCAAGAAAACTGTTGAGAACAGCTTTCGACAATGGTATCACTCACTTCGATCTGGCTAATAACTACGGGCCGCCATACGGTTCTGCCGAAAAGAACTTCGGAAAGATTTTTAAAGACGATTTTAGTCAATACCGCGACGAGCTCATCATTTCAACAAAGGCGGGTTGGGATATGTGGCCTGGTCCCTACGGAAATTTTGGTTCGAGAAAATACCTCATTGCGAGCCTTGATCAATCTCTAAAGCGGATGGGGCTCGAATATGTGGACATTTTCTATCACCACCGCCCCGATCCCGATACGCCGCTTGAAGAGACCATGGGCGCTCTGGATCAGATCGTGCGCCAGGGAAAAGCCTTATATGTTGGAATTTCCCAATACAATGCCCAAGATACTACAAGAGCGGCTGAGATCCTGCGGCAGCAGGGAACTCCCTTCCTTATTCACCAGCCGCGTTATAACATGATGGATCGCTGGGTTGAAGATGCATTGCTGGACACCCTGGAGACTGAAGGCATCGGCAGCATTGTATTCTCACCGCTCAACCAGGGAATTCTCACCTCAAAATACCTTCACGGCATTCCTGAAGATTCCAGGGCCGCCAGGGATGGCAGGTATTTGAAAGAATCTCAGATCACTCCTGAAGTTGTTGAAAAAGTAGGTAAACTAAACGAACTTGCAGAATCCCGGGACCAAAGCCTGGCGCAAATGGCCGTTGCCTGGCTGCTCAAAGATCATCGGGTAACTTCAGTTTTGGTAGGAGTTAGCAAAACTTCTCAATTGCACGATAACATCGAGGCCCTGCAAAAGCTTCATTTCAGCAAAGATGAATTAGAGAAAATTGAGGAAATCCTGAAGAAATAAAATATCGTTCGAATTCAGTAAATAAAAAACTCCTGAGTGCAGAGTGCTCAGGAGTTTTTTTATTTTAGTTTCGCTCTTTTAGAGATCTATCCAATATAGACTTCCAATAATTCGCAATCTTCTGAAGTGATCTGAACCCGGTGATTCTGCGCCGGGATAAGCACTGTTTCCCCTCTGGAAAGATTTTCTTCATGCCCGTTTACCTCAATTTCGGCATTACCGCTTACGCACATAAAGATCACAAAGGAATCAATGTCGCTATAGTCTCTGGCAAGACTTCCCTCCACGGGCAAATAGTTGGTAGTAAAATACTGGCAACGCGCAATATTAGAAGCAACATTCTGAGTTTTCGCGTAACTTAAGCGGTAATCATCTTTCTTCTCAAAGTCAATGGCATCAATGGCCAGAGCTGTATGCAGCTCCCGCGAATTTCCTTCGGAATCCTTGCGGTCCCAGTCATAAATGCGATAAGTAATATCAGAAGTCTGCTGAATTTCAGCCAAAAGCACCCCTGCTCCTATCGCGTGTACCTTCCCTGTGTTGATAAAAAAACTATCTCCTTTTTTTACTTTCTCAAAATTCAGAACTTCGGTGATCTTTCCTGCCTCGAGAAATTTGATGTAATCTTCTTTGCTGATGCTCTCCTTAAAGCCAATATTGATATTGGCACCTTCGTCTGCTTGCATGATGTACCACATTTCTGTTTTTCCGAAGGAATTATGCCTTTGCCGGGCTATTTCATCATCGGGATGCAGCTGCACCGATAAGGCCGTTTTGGCATCGATGTATTTTATAAGCAGAGGGAATTCTCCTCCGAATGTTTCGTAGATCTTCTCTCCCAGGATTTCCCCCTTATATTCTTCCAGTAACTGATTTAGGCTTTTTCCCTGAAGGCCTCCATTGTCAACAACAGAAATGTTGTCCTTTACTCCCGAGATTTCCCAGCTTTCGCCAAGATCATCCCTATCGGAATCTTTATTCAGAAGATCGTGAAGCTTTCGGCCTCCCCAGATTTTCTCCTTGAGAATAGGAACGAATTTAATTGGATAATCAAGCATATTTTAAGGTTTGGTTGTTTCGCAAATTTAAGCAATTATAATTGCCCGTAATTTTTTTGAAAACCGAAACATGGGTAAGTTTCCAACTTTTTTTATTTAACAGCCTGAAAATAAGAAAACAGGCGGTTTTGAAGTCTCTTGTTGCTTAAGAACAATTAACCCTAACTTTACCCGAAGTAAAGGCCACCCACTATTTTTCCAATTTTTTAGAAGAAAAAGCCTTGTTTTATTTCCAAAGTGGTTTATATTTGCAACCGCAAAAACGGTCGCGTAGCTCAGCTGGATAGAGCACCTGCCTTCTAAGCAGGCGGTCCCAGGTTCGAATCCTGGCGCGATCACTTAAATAGATTAAAAACCTCTTGAAAGCCCTTTATTCACAGGGCTTTTTTAGTATAAATGATTTAGATGGTACGACATTTGGCCGATGAAAAACTTGCCTGAATTATTGAAAATTACGCTATATTGCGTATGTATTTTTAAGGTATCTTTCTGATATGAAAATCAAATTGATTGCTCTGGCTCTTTTTGCACTCTTTACT
>JBAWAB010000019.1:0-3880 GCA_049589035.1 Salegentibacter sp.
AGCCTGAAACTATCGAGCTGTCCTTTACGCCGCGCGAAGGCCGTTATGTAAAAAGCCTGCCACTGCACCACTCACAGAAGTTGCTCTTGGAAGATGAAAAAGAGACCATTTTTAGCTATGAACTTAGCCCCACCTATGATTTTAAAATGGAAGTCCTTTCCTATGGCGATCAGGTGAAGGTGCTCAAGCCGGAGAGTTTGAAGAAGATCATTCGGAAAGAATTACAAAAAGCTCTTGATCTCTACAAATAATTTCTCCTATGTTCCTGAATGTTCAAAACTCCTCCTTTATGTCCTGGCAACTTGAAAAAAAGCTATTCGAAACACCAGATGATAGGCTGAAGGTGGACAACCGGGAAACCAGGATTCTTAGAAATGTTGCCAAACTTTCAGATGATGGCGACAACACCAAGATAAAGATCTTTTCCATTATTGAGCATTGTAGTCCGGGAGAAAGAAGGCGTTTCTTTAACTGGTTAGAGTTTTTGCAGGAACAAAGTTTCCTGCATAATCGACTTTATAATCAGTTTTTGAGAACATTCCTATGGATGTTCAGCGAGAAAAACTATCTGAATCTGCAGACTCAGCAGCAGTTCGAAGCTGCCAAAGTATATCTTGAATGGATCTTCACTACTGACCTTCATATCAATGTTGAAGACAGATGCAAAGAAATCTTTCTTTGTATTTGCATTCTGGTTCGGCGGCCCGATTTTCAACTTCGTCCCTTTCCCGCGGTTTTTTCTATACTCACCGACTTACAACCAGATCATGGCGTTCCGGTGTTCGATCATCTATTTGAAGATCATTCCAGACCGTTGTTTTTTAAAAGACATTTACTTGACTGCACCTACCGGGAACTTCAAGCTCTCGAAAATCTGCTGGAAGGAAAATCTCCCCGGAAGATATTAAAGCCACTGACTTCGGTTTCGAAAACTGAAAATGCGCTGCTTCACGCCCCTAATCTGCCGGAACTGGAAAAGGGAATGGATAATATCCTGCCCCGGTATCTATGCATGATAAGACTTTTGAAAGAAGCTCCTTCTGAAGGAAATTTGCTTCAAAGCATTTTGGAGGTGTGCCACAGTTTCAGAGAGAATTTTGACAGCTTTCGGGCTGATCTTGCTTTTTGGGCTTCGGTTTTTCGTCTACTGGTAAATTCGCCTTTATCTTTTGAAGATATTAATGAAATTAGAAGCGTGCTGGATTATTTTGATTATCAGCGTTACGGCAGAGAAGAGCAGGAAAATTACAGCCTTAAGGGACGCAACTTTCATTCTATAATGAGAGAAGTGGAGGAGTGGCATGGCCTTATGACCTGGTATCATTATTCTGATAAGGATATGAAAACCACCTGGAAGCCCCTGGAAGCCGAAGAATACAGCCTGGTTCTCGATAGGGAGGTCTATAAGATTAGTGAAATCACGAATGGAAAAAGACTTTGGGAGGAAAGCAAAGTTCTTAAACACTGTGTATACAGTTATCTCAATAGATGTGTGCAGGGTAAGACCCATATTTTTAGCCTTACACATGAAAAAGCCGGTCAATCCATTCCCAAGATCACGATTGAGGTGGAAAACAACCAGATGGTGCAGGAACGGGGAAAAGCCAATTCCGATCCCGACAAAAAATATTATCCCCTTATCAGAGAATGGTGTGAACTGAACCTCTTTGATTTTCCTGCATTCTACCTGAAGGTATTTTAGGGATAGCTATAACGGCATCGATCTTTTTTTGATAAGCTGTTCAAGGCTCAACTTTGAAGGGACAAAACTTCTAAAGTTTCGGATTGATTACTAGTGTTCTTTTTTGGAAACACCCGAAGCCCCTTTGCCATACTTGCTTTCACTTGAAGTCTGGATTTTGTCCTCATGGCTACTGTTTTTACTGTTGGTGGCTACAGCTATCCTGCTTTTACAGGCTCTTCCAGAGGGGTATATCCATCAGGGTGGATATAATTCTCTTTCTGTATTTCATAATCGCCTATGAATCAATACTTTAGTAATCGTTAAAATCGAATAACATCGCTCTGCGTGTTATCCTCTTGCTCTTCCCTTAGTTTAGCATGGTTGTTTATTTAGGGATTATTATCGGTTTAGATAACTCTTCAACTAAGGGCGACTTTGCTTTAAATAATTCCCCATAATTATAAACAACAATTAACCGGTAAAGGAGAATTAGACGCACTCTAAAGTAATGTGACTTATATTTTTAAATCCTTTATCGGTTATCTCTGAACAGCATCAAATGGAAATCCAGGTATAAGACCTATTCGTTGGGGTTCGATGATAATTCAGATTCTTTATTGAACTTATTTAATATAAAAACCTTGTTGTTATTCACTTAGAGATTATAAATCTTTGTAATAGTGGATTACAACCATACCGGTAAAGACGCTTGAATTGCTTTTCAAAGTTTCCAGGCTTAGGACTATCGATTACATCCTTTACCGGTTTTATCATCTGAAAAAGCATCAGATGGAAATTCAGGTTTTTAGGCCTATTAACAGGGATTAGATAAGCATACATATAATTGGTTTTATTGCACTTTCCTTTCTTATTCATACTTAAATCTTTTATTATGGAACAATCTGCTTTTATTCATTTCATTGGTATTGACATCTCAAAGAACACCTTTGATGTGGCCCTTATGGAGGCCGGTAAAACAACATCCTCTTTTTTATTTAAGAACACCAAAAAAGGGGTCAACGCTTTTATCAGGCTCCTTAAAAACAAGAACATCTCTTTGGAAAAGACTTTGATTTGCATGGAACATACAGGAGTATACGGGCGTTTAATCATTGCTAAACTTTTAGAAAAACAAGCCAGTTTCTGTGTGGAGATGTCTTTGAGAATTGTCAAAAGTCTCGGGATACAACGTGGTAAGAATGATAAAATGGATGCTGTTCGTATCGCTGAATATGCAGCCAAAAACGGTAACGAACTGGAACTATATAAGCCCGTACCACTAATATTGGAAAAAGTGAAAATCTTAATCAAGATCCGCGAGAAGCTGGTACAGTTTAAAGCTGATCTGCAAAAGCATCCTAATGAAATCAAAGCTTTCGCTCCAGAGTTAGGCAAACTTGCAGAAAAGAACATAAGAAAAACCATTAAATGTTTCACAGCAGAAATTAAACGTGTGGAAGAGGAAATAAACGCGCTAATCCTCTCCGACGAGCAACTTAATACTACCATTGGACTGGTAAGTTCTGTAACCGGTATCGGTACTATCACTGCGTTATATTTTACCATCTATACTAATTATTTTACCCGCTACACCAATCCTAAGCAATTGGCTTGTTATTGCGGGGTAGTCCCTTTTGAACATACCTCTGGAACCAGTGTCCATAGACAATCCAGAACTCATCCTATTGCTAATCAAACGCTCAAGAAACAGCTTCATATGTGCGCCTTGGCAGCTGTTAGACACGACCCGGAGCTCAAAGTATATTATGAGAGAAAAGCTAACGAGGGTAAGAACAAAATGCTTGTACTCAATAATGTCAGGAATAAACTTGTACTCCGAATTTGTGCCGTTGTAAGAAGGCAAACACCCTATCGTAAACAAGCTGCTTGAATGTAAAATTGAGGTCGCCATTTATCTCTTCATTTTTATTTGGTTTTATCATGGAAATCCATCTCGTCCCGCGAGCGGGACAAAATTTCCAACAATGGTAAATACCATTGCCTGGTTTTGAAGAAAACCTAAATGGTAAAAGTTTGCTTTTTGAGCCTTAATTGTTACCTGTAGAAGTAAAAAAAATTGTGACAATATGCTGCTGGTCTTAATATTCAGCTCTTTAGAAATATAGTTTTTTCTATTCAGATAAATGAAATCTCTGGACAATGTGGAAATCATTTATTTGTAGGACATAAAAAAAG
>JBAWAB010000020.1:0-3632 GCA_049589035.1 Salegentibacter sp.
GCACCAAGCCTTATCCTTCCGAAGCGGGAGAGGGCGATGAACAACAAAAAAAGTACGCATAAGAGTCCCAGCCAGAGGTAGAATTCACCGAAAAATTCCCTTACCCAAATGGAGGCCGTATCGATGAGGTCGTAAAAATCTTCAGTAAAAAAGAAGATGATCAGAGAAAATGAAAAAAGAAGAATGGCTGAGACATTGAAAAGAATATTCTGCCGGAGGAGGTAGTGCTGTATCTTTTTCAAATGTGGAGTTTTGGTCTTAAACGATCCTTTTTTCAGGCCCCGCTTTAGCGATTTGGTTACACATTCCTTCAAAGATAAAATAATGAAAGGGATACATAGAATACCAGTAGAACCGGCCCCAGATTCCTTTTGGGCGAAAAGTAGCTGTCTGGTGCAGCACGTTGTCCTTGTCGATCTGGAATTCCAGCCAGGCCTCACCCGGCACTTTCATTTCAGCGAAAAGCAAGAGCCTCCTTTCTTCCTTGTCGGCCAGTAAAACACGCCAGAAATCCAGCGAATCTCCCTGCGAAATCCTGTCGGGATGGGTTCTGCCGCGACGTAGTCCCACGCCTCCGAATATTTTGTCCATATAACCACGAATCTTCCAGAGCCAATTGCCGTAATACCAGCCATTTTTTCCGCCAATGGTCCAGATCTTTTCCAGGGCTTCTTCCGGATTTTCTGTTTTCGCTTTCTGCACATCTCTCAGGCATCCATATTTTGGCACCTGGATGTATTTATTGAGTTCTTTTCTGAAGCGGCCGCTGCTCAAAGAATCCTTCCAACTCGAAATTACCTGATTTTGTTCGATCTTATAGAAGGCGAGGCGTATAGCTTCGGCATAGCTGATAGGCTGAATACCCAGTATTTCCTGTAGCCGGCGGTCTTTGGTTGTAACCTCAATCTTCATGCTATCCACGAGATTCTGCGCGAGTTTATAGGAAGTTGAGGTGACAAAATAAAGCCAGTAGGAGGAGAGTTTTGGCGACATCACCGGCACATTGATGATCCACAATTTTAGTCCCCGAATGCGGGAATAGGTTTCCATCATTTCCTGGTAGGTGAGCACATCGGGGCCACCCACATCAAAGGATTGATTATAGCATTTCTCATTTCCAATAACGCCGGTCAAAAACTGAAGAACATCGCGAATAGCAATAGGCTGGCATTTTGTTCGTACCCAATGAGGAGTGATCATGACCGGCAATTTCTCACAAAGGTCGCGGATGATCTCGAAAGAGGAACTGCCGGAGCCCACGATGATCGCCGCCCGCAGCACCGTTAAATTGTATGATCCCTCATAGAGGATCTCCTCCACCTGCTTTCGGGATTCCAGGTGCTTTGAAAGCTTTTCCTCATTGATGATCCCGCTGAGGTAGATGACCTGCTGCACGCTGGTGCCGGCCATAAGATTGTTGAAATTTCGGGCCGCTTTGGCCTCAAGACTACCAAAGTCTTGTGTGGAGCCAGACATGGAATGGATCAGGTAATAAGCGACATCAATGTTTTGAATAGCTTCCGGAACATCGGAGGTTTGTAGAAAATCAATTTCAACCAGTTCCACCTGTTCCAGGATATGATCATCTGAAGAAAAGCGGGCGCGATTCCGCACGGCACAAACCACCTCGTGACCGAGTTCGATGAGTTGAGGTAGAAGGCGCATGCCGATGTAACCGTTGGCGCCGGTGAGAAGTATACGCATCAGGATGGTTTATAAGCATAAAATACCAATAAAATTAGTACTTTCACCAAGCCTTAGTAAAACTTTATAAAATGAACAACGTTCTCAAAATAGCCCTCCTGGTAAGTGGAATCGGCCTTATAGGGTATGGGATTTATACCCTGGTTAGCCCCGAATTTGCTTTCGACGCCGGGCCTCTCAAGATCGAGGCGCAGGGCGATAATACCCAATCTTATGCCATGATCGCCTTCGGAATCCTGGCTCTGGTTGGAGGGCTGGCTTTCAGAAAGAGATAACCGGGGAAAGGCTACGCATAAATGTCATTACAATTCCTAAACTTGTTTGTGGCTACTACAAGTCCTCTATATGCGTAGGCGCGTTGTCTGATTTATAATCGATCACTTTTCTGAAAAAAGTATGAACCGCCTGATCTTCAGCTTTCACTTTGATGAAATAATGATCTCTGTACATCGAATATTCCTGCGCCTTCCCCTTGTATAGATTCAGTTTGTAATATGGGATTACGAGCGCGTAAGTCTCCAGCAAAGAACGGAAACGGATGATAATCCCTTTTGGTCGCAATTCTACATTGCAGGTATTCGTGTTGTTGTCCAGGATGAGCAGGTTGTGAATATCGATACTTACTGAAGTGATGTGCAGTTTTGGCGAACCGCTGCCTTTAATTTTCACTCTTTGCAATAGCGTAAAAGGTGGACCCACTTCCTTGTCGATCTTCTCTTTGATGTCGGGCCGGTTATAGGAAATGTTCAGGAGCATAGCTTTTTTTCTAAAGATAAGGATTTGAATATAAAGCCTCTGGGCAAAAGCCGATTTTCTCTTATCTTTGCGGCTCCTTATTCGAATCAAAAATTTATAAAACATAGGAAGAATGGCCATTCAAAACATACTTTCCTCGAAAGTAAAAGAAGCTGTAAAAAAATTGTATGAAGTTGAGATCGACACCGTCGAATTTCAGCCCACCCGCAAAGATTTTGAGGGTGATATCACGCTGGTGACTTTTCCTATGTTGCGCCAGGTGAAGACAAATCCCGTGAAGCTGGGCGAAGATATTGGAAATTATCTCGTGGAGAACGTATCGGAAGTGAGCCGCTTCAACGTAGTGAAAGGCTTTCTGAACATCGTACTGAGCGATAGCTACTACCTCGATTTCTTCAATGAAGTGAAAGACAGGAGTGATTTTGGGATTCTGAAGCCGGATTCAGAAGAAAAAGGGGTCATGGTCGAATATTCTTCACCAAATACCAACAAGCCGTTACACCTTGGGCATATCCGGAATATTCTTTTAGGGTATTCGGTGTCAGAGATTTTGGAGGCTTCAGGAACGAAGGCTTATAAAACTCAAATCATCAATGACCGCGGAATCCATATCTGCAAATCCATGCTGGCCTGGCAACGTTTCGGAAATGGTGAGACTCCCGAATCTGTGGGGATCAAGGGTGATAAGCTCGTCGGAAACTACTACGTGAAGTTTGACCAGGAATACAAAAAGCAGGTGAAGGAACTTCAGGAAAAAGGAATTTCAGAAGAAGCTGCAAAAGCCGAAGCACCTATCATGGTTGAAGCCAAGCAGATGTTGTTGAAGTGGGAAGCCGGCGATCCTGAAGTGGTTGCGCTTTGGGAGAAAATGAATCAATGGGTCTATGCTGGTTTCGATAAGACCTACCAAGCCCTGGGAGTAAATTTTGACAAGAATTATTATGAAAGTGACACCTATCTCCTCGGAAAAGATGTGGTCATGCAGGGGCTGGAGAAAGGTGTTTTTTATAAAAAAGAAGACGGCAGCGTTTGGATAGATCTTACCGATGAAGGTCTGGACGAGAAGATCGTACTTCGAAGTGACGGGACTGCGGTTTATATGACACAGGACATCGGAACGGCGATACAGCGGGTAAAGGATTTCGATATTAACGGAATGGTTTACACCGTAG
>JBAWAB010000021.1:0-1882 GCA_049589035.1 Salegentibacter sp.
AAATTAAAACCTGTAGCGGTAACCGACGCTTCCCAGAAACTGGTTTCCTTTTTTGGATGAAGTGATATCTTCAAAAAGGTAACCCGCACTTAGCTGAAAAATGTGGTGTGTACCCAATGTCTTATTGATTCCGAAGTTGAAGTAATAAGCTTTGAGGTCGGGATTTTCCTGTACCTGTGTGAAAATCAGGCTTTCATCGGGTGAAATTCCGCTGCCCAGCCTTCCGAAGAGATAATTGTCCGCGTTCTGCAGATAATATCGAATGTTGAACTGGTAATTTTGAATCAATTTTCCGAGTCGTTTTGGCCCCAGGAAGGCGCGCGTATTCAGGTAAAACCGCCCCTGGTAGGCAGTGAGGCCAAGAATGCCGCTGAAGAAATCTTTATTGCTGAAATGCAGCAGTCTGCCGCCGGCTTCGGCTTCAAGAAAATGTGCGAAATTATAATAAACAGAAAGGCTTCCGCGGAGATCAGGGTAAAGCGAGCCGTCAGAAAAGCCAATATTGGCAAAGGCATAAAAGCGGTCGCTGAACACTGGATAGGCCTCCAACTCATAGAGTGTGCCTTGGTCGTAGCCCCTGTCGGTATAATTCACCCGTCCCAGCACCACGGTACGTCGAAAGCTGTGTTGATACTCGGCAATGTAGGTTTGCCAGGCGTCGCGGTTGTATTCTTCGCTGAAATTTACCAGCTGATAACTGACTCCAATTTCGTTGCTGATGGTGCGTTTGAGTACTGTTTGCAGCAGGTATCTTTGCTTTGAATCAAGTTCGTTAATTTTTAGCAGCTTTTGGGCAAGATCGCGGGCAGCTTTAGGATTCCTGTTCCTGAGCAGCAAAGATGCCTTGAGGCTTTGTAAGTTTAGATCCTCCGGATAATATTCCAGAGTTCGGTTCACAAAATCAAGTGCTTCAGCCTGATCCTTATATATCCCGGCCTGATGTAGGGACAGCTCCTTTACATCGGGATATTCTGTTGCGTTTTTCAGAAGGTAAATCAGATCATTTTCAGCTTCAGAAAAAAGGCCCAAAGCCCATTCATTCCTGATCTGCAGAATGCGTATATCATGATATCCTGGTGCGAGTTCCAATCCGCGTTTGGTATATTCCAGTGAGCTGCTGAAATTCTGTTGCTGATACCGGGCCAGGGCCAGTTTGTAGATTTCGTCGGTATTGGTTTCACTGATCTGCGCCTGAAGTGCTATAGACATTACAGAAAGAATCAAGAAAATCCTGAAGTTGAGGTTCATATGGGTAGGTCATCAATTGCGGCCAAATTTAAGTGAAATCTGAGAATTCTATCAGAAGGAATTGCCACAAATTGGAAGTGGATCTTTTTTACTCTTATTTTTGTAATTTCGCCACGACTCAGCAGGGAGTTTCAGCCTTTAAGCGCCTGCCTGTTAAAATAATAATCCTTGAACTTCTTTCTTTTATTCTGATGAAAAATAAATTTTACCTGATCCTGTTGGTCATTTTTGTAGTACTTCTTGCGGGTTCAGGCAGCTGGGGCCTTACTGAGAGCAGTGAAGCGCGTTATGCTGAAATTGCCCGTGAAATGGTCAAAACAGGCGATTACCTTCATCCCGGTTTGTTGGGCATTCACCATTATCACAAACCTCCAGTCACTTATCAAATTACGGCGCTGGGTTACCAGATATTTGGGTTCAATGAGTTTGGGGCCCGATTTTTTCTAGCTGTAGCCCTTGTGCTTCAAATCTTTTTTGTGTTCAAAATAGGTTTGTTGCTATTCAAAGAGGAGAAGGTAGCCTTTGCTTCGGCACTTATCTATTTCACCTTTCCCGTCGCGCTTATTGCGGCGAGAAACCTCACCACCGATGCCTTTCTTACGACTTTCATTCTCTGGGCATTGTTTTACTGGCT
>JBAWAB010000022.1:0-13630 GCA_049589035.1 Salegentibacter sp.
ACGCGGCCCTGGAACACGATCTGGACGTTCCTTATTCCTGCCAGGGCGGAATTTGCAGCAGCTGTATTGCCCGTATCGTGGAAGGTAAAGCCGAAATGAAAAAGAACCAGATCCTTACCGAAGAGGAGATCGAGGAAGGTTTGATACTTACCTGCCAGGCACATCCTACCACGCCAAAGCTGAAAGTTGATTACGACGACGTATAGGAACAATCTAAATCTATAGGAAAAGAGGCCATCTAAAAAGTTCTTAGTTCGTCAAGCTGAACTTGTTTCAGCTTTTCACTAATTTTGATTTTCAATTAGTTTAGATCCTGAAATAAACCTACCTATCGGTAGCCAGGGTTCAGGATGACGTTTCATAGACTTTTCAGACAGCCCTTTTTTATTCTGAGATTGGCCGGAAAAGTCTCAATAACTACTCTGTTCCGATAGCTATCGGAGATCATTTCAGAATCTCATTAGTTTAAAATGAAATCGCTTATAACAACCTGAGACAAACCTCTCGACAGGTTCAGAGTGACGTAAGTAAGCTTTTGAGACTGCTTAGGCCAAATTGGTCTTTTTCAGGCTCTTTTCATTCCAATACTTCGCGGAGCTTTTCGAAAACTCTTTCCGGAGGAATACTTCGCATCACTTCCTCATAGCCTTCCGGGTATTTATTTCCGTAGATAGAAGTAGGGATCTGATCATATTTTTGAAGATCGGGCAACAGGCAGTTTTCCAATGGCTGCTTAAAAGCCTTAAAACCGGCATGGGGATGAGTCACTCCCCACAACGTCACCACCGGAATGCCATACAGGGCGGCAAGGTGAGCATTCCCGCTATCCATAGAGAGCATCGCGTCAAGATTGGAGATCACCCCGAGTTCCTCTTCAAAAGACATTTTTCCCGCCACACAAAGCGTATCGGGAAAAGTTTGCTCCCACTGCTCAAGGACTTCCTTTTCGGCTTTACCGCCTCCAAAAAGCAGTATTTTCAGCTTTAATTCTTTCTGTAGCTTCTGAAGCAGTTCCTCCATCAAATCCAGCGGATACATTTTTGAAGAATGCTGGGCGAATGGGGCGATACCCAGCCACTTTTGAGGTGCTTTTCCCAATATTTCCCTCACTCCTGTAGAGATCTCCTGTTTTGCAGGAAAAGACACGTCGTCAAGCTCTATGGGATAGCCAAGCTGCTCAAAAACATCAGCATAGCGCTGATGGGTCGTTTTTAGCGGTTTAAAAACCTTTCTGTCAGGACGCGTAAGCGCTTTTTTCTCGCTTCGCCCTTTGTCTATCTGCTTCACCGGAATTCCGTAGAAATAAAAGATCGTCTTTAGCACATTGCTGCGAATCACATCATGCAGGTCTGCCACAGCATTGAGCTCCAGGTTCCTCAGTTCTTTTCCAAGGCGCGCCAGCCCCCTCACGCCATTATGAACTCCCTTGAGATCGGCGGGATAGACCGATACATTTTCAATTCCCTTAAAAAGAGGCGCAAAAAAACTTCTGGTCAACACCGTAATCTTCAACCGGGGATAGGTTTTTACTACCTGCCTTAGCACCGGCACTGCCATGGCCACGTCACCCATGGCCGAGAAACGGACCACCAGGATATGGCCCGGAGATTTGGCTGTCTCCGCGGGCTTTTCCGATCTAGAAGTTTTATCACTCATATTTCATATTCTTTTCCGAAGAAATTCCCCGGAAAATTTGACTACTTCTGACCTCGCAATACGGGGTTCAGCTCGTCATCGTTGTACATTTTCATCTGCTTGTACACCTTCATGTATTTTTCGCCATTCTCAATGTCATTCAGCAGCTGATTGATAGCAGTAGAAAGATCTACGCGCTGCTCGAGCAGCACATCCAGTTTTGCCTTACATTTCATCTTGTGCTCCTGGCTCGCATCGTCACGCTGCACTTCTTCATCCATATGATAGATCTTAAGGGCAAGAATTGACAGCCTGTCTATCGCCCAGGCAGGACTTTCGGAATTGATCGTGGCATCTTCCTTAGGGGTCACATCTTTATATTTTTCGAGGAAATAGCTGTCGATGTATTCTACCATATCAGTACGATCCTGGTTGGAAGCATCGATCTGGCGCTTGAGTTTCAACGCAGCTATAGGATCAATATTCTTGTCCCTTATGATATCTTCATAGTGCCATTGCACCGTATCGATCCAACATTTGCGGTAAAGAAGGTGCTCGAGCAGCTGAGTGTTTTTATCGTAAGGATTTTCAAACGGCTGATCGACCGAGTCCTTTTCGTGATATTTGACTATAACTTCCTGAAAAATCTGGTTGGCTTTATCTGAAAACATATTCTGTTTTTTTCTGAATAATTATTATAAAATCTGCGGAAAAAAGGACTTCTGCGGTACCGTTTTTCCGGCTACAAAGGTATCATATTTTGTATTAGTATCCTGATAGGATGCCGTTGCTGTCTTCCTTGCTGAACTTCTTAAAAAATGAAGGGTATTGCAAAAGGCATCAGGATGAGAATCGCCAGCAGAACTTCCCTGAAGATCTTATCCCTCTTGCTGTCAAAATAGTTGGAAGCAATGATACTTAAGGGCACAAAGAAAAAGATGAGCTCGCTGCCATCCTTGTGTGGTGAAAATACAGCGATGGTAATATTGGTAAAAAGACTGAGCAGAATCAAATGGAGCAAAGGCCTTTGTGTTACGCTGGCTTTCTGAATGATGGAAGCGTAATAAAGCAGCGTCCACAGCAGCAAAGCAAGAATAATACTTAGCGGCACCAATATCTGCGGCTCCCTGTAAAGGCTGAAATCAAAATTGCTGGCCTGGAACCACTGCGGAAGAGTATAAAAAGCATCATATGCCACGATATGAAAAGAAGTGGTGATGGCCGCTACACAAAGAAAAGCGACCGGCGGGATCAGCCAGTTTTTGAGCCTGGCAGCATAGGCCATAATGCCGGCATACACCACCACAACGAACAATATCGCCCAAAAGTAAAACAGAGAAGCAATACAGATCCAGAAAGTAGCATCAAAAATCTTTCTCTGCATAAATTTATGAGAGCGCAGGCTAACAATTCGCCTCAAAGCAAAAAGAAGGAAAAGATTGGCCAAAATCGCCTGTTGGTTCTTTAGAAGGGCTATAAAAGAGCAGGAAAAAACAGCAAAAAAGAGAATTTTATATGCACTTCTTTTTGTGAGGTCATTCTTCCTGGCGATGAAATTGAGCACTAAAATACTCAACACAAAAACCAAAAGAACTCCCAGAATTTCGAAAAAACCTGTAAGACTGATCTCGTCAAATCCCTCATGAAAATTTGCCGCAACAAAAAAAGCAGTCATGAAAAGAATCACCACAATTAGGTTTAAGGGCTTTGATTTTCCAAAAAAGCTTGTTAGCATTGCGGTTTTTTATACTTTTGCATTATTAAACCAAATATTATGATGACGGAGTTTTTCTATTTTATTGCCTATATCTTTGAAGATATACTATTTGTTCCTTTAGATCTTCTGCGCGAACTGCAATTAGAATCCTGGTTGGCTGCCAATATGGTGAACTGGATCTTTTTATTAGTGGGAATTTCCGCTTTCATCTATTGGCTAAGACAGCTTAAGAAATTCGGGAAGGAAGACCGTCCATACGACGAGCATTCTCCTTACTTAGGATAGGTCGAAACCTATATCCTTTCTAAAATACATCTTATCGAACTGCAGCTTTTCTGCATTTTGGTAAGATTTTTTTAGTGCCTGTTTGTAATCTTCCCCAAAGGAGGTAATGGCCAGCACCCGTCCCCCATTAGTTACCACTTTTCCGTCGGCAGTTTTTGTACCGGCATGAAAAAGAAGGGAATCTTCTACATTTCCAAGTCCACTGATCTCCTTTCCTTTCTCGTAAGCTTCAGGATATCCTCCTGAAACCAGCATCACCGTAGTAGCCGCACGTTTTTCTATTTCCAGTTCTATTTTTTCAAGGTCACCGTCAAAAGTTTTCTCCAGAAGCTCTACCAGGTCAGTTTTTATCCTCGGAAGGACCACCTCGGTTTCGGGGTCGCCCATCCGCACATTGTATTCAATTACAAAAGGTTCATCGCCCACTTTGATAAGACCAATGAAAATAAATCCTTTATAATCGATATTTTCTGAATTTAATCCTTCCACCGTTGGCTTCACGATTCGCTCTTCCACCTTCCGCATAAACTCTGCATCAGCAAATGGAACGGGCGAAACAGCACCCATACCGCCTGTGTTAAGACCAGTATCGCCCTCCCCTATTCTTTTGTAGTCCTTAGCCGTTGGAAGGATTTTATAATTTTTCCCGTCGGTAAGCACAAAAACACTCAGCTCAATTCCATCCAGAAATTCTTCGATAACAACCTTGGCACTTGCCGCGCCAAATTTCTTTCCGGCAAGCATATTTTCGAGTTCTGCTTCAGCCTCCTGCAGGTCGTTCAGAATAAGAACCCCTTTTCCGGCGGCGAGGCCGTCGGCCTTCAGCACGTATGGTGGTTTCAGGGTTTTAAGAAATTCCTTTCCGGCATGCAGGCTTTCTTCAGTAAAGCTTTCATAGGCTGCAGTCGGAATATTGTGCATCGCCATAAACTCCTTTGCGCGCTCTTTGCTTCCTTCCAACAAGGCTCCGCGTTTTGAAGGGCCTATTACCTTCACCCGCTTTAGTTTTTCATCCTGCGCGAAAAAATCTACAATTCCTTCTACCAGCGGATCTTCGGGCCCCACGATGAGCATTTCGATCTGTTTTTCCAGCACGAAATCTTTAATACCCTCAAAATCGGTGACTTTTAAATCCACATTTTCAGCGATCTCAGCGGTTCCTGCATTGCCGGGAGCCACAAAAAGCCCGCTGCAATTTTCGCTTTGGGAAACCTTATGGGCAAAGGTGTGTTCGCGACCGCCGGAACCGAGTATTAAAATTTTCATCGGGAATTGTTTTTAGTTGTTGTGCCAAAAATAATTGTTTGTAAATTGAAGCACCAACTATTTCGTACAAAAAACAAATTTCAACCTTGGACTGGTTTAGGCTTTCATTATTATTAAACAGATTTCCCATCAACAGGGCGCAGGATTTCTTACATGAAATTCAGGCGATCCCGGAGGAGGATTTTTGTCACTATATCGTAAAGCAGCGAGCTGAGATCGTAAAATATCACCTTCAAAACAATATTTTTTATAAAGATTTCTTCGGAAATGCTAGCTATCAGAAGTGGGAAGAGGTTCCGGTGATGAGTAAAGCCGATCTGCAGCAGCCGCTGAAGAAGCGCCTGAGCAAAGATTTCAGCAGGCATAAAATCTATGTTGGAAAAACTTCGGGCAGCAGCGGCCAGCCCTTTATTTTTGCCAAAGATCGTTTTTGCCATGCCTTAAGTTGGGCCGGCTTCAACGACCGGTACAAATGGCATGGCATTGACCTCAACAGTTCCCTACAGGCGAGATTCTACGGAATTCCTCTCGATTTCTACGGAAATCTTCAGGAGCGGGTAAAAGACCGCATCAGCCTTCGCAGAAGGTTTAGCATTTTTGACCTGAGTGACCGGAAACTTGAGAAATTCCTGAATCGCTTCAGAAAAAACAAATTCCACTACATTAACGGCTATACCAGTGCCATCCTGCTTTTTGCCAAATTTCTTCAGGAAAAAGACCTTCAGCTAAAGGAAATTTGTCCCAGCCTCAGGCTGTGCATCGTGACTTCTGAAAGGCTTTTCGAGGAAGACAAAAACCTTATTGAGAGCGCTTTCGGAGTACCTGTTGTAAATGAATACGGGGCAAGCGAAGTGGGCCTCATCGCTTTTGAAGATGAAAACCATCAGTGGATGGTCAATTCCGAAGACCTCTTTATTGAGATTCTGGATGAACAAAATCAGCCTGTTCCATTAGGAACCGAAGGTCGCGTGGTGATCACCTCTTTTTACAACAAGGCCCACCCCATGATTCGTTATGATATTGGGGACTGGGGAATTCTTTCAGAAGAAGGCAGCCCAAAAAGACCAATTTTGAAGAAATTAATTGGCCGTACCAACGATATTGCACGGCTGGCAGACGGCAAAGTGGTGCCCGGCCTCACCTTTTACTACGTCACCAAAACCATCATCGAAGACAATGGCAATATTAAGGAATTTGTGATCGTACAGACGGGATTGGATCATTTCAGAATTGAATATGTAAGCGAGCAGGAGTTTTCGGCTATACAAATCCACAAGATCCTGAACGCGATACAAACTTACGTGGGTAAAAACCTCAAAGTCGATTTTGAGCGAAAACAAAGCCTGAAAAGATCCAAAAGCGGCAAACTAAAACAGTTTACTTCAATGCTGTAGCTTTTTGAGCTGTTTGCGCTTAATGAAGAAATGTTCCCGAAGAAATATGAACAGCCATTTCAGGCTTTTCAAAAAACTAAAGCCCAAGACCTTGTGGTAAATGTTGAAATTGTACTTAAGCATCTCCAGTTTGTTCCCGGAAATGGAACTTTTCCGAAGCCGGTACAACGCCAAAGGTGCCTTGAGACTTCTTGCAGTGTCCGCTTTTTTAACGGCATTTAACCATAGCCCCCAATCCTGCCTCTTTTTGACCTCGGGGCCATATATTTTACCCAATTTTTTACAATTATAAATGCCGGTGAGATTCCCTACGTAATTGGACTTCAAAAGCTTCTCATATTTCAGAAAAGGCAGGGCTTCGACCACTTCCTTTCTTCTTTCGCCGTTTTCGTCTATTCTTTCGTAACTGCTGTAAGAAACGTCCACATCATTTTCACGCATGAATTTAAGCTGATTTTCCAGCTTTTGAGGTTTCCAGAGGTCGTCGGCATCCAGGAAAGCTATAAAATCGCCCTGAGCTGCTGCAATTCCCTTATTCCGCGAAATTCCGGGCCCTCTGTTCGTCTCATTGGTGATAAGCCGGAGCCTTGCCTCTTGGTTGGAAAGTTTCTGAAGTATTTCCCGTGTTCTATCGGTAGAAGCATCGTCAATCACGATGAGCTCCCAATTTGTGTAATTTTGATCCCGCACCGACTTCACAGCGGCCCCGATGAATTGAGCAGCATTATAGGCAGGCATAATCACAGAAACCAGGGCCGAATTCGTCATAGCATATCTTTACCTCCGGTTGTGCTCTGAAAAATCGCGGTGTTCGCTTTTTTCCAGTTCTTCGCGGGTGAGGCCTTTAAAGTAGTCGTAGGTGATTTTCATGCCTTCGCTCCTGGAAACCTGTGGCTCCCAGTTGAGAATGGCTTTGGCCCGGCTAATGTCTGGCTGGCGCTTCAGGGGATCATCCTTGGGCAATTCCTTGTATATGATCTTTTGATCGGTTCCGGTAAGTTTGATGACCTCCTCGGCAAAATCCTTGATCGTGATTTCGTCAGGATTCCCAATATTCACGGGATTGCTGTAATCGCTCAGCAATAGTCTGTAAATTCCTTCCACCTGATCATCGACATAACAAAAAGAACGGGTTTGAGAGCCATCGCCAAAAACGGTGAGGTCTTCTCCCCGCAACGCCTGGCCTATAAAGGCAGGAATTACTCTCCCGTCATTCAACCGCATTCGTGGCCCGTAGGTATTGAAGATACGCGCAATCCTGGTTTCAAGGCCATGGAAGCGGTGATAAGCCATGGTAATCGATTCCTGAAAACGCTTGGCTTCATCATACACTCCTCGTGGTCCTATGGTATTTACATTGCCATAATAATCTTCGTTTTGGGGATGCACCAGGGGATCTCCGTAAACTTCAGAAGTGGAAGCAATGAGGATTCGGGCATTTTTTTCCTTGGCAAGGCCCAATAAATGAAGCGTTCCCAGTGACCCGACCTTCATGGTTTGAATCGGGATCTTGAGATAATCTATAGGGCTTGCCGGAGAAGCAAAATGAAGAATATAATCCAGCTCACCTGGCACATGAACAAAGGTACTGACGTCGTGGTGATAAAATTCGAAGTTTTTGAGCTTGAACAGGTGTTCAATATTTTTGATATTGCCCGTGATGAGATTATCCATCCCAATCACCTCAAAGCCTTCATCTAAAAACCGATCGCACAAATGGGAGGCGAGAAAGCCCGCTGCTCCTGTAATCAGTACTCTTTTTGCCATATTTAGTCAGATATTTTTGAAGATTATTCTGTTTTCACCCTGCTTTCTATCAGCTGCCGTAGGCTGTCTTCCCAAGTTAACAAAGGCTGGCGGAAAGTTTCTTCTACTTTGCTTTTATTTAACAGGCTGTAGGCCGGCCGCGCCGCTACAGTTCTGTAATTATTGCTCTCATTCAACTGCACCTGCTCCTCTTTTCCCGAAAGTTCAAGAATGGATTTGGCAAAATCGAACCAGGTAGCTTCGCCAAGATTGCTGAAGTGATACAAGCCAAATTCACTGTTTTCTTCTGAAATTATTTCCAGCAGCAGCCGTGCAAGATCATTGGCATTGGTGGGAGTGCCTTTTTGCGAAGTAGTAATATTCAGTTCCGCGCCTTCCTCTGCCTTGCGCAGAATGGTCCTGAAGAAATTGTGCCCAAATTCAGAATATAACCAGGAGGTCCTGAAAATAAAGTACTCCTGAAGAATATTTCTGATGTATTCCTCACCCTTCAGCTTGGAAGCCCCATAAACATTAATGGGATTGGTTTCATCTTCTTCGGAATAAGGCTGGCTGGCCCTTCCGTCGAAAACATAATCGGTAGAAATATGAATTAGAACGGCATCATTTGCCTTACAGATTTCCGACAGGTTTTTCACCGCTTCGGCATTGATCTGAAATGCCTTTTCCTTCTCTTCTTCGGCTTTTTCGACATTAGTGTATGCCGCGCAGTTGATGCAATAGTTGATCTCTTTGGCTGCGAAAAGCTGATGCAGTCCGCATTTATCGGTAATATCCACTTCTGAAGAAGACATAAAGAGAAAATCCAGCTGTGGGTATTCGTCACCGATTTTCTGAAGGCAACTACCCAACTGGCCGGAAGCGCCGGTTACTAATACTGTTTTCATCCAAAAATTTCTTTAAAGGTTGGCTGCTTTTGGTCTTTTTCTGAGACGATCATGTCCTCTTCCGGAAAAGTCCAGTCGATAGCCAGGGTAGGATCATTGTAAATTAATCCCGATTCGGACCCCGGCCTGTAGTAATCGTCACATTTGTAGGCAAAAACGGAAATTTCAGACAAGGTAAGAAATCCATGGGCAAATCCCTTTGGAACATATAACTGGTGCAAGTTCTCATCGTCCAGAATAGCCTTAAAGCTCTGCCCGAAAGTTGGGGAATCGGGCCGTACATCGACGACCACATCCAAAACCTTTCCATGAATCACCCTTACGATCTTGGTTTGTGCATACTCCCCTTTCTGAAAATGAAGCCCTCTTAAAACACCCAATTTCGAGACTGACTGGTTATCCTGAACAAATTCACAGTCGATCCCGGTTTGCTCTGCCAGGCGTTTGCGGTGGTAGGTCTCCAGAAAGATCCCTCGTTTGTCCCTGTAGATCTCGGGTTTAATGAGATAACAATCTTTTAATGGTGTTTTTTCTACCTGCATAATACTATTTAAAAATTTGTTCCAGGATCTTTTCAGTGATCAGATATGTTGGTTTTACGCCGGTGGTTCCCAAACCGCCTGAAGCCAGCGTACTTCCGGTTTCCAGAGGATTATCTGAGGCGTAGTAGGCATAGCGCACCTTCACATCGCCATTAATGTTTCCCCTCAGCTTTGAGGCAGCCTGGATGGCCTTTTGATAATGCGCGCCTTCCATCTCAAGACCACTCACATTCCAGGTGGAATCGTGGAAGAACCTCAGCAGATCCTTATTCTGCAAAGAGGTTCCCAAAACCGTGATCATGGAACCATCCAGCACCGCAATTCCATGGCCTTCAAGATCTTTCTTGCTAAGCTCGTTGTGAAAGGGATAATTATCTGCCGTACCCTCAAAAAGGTGAGCTGTAGGGATCATGATATCGCCCTTGGCTCCTTCCAGGATCCCGGCTTTCCCCATGATTGAGATAGATTTTACGTTCATATGGATCTCGTTATCCTCAAAAGTATAAGGTTTCAAGAGCTCATCCATAGTTTCATAAGCCTGCTCTCCAAAAGCATAATCCATCACTACAATCACCGGCTTCTCATCATCTTTCTTGGAGTTGAAACCGGAATTTTTAAAGCCCTCGTCCATTCGGGAAGTATCAAAAATCTGAACATCGATATTAGTACCGCTTTGGTCTTCCACGAAGGTCATTCCTTTGCCTAATGCCATCTTCTGAACCCTGCTGCGCAAAGCGCCATTACCATTATCGCTCAGCTCTTCATAGATCTTCAGCGGCTCCTTCTTCTTGAGCTCAGCCTTGAACGCGGCAGGCGTATACAGCGTATTCATCACACTGTGCATATTTGCACTTATTATATGGATAGGCCGGTGCATCAGGTTTTCCTTGATAAGGTGCTGCTTGATATTATCGGCCCAGATCTCGCCATGAATGTGGTGTCCCAGCCTTTCCCTTAGCACAGGGCTAAAGGTGATGAGACGTTTATCATTCTGAATAGTTTCAGCGATAGCAAGTTTTCCAAGCCAGTAGATAATATGAAGAAAACGCTCGCGATTCTCCGGAATGGAAAACTTTGGATAAATGCTTACCACTTCGTGGAAAGTCCTTCCGAGGATATTTGCGGTATGAGTCAAAGCCACTTCCCGCTCTGCCTGAGAAAGATCGCCGTTCGCCATGACCGCTTTTTCAAGCTTTTGCCAATCACGGGTTACATTGCCTTCCTCATCGATCACCACACGACGCATGATCTTATGAGATTCCACGAAAAGAAAGGTAAGGTGGGTAAGGATATCATAAATTTCAGAACGCCCGCGGGTGATCTCAATATTCATCTGTTCCTCATCAATACGGTAACAATTACGGCGACGTTTTGGCGGCACAATAGGCTTAAAATGCGAATTTCCGTAGCCTTCGTCACTGGTGAGGTTGATGTAACGACATTCTTCAATCCCAATGGGCAAGCGGTCAATGACGTACAGCAAGCCGCTCAATTCTGCTTTTTCATCGGCTACCGAACCATAGATTTCCGGTCTTAAAGTGAGCAGCGCTTCGCGCAAGGTTTCTCCCGAAACTCCCATCGGTTTATAAAAGCCACGGTTAAAAAGGTGTCGCATCGTGATGTACATGCGCTCGATAGCATTAGTACTTTCCTGCGCACGGGTGCGGCCCTCTAATTTCAAATTTGCCATATTTACTTTACATTTTTATTAGTTCTTCAAGCTTGGCAGCGATCTTTCTGTCGTTAGAAAGCCGCGGCAGCTTGTTTTGCCCTCCAAGTTTTCCGATGCTTTTCATATACTCCTGAAAACCACTGGCGGGCACTTTGGTTACTTTTAATTTCTGAAGGATCTTTCCTGCGATAAGATCCAAATAATACGAATTTTGCTGCTGAAGGGACGTATCGAGAATTTCCCGAAACTTCTGCATATCCGCGGGCTCCTTTTCAAACTCTACGAACCATTCATGATAAGGCAGCTCCTCCCCTTCCGGACTTATTTGTGGCGCCACCGTAAATTCATTGATTCTTGCTCCGGTTTCTGAAACCGCTTTCTGCATGGCCTCTTCCACCTCCTTTGCGATCACGTGCTCTCCAAAGGCAGAAATATAGTGTTTGATCCTACCCGATACAATGAGGCGATAGGGAGCCGTAGAAGTGAACTGGACAGTATCTCCCACATTGTAAGCCCAAAGGCCGGCATTGCTCGAAACGATCATCACGTAATTCACCCCGGTTTCGACCTCTCCGATGGTCCGGCGCCTCGGATTTTCATTAAAAAATTCCCCGGCTTCGATGAATTCGTAGAACATCCCTGAATCCAGTTGCAGCAACATTCCTTTCTCTTGCTGTTTATCCTGGAAGGCGAAAAAGCCTTCAGAGGCGGGATAAAGCTCAATACTATCAACTTTTCTACCAATCAGGTTCTCGAAGCGTGCCCGGTACGGCTCAAAATTCACTCCGCCGTAAATGAACAACTGGAAATTCTTAAAAAGATCTCCCACGTTTTGTCCCGTTTTTTCCTTCAGCCGTTCAAAATACATCTGCACCCAGGATGGAATTCCACTAATTACGGTCATATTCTCATTCCGGGTTTCTTCAACTACCGCATCAACCTTTGTTTCCCAGTCGTCAATGCAGTTGGTTTCCCAGCTGGGCATGCGGTTTTTCTGAAGATATCCCGGCACATAATGCGCCACGATTCCGCTTAAACGACCTAGCTTTACCCCATTCTTCTCATGAAGCTCGGGACTGCCCTGCAGAAAGATCATCTTCCCATCCACAAACGCGGAATTCCCCGTTTCAGCGATATAACAGAGAATAGCATTTCGCGCCGCATTAATATGCGTTGGCATAGATTCCTTTGTTAACGGAATATACTTGGCGCCACTAGTTGTTCCAGATGTTTTGGCGTAATAGAGAGGCCTGCCCGGCCAGAGCACATCTGGCTGGCCGTTGAGCATCTTTTCTACGTAAGGCTTTAGCTCTTCATAATCGCGCACGGGAACTTTGGCGGCAAAATCTTTAAAACTGTTGATGCTTTCAAAATTGTGATCCTGCCCAAATTGGGTATTTTTAGCGGCCTCTATAATCTCCCGGAAAACCTTCGCCTGAGTTTCTTCAGGTTTAGAGGACCACTTGTGTATTTCATGCTGAATGTATTTCGCAAATATTTTTGCTGCAAAAGATTTTATAGACATAGTTACTAATCAAAATCAATATAATCTGTGGGATCAACCGGCATGGTTTGGTTCCACAATTCGAAATGCAGGTGCGGCCCGGTGGTATATTCTCCGGTAGAACCGGCCGTAGCGATTACCTCGCCTGCCTGCACCATGTCTCCCTGTTCTTTGGTGAGGGAGGCATTGTGTTTGTACACCGACAAAAGCCCGTAATCATGTCTCACGATGATCACATAGCCCGTTTGTGCCGTCCATTCAGAAAAAACAACTCTTCCATCAGCCACAGATTTGACCGGCGAATTCTTTGCAACCACCACATCTACCGCATAATGCCGCTTCTTGGCATCATAGCCTTCAGAAATAGAGCCCTTTACCGGTGGAAACAGGGAAAAATCCATATTATCGGTTGCTTTTGGAAGAAGGTTATACTTATCCTCCTGCGCCACTTCGGCACGCAGAATAGAATCTTCCTTTGAAGGAGTAACTTCTTCAATTTCGGGCGCTTCTTCTGAAAATACAACCGCCGAATCGCGGTTAAGCGCATCGGTTTGCACATCTCCGGAAAGGACCTTCTTAATAGAGGTAAGATACTGCTCATTCAGCTTAATTACCTTCTGAAGGGAATCGGTGCGGTAGGCAAGATCTGCTGCCTTATCTTTCAATTCAGTCGAAGAATAACCAGGAATATATTCTTTAAGCGGCGTAAAAGCGATAAGTAAGGTCGTGCCAGCAATAAGCAGGATGGCACTCAGGCTCACTACCACGAACACATTCAGCTTGGTAAGCCTGAAGGAGAGCCGCTCTTCAAAAGTATCTTCATTCAGCACCACCATCCGGTACTTATCTACCAGCCTGTGCGTAAACTTTTTCCTGTTCTTCTGATTTTTATCTTCCTGGGACATAATTTAAAAACTGTTACAAAGATATAGCAAAAATTCTCGTCACAATAACCTTGCAA
>JBAWAB010000023.1:0-7869 GCA_049589035.1 Salegentibacter sp.
GTATAGAAAGAGACTGTCTGAAAAGTCTATAAAACGTCATCCTGAATTTATTTCAGGATCTTAACTATATGAAAATCAATATTAATTAGAAGCTGAACCTGCCTGACGGAAGGCAGGTTCAGCTTGACGAAATAAGAACCTTTTGGATAGCCTCTTGAAGAGGCATCGCGCTTCCCGAAGCTTCGGGAGAACCGCTTTACAATTGGTTTCTTCGGGAAATAATGACTAATAAAATTCAATTGCCGGGAGAATTCCTAAATATTGATTGTGGTAATTTTCTAAATTGAATTTTTGACATAAAAAAAGCTTCCACTAGGGAAGCTTTTGAAGAGGCATCGAGCGGATTCGAACCGCTGTACAAGGTTTTGCAGACCTCTGCCTAGCCACTCGGCCACGATGCCATTTTTAATTGGTTGGCAAATGTAATAAAATTTTAAGTTCTAAAACCAAAAACTAGCGCGATTTAGTACGGCTTACCGTTACCATCGCCACATTCCCGCCAATAGGAGGATTAATTTTTGACACTTCTACCTTTACCTTTTGTACCAGGATTATTTCCTTTAGAACCCTATTGATGATCCGTTCAGCCACATTTTCAAGGAGTTTAGAGCGAATAGCCATTTCTTCCTTCACTATACGATTCAAATGTACATAATCTATGGTATCGGCCAGGGCATCGGTTTTGGCGGGATTGTTCAAATCTCCTTTAACCTTCAGGTCTACCCGGTAATCACTACCTATTTTTCCTTCTTCATCCAGGCAGCCGTGATAGGCGAAAACCCTAATATTCTTTAATGTTATACTTCCCACGTCAAAATCTTTTTGTCAAAGATAAAGCCACGGTGGCATTCTTTCAACCCATTCGCGCTTTTCTTCGGAAATATTCTTGCTTGTAATCTTTTAAGAGGCTCAGCTGAAGAGACCTGTATGCGAATTTTGAGATATACAGTCCTTCAAAATTTATTCTTTCTTTGGGAGCGGCTGCATGTCGTAAAGCATCTTATTTTTGATAACTTTGCGCTTTATTTAATCACAGTTATGGCTGAAGCAAAGAAGTCGCTCAATTTTATAGAGCAAATCATAGAAGAAGATTTAACATCTTCACATAAGAAAGAAGAATTGAAATTCCGTTTTCCTCCGGAACCTAACGGATATCTGCACATAGGGCACGCCTCTTCCATTTGTCTAAACTTCGGGCTGGGGGAGAAGTACGGGGCTCCTGTAAACCTTCGCTTTGATGATACCAATCCTATCAAGGAGGAACAGGAATTTGTGGATGCCATCAAAACCGATGTACTCTGGTTAGGTTTTAAATGGGAGAAGGAATGCTATGCTTCCGATTATTTTGAGCAGCTCTATGATTGGGCTGTTGAAATGATCAAAAACGGAAAGGCCTATGTGGACAGCCAGACTTCAGCTGAAATTGCCGAACAGAAAGGAACTCCTACCGAACCGGGTAAGGATAGCCCTTATCGCAACCGTTCCGTAGAAGAAAATCTGGAGCTTTTTGAGAAAATGAAGAATGGGGAAACTCCAGAGAAAGGCCATGTTTTAAGGGCCAAAATCGACATGGCTTCTCAAAATATGCTCATGCGTGATCCCGTAATGTACAGGTGCCTGCACAAAAGTCATCACCGTACTAAAGATGATTGGAAGATCTACCCTTTGTATGACTGGGCTCATGGACAAAGCGATTTTATTGAACAGGTTTCACATTCCTTTTGTACGCTAGAATTTCTGCCACACCGCGAGCTTTATAACTGGTTTCTTGACCGGGTTGTGAAGCCTGGCGAAATGAGACCAAAGCAGCGGGAATTTGCCCGTAGAAATTTGAGTCATACGGTGGTGAGTAAACGAAAACTCTCGCAACTGGTAGAAAAAGGTGTTGTTGAAAGCTGGGATGATCCGCGAATGCCCACGATTTCAGGACTTAGAAGACGTGGTTATACGCCACAGGCTATTAGAAATTTCGCTGATTCCATTGGAGTTGGAAAGAGAGAAAATATGATTGATGTGGCGCATCTTGAATTCTGTGCCCGTGAAGATCTCAATAAAACCTCACCGCGGGTAATGGGGGTTTTAGATCCCGTGAAACTGGTGATCACCAATTACAAAGAAGGGAAAGAAGAATGGTTGGAGGCCGAGAACAATCCCGAAGATGAGAGCGCAGGATCAAGAGAGGTGCCATTTTCCAGAGAGCTTTATATTGAAAGGGAGGATTTCAAAGAAAGCGCCAACCGGAAATTCTTCAGGCTTACGCTTGGAAAAGAGGTAAGGTTGAAAAACGCCTATATCATCAAAGGAGAAGATGTGGTTAAGGATTCCGAAGGGAATATCCTGGAGATCCACTGTACCTACGATCCAAAGAGTAAGAGTGGCAGTGGTACCGAAGAATCTATGCGTAAGGTGAAAGGAACCCTGCACTGGGTTTCAGTGAAACATGCCATAGAGGCCGAAATCAGGCTTTATGATCGCCTCTTTACTGAGGAGGCACCCGATGGTGACAAGGAAAAGGATTACCTTGAATTCATAAATCCGGAATCTCTTACTACCATTACCGGGTATCTGGAGCCAAGTCTAAAGAATGCTGACGTTCAGGACAAATTCCAGTTCCAGAGGATAGGTTATTTTTGTGTAGACCGTGATACCACCGAAGAGAAGCTTGTAATGAACAGAACCGTAGGCTTGCGAGATAGTTGGGCAAAGATTAAAAATTAGGCCAACTCCAGTAATAACGGCGGTTTTAAGAATATTTTAGTAAAGAATGTTAACATATTAACCGCTTATTAACAACGAAGGAATAGCCCATCTTGTATATTTGATAGAAGTATTAACTAAAACTAACTATTTATTATGGCAAATACAGGTAGCACTTTTCTGGCATTGATCACTGGTGCAGCTATAGGAGCAGGACTCGGATTATTATATGCTCCCGACAGCGGTGAAGAGACCAGAAAAAGAATAAAAGATGAGAGCATGAAAGCTCAGGATCGTCTTAATAAGAAATATAACGAAACCAGTTCTAATCTGAGTGAAAAGGCCAAAAAGGCCCGAACCGATTTTGAAGAGCGTCTGGAAGAAACTCTTTCTTCAGCAAGCTATAAAGCTGATGATATTCTTTCGGCTATGGAATCAAAACTGGAAGAACTGCGAAAGCAAAACGCCAAACTACAAAGAGACTCCAAGACTGAAGGGGGCGGAAACAAGGCCAAGAAAGCCGTAGTATAATCTTTTTATGGCATTTGAGAAGGTAACCAACAGCATTAATGAACTGAATGAAAATATTCAGGCCTTTGCACAAAGCAATGCCGAATATTACAAACTCCAATTCTTTAAGCAGGCCACCAAAGGTGCGTCTGCACTGGTGAAGTTTGCCTTGTTGGGTCTTTTCGGTTTACTTGCCATAGTGATCCTTTCTGTAGCCTTATCCATTTGGATAAGCCAGGAGATTGGCGTTCCCAGCTCAGGATTCTTTATTGTAGGAGGTTTTTACCTGCTGCTATGCATCCTGGTATTGATCTTCGGAAAGAAACCTATTGATAAGCTGCTGTTGGTGAAATTGTCCAGGGCGTTTTTTAACGACTAAAGGGAAAATAATGAAGGAATACAGCTCATTCGAAGAAATTGACCGGGATCTGAAGATATTGAAACTTCAGACCGAGATCGATAAGGAAGAAATTAAAATGGCCTTAGACCAAACTAAGCAGAGCCTATCTCCAAAATCTTTAATAGGTAGTACAGTTAGTGCAGTGGTTCAAAAAGCCCTGCTTTTAAAAGCCACTACCAAGCTTTTGGGATTAAAGAGGAAGTAGTCCTCCCAAAATTCGATATTAGCTTCTAAACAGCATAAAAAAGCCTCTGAGGATAACTTCAGAGGTTTTTTATTTGGATACTTTCTGTCTGTAAGATTATTTCTGCTCGCTGGAGAGTTTAAAATAAAAAAACCGGAGCTGCAGATGAGTCCGGTTTTTTTATTTGATTTTCAGAAGCCATTAACCCAGGGTTTCAATAGCCTGCTTAATCCTGTTGATGGTTTCTTCTTTTCCGATACTTGCGCTTATTTGAAATAAGTCCGGACCCTGCATGGCACCGACTAATGCTAACCTGTAAGGCTGCATTACCTTGCCAAAACCGATCTCTTTTGAAGTGATCCAGCCTTTAACTCTTTCCTGCAAATTTTCGGCAGTAATATCATTTTCTTCTTCGATCACCGCGATGAGCTCTTCCATGAGTTCAGCAGTGTCATTTTTCCAGGCTTTTTTTGCATTCTTGGGGTCGTATGAAGTAGGAGCTGTAAAAAAGAAAAAGCCCTGGTCCCAAAGGTCAGCAATGAACACAGCCCTTTCCTTAATGAGCTCTACTACTTGCTTTACGTATGCTTTTTCGGCAGAAATTCCTTTTTTCTCAAGGAAGTCTGAAAATTTTTCGGTGAGAAGTTCATTATCGGCTTCCTGCAGGTAGTGTTGCTGAAACCATTTTGTTTTTTCAGGATCAAATTTTGCACCTCCTTTATGGACACGCGAAAGTTCAAAGGCTTTTACCAACTCGTCGAGCTTAAAGAATTCCTGCTCCGTCCCCGGATTCCAGCCAAGGAAGGCCAGCATATTGGTCACAGCTTCCGGGAAATATCCGTCTTCGCGGTAACCGGCAGAAATTTCACCTGTTTTCGGATCTTTCCATTCCAGAGGAAAAACAGGGAATCCCATTTTATCCCCATCGCGCTTGCTCAACTTTCCTTTTCCCTGTGGTTTCAGAATAAGTGGCAAATGAGCGAATTTTGGAGAATCCCAGTCAAAAGCGCGGTAAAGCAATACATGCAGCGCAAGTGAAGGCAGCCATTCTTCCCCTCTTATTACGTGGGTGATCTCCATAAGATGATCATCAACAATATTTGCCAAGTGATAGGTTGGCATTCCGTCACTCTTAAAAAGTACTTTATCGTCAAGAATAGCCGTATCAATGAGCATTTCTCCACGAATTTCATCCTTGAGGTGCAGACTTTCGTCTTCAGGAGATTTGAAACGGATCACATAATCCTCTTCGGCATCAAGTTTTTCCTTTACTTCTTCTTCTGAAAGGGCCAGAGAATTGTCCAATTTCAGTCGGTTGTGCCAGTTGTAAATAAAGGTTTTGCCTTTGGCCTCGTGATCTTTTCGATGAGCGTCTAATGCTTCGGCGGTATCAAAAGCATAGTAGGCATGGCCGTTTTCTACCAGCTTTTCAGCATATTTTCTGTAGATCTCCTTGCGTTCACTTTGACGATAGGGGCCAAATTTACCTTCTTTTCCGGGGCCTTCATCATAGGGAATTCCGCACCAGTTAAGCGATTCTATGATGTAATCTTCGGCACCTTCCACATAGCGATTCTGGTCGGTATCTTCGATACGCAACACAAAAACCCCCTGGTGTTTTTTGGCAAAAAGATAGTTGTATAAAGCCGTTCTCACTCCGCCAATATGCAAGGGCCCGGTAGGGCTTGGCGCAAAACGTACACGTACAGTAGCTGACATAACTCGAAATTTTTACAGGCAAAGATACAACCTTATTGAAGCAATCCTAAAAAGCATCGATTTTCGCCCAAACCCGGTTTCAATAAAACATTATGGAATTGCACTTATAGATCTAAACCACAAATTATTGTATTTTTAGAGATGAATCAGACGGAGACGAATGGATAATTACAAATTGATAGAGCAGAGGCTGGGGGCTTTTATTCGGAAATTTTATCTGAATGAACTGCTCAAGGGAGCCATCCTTTTTTTGGCTGCCGGTCTTCTTTATTTCTTGATCACCTTAAGCATTGAGTATTTTCTTTGGTTGAACAGCCTTGGCAGAAAAATTCTTTTCTGGCTTTTTATTGCTGCGGAAGCCTTCTTTTTTGTGTCTTTTATTCTTATCCCAATTCTGAAACTTCTGAAGCTTTCCGGTGGAATTTCAGAAACTGAAGCTTCCAGGATTATCGGAAGTCATTTTCCTGAAGTCAGTGATAAATTACTGAATCTTCTGCAGCTTAAAAAAGACAGCAAACAGTCTGAATTACTTTTGGCCAGTATTGAACAGCGATCACGGGAATTGAAACCGGTTCCTTTTACTTCCGCAGTAAAATTCAAGACGAATATAAAATATCTGAAATATGCCGCCTTTCCGGTAATAATTATCCTGGCGATCATAATTTCGGGCCATATCAATTTTTTTGAAGATAGCTATACCCGGGTGAGCCATTATAATACCGCCTATGAGCCACCTGCGCCTTTCAGTTTCCGCATCGAGAATGAAGATTTGCGGATACAGGAGAACAAAGACCTGAAGTTGAGGATCACGACCGAGGGAAAGCTGGTGCCCGAGACGGTTTCCATTCATTTTAATGACCAGAAATATTATCTAAAACCAGTTTCGCCTGGAATTTTTGAATTTGATTTCCGGCATCTGGATAACAACCTGCAATTTCGGCTTTCTTCGAATGAGGTGGTGTCTAAACCCTATGAAATTGAAGTGATTAAGGTGCCAAAATTGGTGAATTTCGGGCTTGAACTTGGGTACCCCGCTTATACCGGTCGGCAGGATGAAAAAATTGAAGGGACGGGAAACGCCACTGTTCCTGAAGGAACCGTGGTGAAATGGAATTTCAATACCCGAAATACCGAATTCGTACAACTGAAAACTTCCGATAGTCTTTATCGCCTGCGACAGAAGGAGGGAGCCGCCAACTTCGAACAGCAACTTGTAAAGAACTTCCCTTACACTGTGAGTACAGAAAATAGCGAGGTAAAAGAATTTGAGCAACTGGGTTTCGAGATAGGAGTGGTGAAAGATGAATATCCGCAGATCGAAGTTCAGCAGAAAAAGGATAGCCTGGAACCTGAAATCAGGTATTTCAAAGGACGTGTGTCAGACGATTATGGCTTAAGGCAACTTAGGTTCGTTTATTATCCTGAAGAGGCTAAGGACAGCGCTAAAATCGTGAATCTTGATTTGAGTAGTAAATCGGTGGGGGAATTTCTGTTCACTTTTCCCGGGAATCTTCAGTTGAAGAAAGGAACTAATTATGAAATGTATTTTGAAGTATTCGACAACGACGGCGTGAATGGTTCCAAGAGGAAGAAGAGTGAAGTATTTTCCTACAGAGAAAAATCTACAACTGAAGTTCAACAGGAGCAATTGGAGCAGCAGGGAGAGTCCATAAATGAGCTTGACCGGAGTCTTGAGGAAATGAAGAAATCTGGGAAAGAATTGAATGAAATTTCAAGACTTAAGAAGGAGAAGGAAGAGCTGAGTTATAATGAACGCAAGAAGCTGGATGATTTTTTAAAACGGCAGGAACAACAGAATAAATTAATGCGTAATTATTCTGAAAAGCTTAAGAGAAGCTTTGATAAAGCCGAAGTAAATAATGAAAATAAAGAATATCGCGAGGAACTAAAAAAAAGGTTGGAGCAGAATGAGGAGCGCTTAAAAGAGAATGAAGCCTTATTGGAGGAGCTAAAGAAAATATCTCAGAAAATAGAGGAGGAAGATCTTGGAGAAAAGCTGGAAGAGCTTTCTAAAAGAAACACTTCGGAACAACGGAATCTGGAACAATTGCTGGAACTCACCAAGCAGTATTACGTTCAGGAAAAGGCGAGAAAATTAGCAGAGGATCTACAAAAATTAGGAGAAAAGCAGGAATCTTTATCGCAGAAGGACGAGGAAGAAAATACTCCGGAGGCTCAGGAAAAAATTTCAGAAGAATTCCGGGAATTTCAAAAAGCAATGGAAGAGCTTCAAAAGGAGAATGAAAATTTAAAATCCCCCAAGGATCTTGGCCGGAACAAAGCTGAGGAGGAGAGTGTAAAAGAAGAGCAGAAATCGGCAGAGGAAGATCTTCAGAAG
>JBAWAB010000024.1:0-1712 GCA_049589035.1 Salegentibacter sp.
TGGAAAATAGTGAAGGTTTATCTGTACAATCGGCTATGTATTCCTGGTTCCTAAAACGCAAAAAAAGAGGAAAACTTCTTATTGATGTGCAGGATCCAAAAAGAACCAATGCGCTTTTACATCAAAAAGGAATCACTGATACTGCACTTCTCACGCCTGAACAACTCGCAGAAATATTGGGGGTAGACGCCGTAATAAGCGGTACGTTTGAAACCGACAAACCAATGTCTGACGGCGCTTCTATCGCCCTTGGCCTTCTGGTTGGTTTCTGGGGAGCCACCAACTCTGCCACCATCAACATGAGTGTCAACAATGCGGGAACCGGCGAACTATTGTGGAATTACAATAAGCGTGTTTCCGGAAGTCTTGGCAGCAGCAACGATCAATTGATCAACACCCTTATGCGTAAAGCCTCAAGACGACTTGCCTATACCAAATAAGCTTTTTTGCTTCTGAAGAAATCCCCGAAAACCAGTACGAGTGTTCGGGGATTTTTTTCAGACATTCGGAAAACAAGTCGGCATCAAAAATCCTCTATTTGCTGTCGAGGATCTTCTGCTGATGGTTAATCGATTCCTGGTGTACTGCTTTGAACAGGCGCAGGATGAATTCTTCACTCAGGCCATGTTGCTCGCCTTCCAGCACCATTTTTCCAAGAATTTCATTCCAGCGTTTATTCTGAAGGATAGCCACATTCTGCGATTTTTTCACCTGCCCGATCTCTTCGGCTATTTTCATTCTCTTAGCTAAAAGATCGATCAGCTGATTATCGGCTACATCAATTCTCGCCCTTAGATTGCTGAGCTTGTTCTGAAATTCTTCACTTTCTGAAACTTCTTTCCTGATCTTAAGATCTTTCATCACCTGTATCAATGTTTCGGGCGTTATTTGCTGAGCGGCGTCACTCCAGGCCTTATCGGGCGTATGGTGTGTTTCTACCATAATTCCGTCGTAATTAAGATCAAGCGCAGTCTGGCAGAGATCAAAAATAATATCTCTACGGCCCGCGATATGCGAAGGGTCCAGGATCAATGGCAGGTCTGGAAACTTGTTCTGCAGCTCGATTGGGATCTGCCACTCCGGATTATTCCGGTATTTGGTTTTTTCGTAGCTCGAAAATCCGCGGTGAATTACACCAAGGTTCTTAATATCGGCGGTGTATAATCGCTCTACTGCTCCCAGCCATAAAGACAGGTCGGGGTTTACAGGGTTTTTCACCAACACGATCTTATCGGTTCCTTTCAATGCATCGGCGATCTCCTGTACGATAAAAGGAGAAACCGTAGTCCTGGCACCAATCCATAGAATATCAACATCATGCTTTAAAGCCAGATCCACGTGATGCGGATTCGCAACTTCAGTAGTGGTCAGCATCCCGGTTTCTTCTTTTGCCTTCTGAAGCCATTTAAGCCCCAGGGCACCAACACCTTCAAAATTCCCTGGTCTTGTCCGGGGTTTCCAGATACCAGCCCGCAAAACGGTCGCGTCACTGTCTTTTAGCTGATGGGCGATAGTCAGCACCTGCTCTTCCGTTTCGGCACTACACGGCCCCGCAATAACCAGCGGGTGTTCCAGTCCGAAATCGTCCAGCCATGTTCTAAGTTCTTTCTTGTTTTCCATTTCTCTAAATTTAATATGGTATTAATCTATTCCGTTTAATATTGATTTGATGTGGTTGGTTCGCTGCATCTCACTAAAGACCTCTTCAAAAT
>JBAWAB010000025.1:0-2717 GCA_049589035.1 Salegentibacter sp.
TTTGGGATGATCCTCATTTATGCATTCTTCCAGACAGTTTAAAGGCATTTCACTTCTGGGATGCATAAAGAAAGGAATGGAAAAGCGCGGCTTGCTCCATTCTTCTCTTGGTGGATTGATCACGCGGTGAATCGTAGAACGTAATTTATTATTGGTAAGTCTTTCAAGCATATCTCCCACATTGATCACCAGTTCATCTTCCTGCGGAATCGCATCTATCCATTCTCCATCTTTTCTCAACACCTGCAGGCCGCCGGTTGAGGCTCCCATAAGCAGGGTGATAAGGTTAATATCTCCGTGAGCACCAGCGCGTACTGCACCTTTAGGCTCTTCAGTAATTGGAGGATAATGGATAGGCCTGAGAATGCTGTTGCCGTTGCTGGCCCAGTGATCAAAATAGTGTTCATCAAGACCAATATAAAGTGCCAGGGCTCTTAACACATAGATCCCGGTTTTCTCGAGCATGCGGTAAGATTCCATCCCTACGTGGTTGAAATCTTTTAATTCCTTTACCTGAACGTTTTCGGGATATTCTTCAGTAAGATCGGCATCTTTAGAAGGTTCCTGGCCAAAGTGCCAGAATTCCTTAAGATCACCTTCTTTCTTGCCCTTGGCATGTTCTTTTCCGAAGGAAGTATAACCCCTTTGACCTGCTAACTCTTCGATCTCATACTTCTTTTTTACTTCCAGCGGAAGATCAAAAAAGGCCTTGACTTCTTTATATAGTTCCTCTACCAGCTCGTCACTTAGAAAATGGTTTTTCAGGGCGACGAAACCTATCTCTTCATAGGCCTGGCCAATTTCTTTTACAAATTTCTGCTTTCTCTCCGGATCGTCGGACAGAAAGTCGGCCAGATTTACGCTGGGAATGTTATTCATTGCCATGGATTGGATTTTTTATTTTTGGATCAACAAACAAAGTTAAAGAAATTTATGTGAGAAGCCGAGCGTTTATATTTTTCTTAGCAATTTTAATTTTAGCTACATTTGATAAACAAATGCATGTTTATGAATCCCCAAACCTCCCCAAATAAGGCTATTTCATATAGTTCAGATTCTTTTTCAAACGAGAAACTTCTCGCTCTTTACCGGGGCATGCTTAAACCCAGGCTTATAGAAGAGAAAATGCTCGTTCTTCTAAGGCAGGGGAAGGTGTCTAAATGGTTTAGCGGAATCGGGCAGGAAGCCATTGCCGTAGGCGTGACTGCAGCACTGCAGGATGATGAATATATTCTACCCATGCACCGCAATCTTGGAGTTTTTACTCAAAGGAATATCCCCTTGCAAAGGCTCTTTGCTCAATGGCAGGGTAAAATGAGCGGTTTCACCATGGGGCGTGATCGCAGTTTTCACTTCGGAAGCCAGGAATTCAAGATCATTGGCATGATCTCTCACCTGGGGCCGCAACTGGGAGTAGCCGACGGGATTGCACTGGCACATAAACTGCGCAAAGAGAAAAAGATCACGGCCGTTTTTACGGGCGAAGGAGGCACCAGCGAAGGAGATTTTCACGAAGCTTTGAATCTGGCTTCGGTATGGGATCTTCCGGTGCTTTTTTGTGTGGAAAATAACGGTTACGGACTTTCTACACCTACTTCAGAACAATACCGATGCGCCAATATTGCCGATCGTGGTATAGGCTACGGAATGGAAGCTCATATTATCGACGGGAACAATATTCTGGAGGTCTTTGAAAAAATTTCCAATCTTGCTGAAAGTATTCGGGAAAATCCGCGGCCTGTTTTGGTGGAATTCAAAACCTTCCGGATGCGGGGGCACGAAGAGGCCAGCGGCACCAAATATGTGCCCGATGAGTTGATGCAGGAGTGGGCTGCCAAAGATCCGCTGATCAATTTCAGGGATTATCTGATGAAATCCGGCTTCCTTTCGGAAGAACAAGAGCAGGAATTGAGAAATGAAATAAAAGCCGAAATTGAAGAAAATCTAAGGCTGGCTTCTGCTGAAGAGGCGGTGTCTTTCAATGAATCCTCAGAGTTAGATGATGTATATGAAGATTTTATCTCTGAAGAAGTCAAACCCGGACCAGAGAAAAAGGAAATTCGTTTTGTCGATGCTGTTGCTGATGCCTTGAGGCAGTCCATGAGGCGCCATGAAAACCTGGTGCTCATGGGGCAGGATATTGCAGATTATGGCGGCGTTTTTAAAATTACCGATGGCTTTCTTGAAGAATTCGGAGCGGATAGAGTTCGAAATACCCCTATTTGCGAATCTGCTGTGGTAGGTGCTGCCATGGGCCTTTCCATAAATGGAATGAAGGCAATGATGGAAATGCAATTCGCCGATTTTGCCACTTCCGGGTTCAATCCCATCGTAAATTATCTTGCCAAGGTCCATTACCGCTGGAATCAGCCGGCCGATGTGGTTATCAGGATGCCCTGTGGGGGAGGTGTAGGTGCAGGGCCTTTTCACAGCCAAACTAATGAAGCCTGGTTCCTCAAAACGCCAGGTCTCAAAATTGTGTATCCTGCCTTTCCCTATGATGCCAAGGGTTTACTAAATACCGCCTTTAATGATCCAAATCCTGTAATGTTTTTTGAACATAAAGGATTATACCGCAGTATAAGACAGGAAGTACCGGAAGATTATTACAGCCTTCCGTTCGGAAAAGCTGCCACTCTTAGAGAAGGCAAAAACCTGAGCATCATAACCTATGGTGCCGGAGTACATTGGGCTTTGGAGGCCCTGGAGGAAATGGA
>JBAWAB010000026.1:0-2184 GCA_049589035.1 Salegentibacter sp.
GAAAATTATACATGATGGACCTCACGCAGGAAAACCCCCAGCTGGTGACCATTCTCGGTGATGCTGATTCCGAAAGCTATGTGATCGACAATGAAGACAGCAAACTTTTCATCGTTACCAACAGAAACGCCCCTAACAGGAAGATCGTTACTGTTGATGCCGGAAATCCGCAGCCGGAAAACTGGAAAGACTTTATTGCAGAGACCGATAATGTGTTAACCCCTTCTACCGGAGGCGGATATTTCTTTGCGAATTACATGGTAGATGCCATTTCAAAAGTACTTCAGTATGACCACAATGGCCAGCTGGTGCGGGAAATAAAACTGCCCGGCATTGGTTCTGCAGGTGGTTTCAGCACTAAAAAAGATCGCGAGGAACTTTACTATTCCTTCACCAACTATGTGACGCCGGGAACTATCTACAAGTACGAAATTGATAAAGGAACTTCAGAACTTTACAATAAACCAAACATCAATTTCAATCCTGATGACTACGAAAGCAAACAGATCTTCTACACCTCGAAAGACGGCACCAAAATACCGATGATCATCACCTACAAAAAAGGGATTAAGATGGACGGTAAGAACCCCACAATGCTTTATGGCTATGGCGGATTTGATATTAGCCTCACTCCTTCCTTCAGCATCACCAATGCCGTTTGGCTGGAACAGGGAGGAATTTACGCGGTACCCAATATTCGCGGAGGCGGCGAATACGGCAAGAAATGGCATGACGCCGGAATAAAGATGAAGAAGCAGAATGTTTTTGACGATTTTATCGCTGCTGCGGAATACCTTATCGACCACGATTACACTTCCAGCGATTATCTCGCTATCCGCGGTGGATCTAATGGTGGATTGCTCGTGGGAGCGACCATGACCCAACGTCCCGACCTGATGAAGGTGGCCTTACCGGCAGTGGGCGTGATGGACATGCTGCGCTATCATACCTTTACCGCCGGCGCAGGCTGGGCCTATGACTACGGAACTTCGGAAGACAGCAAGGAAATGTTCAAATATCTCTATGGCTATTCTCCTGTGCACAACGTGGAGGCAGGAACAAAATACCCCGCTACCCTCGTTACTACCGGAGATCATGATGACCGGGTGGTTCCCGCTCATTCCTTTAAATTTGCTGCGGAATTGCAGGCAAAACAGGCCGGAGATGCGCCGGTGCTGATTCGTATTGAGACCAAAGCCGGCCACGGCGCAGGAAAACCTACTAAAATGATCATACAGGAATATGCCGATATGTTTGCCTTTACCTTTTTCAATATGGGCTTTTCGGAACTCCCGCAGCCCATTAATCAAAATCTTTAAAATTATAAGCAGCCTGGCTTTAGCTCCCGAACCTCAACTTCGGGAGCTTTTTTATGCGGAAAAGCCTGTAAAATCTGTTATCTTGAAAATCGAATTCGAAATAGCCTTTTATGCTGAAACTTCAGAATGTTTCCTTTGCCTATGACGAGAGTGAGCCTGTGCTTAAAAATATCAGTTTCAGCCTTGGCCGCGGGGAGAACCTCTCACTGATCGGGGCCAGTGGCTGCGGAAAAAGCACCTTGTTACAACTAATTTACGGCTTGCTTCACACCGACGGCAAGGTACACTGGGGAGAACAAGAACTTCTAGGGCCCAAATTTAACCTGGTACCCGGCGAAGATTTCATCAAATACCTGGCGCAGGATTTCGACCTGATGCTACCGCTTACTGTTGCCGAAAATGTTGGAAAATATCTCAGCAACTTTTATCCTATCAAGAAGAAGAGAAGAATAAAGGAACTGCTGAAGGTTGTAGAAATGGATGATATGGCCGATGTGAAAGCGAAATTCCTGAGCGGCGGACAGCAGCAACGGGTAGCGCTGGCAAGAGCCCTGGCCAATGAGCCAGAGCTGCTTCTGCTCGATGAACCTTTCAGCCATATTGATCATTTCAGAAAGAATAATTTGCGCCGCCGTGTCTTTTCCTATTTCAAGGAAAATAATATCACCTGCATCATCGCTACTCACGACAGCACCGATGCCCTTGCCTTCGCCGACCAGACCATCGTGATCAAGAACGGAAGGATCCACGCCAAAAGCAGTCCGCAGGATCTGTATAAGAACCCACCGAACAAGTATGTGGCTTCCCTCTTTAGCGATGTGAATGAAATTATGCTGAAAAACCTACTCTCTTCGGAAAACAGCCG
>JBAWAB010000027.1:0-4523 GCA_049589035.1 Salegentibacter sp.
ATAAATTACCTGTTCATCCAATCGCTGAAAGAATATTACGAATATTGCGGCAGCACGGTGAAATTTGAATTTCCCATGGGCAGTGGAAATATGGCCGATCTAAAGGAAATATGTCGTGATCTTAGCAGACGTCTTATCGGACTCTTCGAAAAAGATTTTGGCGATAATCGTCCCGTGCATGCGCAGCATACCGGAAAATACCAGGAGAAGCATTTCAGGGATCTTATCCTTTTTTATGAATACTTCCATGGAGATACCGGGAGAGGTGTGGGCGCCTCCCATCAAACTGGCTGGACTGCAGTGGTGGCTAATCTCATAAAGGAAATGAGAGATTATTAGGATGAAAGGTACCTTTTCAAAAGAATGGCTCGTCACCAATGGCCTTGGCGGCTATGCTTCGGGAACCCCTTCAGGAGCCAATACCCGCTGCTACCACGGGCTGCTCATTGCGGCCTTTTCACCTCCGGTTGACCGGAAGATTTTGGTGGCCAAGATAGAAGAACGGGTGAAATTCAGCCAAAATGAGTTCGAACTTTCTGCCAATCAGTATCCGGGAGTAATTCATCCTCAAGGCTTTCAATATTTGACGAATTTCGAGGCCACTCCTTTTCCGAAGTGGAAATATGCGACGAAAAACTGGCAACTTGAAAAAAGGCTCTGTATGCTTCAGAATTCCAATACTACCGTGCTGGAATATAAAAATACCGGCAGCCGTAATATTTCTTTAGACCTTACTCCTCTCTACAGTTTTGCCGACTTCCATAGCAACTTCAGCGAAAATGACTTTACCGACTTTTATTCTGAATTCCGAAGAAATAGTCTGAAGACTTATCCGCACTATGCCAGCCGGCCCTTATTCACCTCCTGGAATATTGGTGAATTCACCGAAGCCCGGGCGTGGTATAAAAACATTCAGCTTCCCAAAGAGGAAGAACGGGGGCTAAATTTCACTACCGATTACTACAGAATTGGCCATCTTAACTGCGAGCTCTGGCCCGGCGAAAAACTCTTCCTCATATTTTCTGCGGAAAAGAATTTTTCTGCCGCAGATGCCGAAAAGATCTTCGCTGCGGAAAGAAAACGCTGGAATGATCTGCGGAAAGGAACCAAAAATCTTTTTTTCAAGGACCTTTTAGCTGCCGGAAATCAATTTGTGGTACAGCGTAAATCTACCCATAGCCTGTCAATACTTGCGGGGTATCACTGGTTTTCAGACTGGGGACGCGATACCATGATCGCCATGCGGGGTCTTTGCATTGCGCCCGGAAAGAAGGAAATTTCAAAAGCCATACTCACCACTTTTTTGGAGAACATCAGCGAAGGAATGCTCCCCAACCGCTTTCCCGATCACAGCGAAGACATGCCAGAATTCAACAATATCGACGGCAGTCTCTGGCTCTTCGTCGCCATGTATGAGTATTACCAACAATTTCAGGATAAAAGCTTTATTAGAAGACATTTGAATTCCCTGGAAAACATTCTGAAAGCGCATTTGCAGGGAACGAGGTTCAACATTCACGTAACTCCCGAAGGTTTTTTGTATGGAGGCGAAGAAGGCATGCAGCTCACCTGGATGGATGCCCGAGTGAACGGGAAAGTGATCACGCCTCGCATTGGCTGCCCTGTAGAAATAAACGCCCTATGGTACAACGCTCTTAAAATTTACAGTTTCTTTTGCGGTGAATCCCACAATTCCATTGACCCTGAAATTACCGGCAGCCTTGAAAAGTTTAAAAAGAATTTCGCTCCTCTGTTTACCAACAGTCAAGGCACTCTTTATGATGTGATCATTCCCGGCATTTTTTCAGACAATGCTATACGTCCCAATCAACTTTACTGCCTGAGCCTTCCTTTTACTTTCCTGAAAGAAGAACAACAAAAGCAAATTTTTCAGCTCATAAAGAAAAAACTATACGCCACTTTCGGGCTGCGGACTTTGGATGAAGAAAATCCTGATTTCAAAGCTCATTATAGCGGAGGTCCGGCCGAAAGAGATGCGGCTTACCACCAGGGAACCGTTTGGCCTTTTCTTCTATACGACTATTTTCATGCCTTTCTCAGGCTTTATGGCGCATCTGAAAAAAACAAGAAAATCGTACTCCACGAATTGGAATCACTTCAAAAGCATTTTTACGAAGAGGAAGGCCTACATTGCATTTCTGAAGTTTTTGACGGAAAAGAACCTAAACAAGGCAAAGGCTGCATCCATCAAGCTTGGTCCGTCGCGGCTATCCTGAAGTTGTACTCCGATTATAAACTTGACGAAATGGAATGTTAAAACCTTATTGGGAAAGATCAGGTCAGCTCATAATATTCCTTGAGGTTCAGATTATCGTCAAACTGGTACATAAAAGGAATACCCGTAGCCAATTCCATCCCGGGAATCTCATCCTTCGGAATATTCCTTATCTGCGCGATCAAAGCTCTTAAGGAATTCCCGTGAGCGGCAACTACCACCGTTTTCCCCTGCACCAGTTGCGGAGCGATACATTCGAAGAAATAAGGGACAGCTCTCTTACGGGTGTCTTCTAAAGATTCGCTGGCCGGCAGCAGGTTGGCGTCGAGCTTTTTGTAGAGAGGGTCAAATTTCGGATGCCGGTGATCGTTCTCCTCAAGTTTGGGAGGCGGTGTAGCATAACCTCTTCGCACCTTCCAGAAAAAATCCTCTCCCACCTCGGCTTTCACTTCATCTTTGTTGCGACCCTGCCAGGCGCCGTAATTGCGCTCGTTCAGTCTCCAGCTGTAGAGGCAGTCAACATTCATCATTTCGGCAGCTTCCAACAAGATCCAATTGGTCCTGATGGCTCTTTTCAGAAAAGAGGAGAAACAAATATCCACCGGGATCTTGTTTTTCTTCAGGATTTCTCCGGCTTTTTTGGCCTCTTCAACACCTTCAGGTGCAAGGTCAATATCGGTCCATCCGGTAAAAATATTTTCAAGGTTCCAAAGGCTTTTGCCATGCCGTATAAGAATAAGCTTCCCCATGATCTTCAGTTTTAAAATTCTGGTTAGTGAACTGCTGATAATCTTCCCCTGAAGATACGATTTTTAAGCTCCAAAAAGTATCCCATCTTTCACAATCCGTACCGCGGATGTTCCTTCCGAAGAAAATTCCGCAGAAAAGGGAATCCGCCGAAAGTCTGCAAAAAATTCAAAATTTTGACCTCTCCAAAAATAGATCAGTAAAAGACCCGGAATAAAATTCGTTTTTAGAGGCATTTGGTTAAATTTGCCCAAACTTTTCTCTATGCTTATTATTGGAATTGCCGGAGGCACGGGAAGCGGCAAAACCACCGTGGTAAACCAGATTATTGACGAATTGAAGAATGAAGAAGTCGATGTGATTTCGCAGGATTCTTATTACCAGGATACCAGTCACCTCACCTATGAACAACGCGTCAAGATAAATTTTGACCATCCAAAATCCATAGATTTCGACCTGCTCGTGCATCATCTTAAAGAACTTAAGGCAGGCAATAATATTCAGCAGCCGGTTTATTCGTTCACAGAGCACAACCGCACCGGCGAAACCATCGAGGTACATCCGCGAAAAGTGGTGATTGTTGAGGGTATTTTGATCCTTACCCACCCCGAAGTCCGCGAAATGTTTGATATCAAGATCTATGTGCATGCCGACAGTGATGAACGACTCATCCGCCGGTTGAAACGTGACATTGCAGATCGCGGCCGGGATCTCGACGAGGTTTTATGGCGTTACCAGACTACTCTTAAACCAATGCATCAGCAGTTTATAGAACCCACCAAGGAATTTGCCGATATCATTATTCCAACCAACCGTTATAACACGGTAGCTGTTGATATCGTGCAGACCATCATCAAAGATCGCTTGAGCTAATTTTGTATCTTTAAGCCTGTATGAAATTAAAAGAGCTGCGTAAAAAGCACTGGTTCAAATTCATTAGCAATAAATATGTATTGCTGAGCCTCATCTTTGCCGGATGGATGCTGTTTCTGGACAGCAATTCCTGGCTGATACATCATGAGCTGAATCAGAACATTGAGGAGCTTCAGGGCAATAAAGAATATTACCAGAAAGAGATCGCCAAAGATAAGGCCATCATCAAACAGCTTAAAGATTCGGTGGAGCTTGAGAAGTTTGCCCGCCAAAAATATTTCATGAAACGTCCCGATGAAGATATCTATATAATTGAATACGACACGATCGATTGATTTGTCTTCGTCGCGGAATTGACTTTCATTAAAAACAAAAAAATGAAGGAAGCATTATTCCAGGAATTTGAAGAAGTTTCTGCTAAACAATGGAAACAAAAGATCCAATTTGATCTTAAGGGTGCCGATTATAATGAAAAACTCATCTATCATTCCCCCGACGGAATTGATGTAAAGCCGTTCTACACTTCTGAAGATGTAAAGGAAAACATCAAAACCCCTTCGCCGAAAGACTGGAGCATCTGCGAGAAGATCTATGTAATTTCTGCGGAAAAGGCCAATGAAAGAGCTAAATATGTGCTTGAAAAAGGCGCCGAAAGCCTTTGGTTTAT
>JBAWAB010000028.1:0-33892 GCA_049589035.1 Salegentibacter sp.
AAGCCCTGCTGAATCAAAAAGGGTTCGTACACCTCTTCAATGGTCTCTGCATTTTCACTTACTGCAGTGGCCAGAGTGGTAATTCCAACCGGACCACCTTTAAACTTGTCGATAATAGTCGAAAGGATCTTGTTGTCCATTTCATCCAGGCCATGCGTATCTACATTAAGCGCTTTAAGGCCATATTGGGCAATTTCGAGGTCGATCTTGCCGTTACCCTTGATTTGCGCGAAATCGCGCACCCTGCGCAGCAATGCGTTGGCTATACGTGGCGTCCCACGGCTGCGGCCGGCGATCTCTATCGCCGCATCCAGGGAAATTGGCACTTTCAGGATATCGGCACTACGTTGTACAATATCAGAAAGCAGCTCGGTCGTGTAATACTGAAGGCGGCTGGAAATGCCGAATCTCGCCCGCATGGGAGCGGTAAGCAATCCTGAGCGGGTGGTGGCGCCTACGAGAGTAAATGGACTTAGATTGATCTGAACCGTACGGGCATTGGGCCCCGACTCGATCATGATATCAATACGGTAATCTTCCATCGCCGAGTACAGGTACTCCTCCACCACCGGACTTAGCCGGTGAATTTCGTCAATAAACAGAATATCTCTCTCGTCAAGATTGGTAAGTAGCCCGGCAAGGTCGCCCGGTTTGTCCAGCACAGGCCCTGAAGTTACTTTTATTCCCACGCCCAGCTCATTGGCAAGAATATGGGCCAGGGTTGTTTTCCCAAGACCCGGAGGGCCGTGAAAAAGCGTATGATCAAGAGCTTCTCCACGAAGATTAGCTGCTTCCACGAATACCTTCAGATTTTCCAAAACCTGATCCTGCCCGGCAAAATCATCAAACTCGAGGGGACGTAAAGCCCTTTCAATATCAAACTCTTCCGGAGAAAAATTCTCGCCCGTAGCATCCAAATTTTCGTTCATAGCAGGTAGTTCAGTTTACTTAAAAGTAGCAACCGCACAAAGATAAAATAAAAAAGCCTCTTCGATTAAGAAAAGGCTTTTTTGATATTTTGAAGGAAGGTCTTGCTTAATGCATCAGCTCTTCCTCGTTTTCCTGAAGGGGGATATTCTGCGGAACAAAATCCTGTCCCTTGATCACATATTCGCCATCTTCATTGGTTTTACTGTAGTCATAAGGCCAACGGTAAACAGTTGGAATAGCACCAGGCCAGTTTCCGTGAAGGTGTTCTACCGGAGTAGTCCATTCAAGGGTGTTGGCACTCCATGGGTTTTGAGTCGCTTTCTTACCGTAGAACATCGATCTAAAGAAGTTATACAGGAACACCAGTTGTACCGCTGCCGTCATGATGGCAAATAAGGTAATGATCACATTCACATTCGCAAGATCATCAAAGTATGGGAACGCAGTGTTGGTGTAGTAACGTCTTGGCAGACCCGCAAGTCCTATAAAGTGCATCGGGAAGAATACTCCGTAAGCACCAACCGCAGTTACCCAAAAGTGAACATAACCGAGGTTCTTGTTCATCATTCTTCCGAACATCTTAGGGAACCAGTGGTACACTCCGGCCAACAGACCGTAAAGTGCAGAGATACCCATTACAAGGTGAAAGTGAGCAATTACGAAATAAGTATCGTGCACGTTGATATCAAGGGTACTGTCCCCAAGGATGATCCCTGTAAGACCACCGGTGATGAAAGTAGATACAAATCCTATTGAGAAAAGCATCGCAGGGTTCATCTGCAGGTTTCCTTTCCACAAGGTGGTGATCCAGTTAAAGGCTTTCACCGCCGAAGGAATTGCGATCAATAATGTTGTAAAGGTAAATACCGATCCAAGGAATGGGTTCATTCCTGATACGAACATGTGGTGACCCCACACGATGGTAGAAAGGAATGCAATCGCAAGGATGGAAGCTACCATCGCGCGGTATCCAAAAATTGGCTTACGCGAGTTGGTAGAAAGAATTTCTGAAACGATCCCCATCGCAGGAAGGATCACGATATAAACTTCAGGGTGACCCAGGAACCAGAAAAGGTGCTCGAACAATACCGGGGAACCTCCCTGGTGATTGATAACTTCTCCCTGGATGAAAATATCACTAAGAAAGAACGAAGTCCCGAAGCTACGGTCCATGATGAGCAACAAGGCTGCAGAAAAAAGCACAGGGAAAGAAACTACACCGATAATAGCAGTTACAAAGAAAGCCCACACCGTAAGCGGCAATCTCGTCATTGACATCCCTTTTGTTCTGAGGTTAATAACCGTCACTATATAGTTAAGCGAACCTAGCAGTGAAGAGGCAATGAAAATAGCTAATGATGTCAACCAAAGTGTCATTCCGAGTCCTGATCCAGAGATAGCCTGTGGGAGGGCACTCAACGGCGGATAGATAGTCCAACCTGCCGAGGCCGGTCCCGATTCTATGAACAGGGAAGAAACCATGATCACTGAAGACAGGAAGAACAACCAGTAAGAGACCATATTCAGGAATCCGGAGGCCATATCTCTCGCTCCAATCTGAAGCGGAATAAGCAAGTTACTAAAGGTACCACTCAAGCCCGCGGTAAGCACAAAGAATACCATAATGGTCCCGTGAATGGTTACCAGTGCCAGGTAAATGGAAGGTGACATTACTCCGTTTGGAGCCCAGTCGCCTAGCAGCCATGAGAAGATCGCGAAAGATTCTTCCGGCCACGCCAGCTGTATACGGAACAATACCGACATCGAAATACCGATAAAACCCATTATCAGACCTGTAATAAGATATTGCTTCGAAATCATCTTATGGTCCTGGCTAAAGATGTATTTCGTTATGAAGGTTTGCTTATGATGATGTCCATGATCTTCGTGATGATCATGAGCCGGTGCGTTTGCTATTGCTGACATATCTTAAATATAATTCTTTTTATTCTTAAATTTCTAATTATTAGCCATGGTTTCCCCGAAGGTACTCTGTTCGCTTAACCAGGCATTGTACTCATCCTCAGTCTCTACTATAATCTTCATCTGCATATTGTAGTGAGCCTGTCCACATATCTTGTTACACAACAGGTAGTAATCAAAATCGTAATTATCAAGAGGAGCCTCTCCTTGCGCCTGCAACTCTTCACTCTTCTTTTTTCTAATATTGTTGATATTACGAACTTTCTCCTGCATGTATTCACTACTCCTCATTTCTTCGGAAGTGATTGTTGGGGTAAAAGCAAATTGAGTGACCAATCCCGGCATCACGTTCATTTGCGCCCTGAAGAACGGAAAGAAAGCAGAATGGGTTACATCCTGTGATCTTAATTTGAAAAGAACCGGCTTTCCAACAGGCAGGTGCAATTCAGTAGTGATCTTGTCATCATTTCCGTAGCTGTCGTTCTCATTAAGCCCGAGCTGATTCACACCTTCAATGAAACGAACATTGGCTTCTCCAAGAGTATTGTCTTCACCAGAATAACGCGCTGTCCAGCTAAACTGTTTGGCATATAGTTCAATTACTATAGGGTCTTTATCGGTATTGACATCCATGATATCAGACCAGGTAAATAATCCGTAGATAATAAGTCCTGCAAGAGTGATCACAGGAATAATCGTCCATATAAATTCCAGTTTATCGTTGTCGGCATAGAAAAGGGCTTTTTGGCCTCGTTTTCCATGGTATTTATAACCAAACCAGTGCAGCAGTCCCTGAGTTATCACCTGCACCACCATAATGATCGCGATACTAAGGAACATCAGGTTGTCATACTGCTGGCCGTGTTCTGAAGCCGCTTCCGGAAGATAAAACCGGCTGTAGTTCCAGAAACAATACAACATCCCTCCGTAAAGGAAGATCATGAATCCAAGTAAGATTCCGGCTTGCTGTTTATTATCCTTATCACTGGCAACCTCTGTAGTCTCTGTTCCGGGCTTTTTGGACAGTTCAAAGATCTTGGAGATCTGCCAGCCCGTGACGGCAAGAAGTGCGAGTACTATTATTACTAAAAATACGGTCATTTTATAAGTTCTTCTTTAAACAATCAATCTTTTATTAATAATGGTAATTTTCACTTTCCTTAAGGAATGGATTACCTTTTGGATGTAACGGTTCTTTACCCAAACCGGAGCCCACCACGAAGGCGAACAATCCGAAGAAGAATAAGATCCCTGCAATTTCAGGAATTCCGAAAGCCCAGTGTGCTCCAACCGTAGAAGGCATCACCAGAAGGAAAATATCTATATAATGCCCAATAAGGATAATTACCCCCGCAAAGATCACGAACAAAGGTATACGTTTGTAATCACTGTTCATCAACATCAAAATAGGGAATACAAAATTAAGGATGAGCATTCCAAAAAACAACAATTTATATTCATCGATTCTCATGACGAAGTAAACCACCTCTTCAGGAATGTTCGCATACCAGATTAGCATGAACTGTCCGAACCAAAGATAGGTCCAAAAAATACTGAAGGCAAACATGAATTTCGCAAGATCGTGCAGGTGACTGTCATTCACGAAGGCAAGATGTCCTTTGCGCTTTAGATAAACAGTAACCATAGCGATCACAGTAATGGCAGATACGAACATGCTCGCGAATATATACCATGCGAAAAGTGTACTATACCAGTGAGGAGTCATACTCATGAACCAGTCCCACGCCATTGTAGATTCAGTAATGATAAAGAACAATAAGAAGAAAACCGAGAATTTGAAATTCTTCTTATAGGGACGGTAGTCTCCTACGGCAACCTTCTCCTGCTCCACAGAATTTTTTCTTGAGAAATAACGGTAAAGGTTCCAGCCCAACACGTAGATAATAGCCCTTATCAGGAAGAACGGAAAGTTAAGATACCCCGATTTTCCCTGAAGAAGTTTATCTCCCGCAACCAGTTCGTCGTTCTGCCAGGGATAGAAATGCGTACCGGCCAGCACAACGATAAGAAAAACTATGATAGAACCAGGCAACAGGTAAGCGGTCACCCCTTCAATTACTCTGTATAATACTGCAGACCAACCCGCTTGAGCGGCATACTGAATGGCATAGAATACCAGCGCCCCAAGCGCGATCATGAAGAAGAAAAAGGCAGAAACAAAGAGCGCCGACCATGGACGGGTTTGCAACTGGTGAAATACATGTTCCAAATGCTCTTCGCTGTGAAGTTGCTCGGCAAAGGTTTCTTCTGTATCCTGCGGATGCTCTCCCACAACATACTGAGCCTCCCCCACACGGGCTTCCATCTCTTCAGCCTCGGCATGAGATACCCCGTGTTCAACTTCATTATTCTTCATCATCTCTTTAACTTCATCGACGTTCGAAGGCACAGTTAAAAAGCCATATACAAGGCCTATGGCACCAACAATCATGAAGATAATTGCAGTTAATTTGAATTTACTGGATAGCTTATACATATTAATCGATCTAAATGCTTTATTCTTGGTTGTTAGGTATCTCTCTTTCTATTTCGCCTGATCCCTTATCATTTATCTTCACGTCCACTTCGGCAGGCTCCAGGGCTTTATCAGCCTCAGATTGTTCCTTTTCGTACTCTCTTTCAGGATTTCCCGCAAGCTTGTCCTTAAGGCTCATGACATAGTGGTCAATTTGCCAGCGTTCTTTGATGCTCGTTTGGGAAGCATAAGATCCCATGTTGTTAAGACCATAATACATGGCGTGATAAACACTACCTTCGGTAATATTTCTTCCGGGATCATTATATCCAGGCACCCCTAAGATCTTTTCTCTTTGTACCAAAGTTCCCTTTCCGTCACCTTTTTCTCCGTGACAAATAGCGCAATAAAGGTTGAAGAGTTCTTTTCCTTTATCAAGATTTTTCTCGGTGTAGGGTATCGGGTTCTTCAAATTTTCTGTAGCTGCAGTTCTTCCTTCAGCAGTATTGGGATATTCGTAAGGTTTCCAACCCCTGGGAATAGTCCCTTCCACAGGTAGCTTCGCTTCCTGCTGATCCTGAAAGATCGGAGCCTCACTATAGGTCTCATAAGCTTCAGAATAATACATATCGGGAAAATAGTTGTAACCGCGATGATCCTTATCGGCGCAAGAAGCAAACAGGCCGGCCACGAACAAGAAGGCTATATATCTATAAAACAATTTCATTGCGTCTATTACTTTTCGATTAATTTAATTTCAGAAGCTCCTGTTTTCTCCAGAAAATCTGAAAGTTCATCTATATTATGATCTGTCGCGTCAATTTCCACAAGGAAATGATCATCAGTCGTTCTGATATCAGGATTGCCCGGTTTTCTGAAAGGCCACAGCTTACTTCTCATGTAAAAAGTGATCACCATAAGGTGAGCTGCAAAGAACACCGTAAGTTCAAACATAATAGGAATGAACGTAGGCATGTTCTGATAGAAGTCAAAACTTGGTTTTCCCCCGATGTTTTGAGGCCAGTCCTGGATCATCATAAAGTTCATCATTGCCGTAGCTACCGAAAGCCCTGTAAGCCCGTAGAGGAACGAGGCGATTGCCAGTCTCGTAGGTGCGAGTCCCATGACCTTGTCCAGGCCGTGAACAGGAAACGGAGTATAGACTTCTTCAATATGATAGCGGGCGTCACGTACCTGCCTTACTGCCTGCAGTAGCAAGTCGTCATCATTATAAATAGCGTGTACAACTTTTGATGCCATCGATTAAATATTTTTAAGTTTTGTTGCCTTTGCCACCCACTCTTCACGCTTCGCAGCTTTAGGGAAGTTAGGGATAACTTCTTCCAACAGTTTAAAATCTGGTTCTTTAAGATTGCTTACCTGGCTAAAGGTATAGATTCCTACCTGGTGCAAATGTTGCTGCGTCAAAGGACCAACATTAGGAAGCCTTGTAAGATCATTTGCTTCCTGTGTTTTTGGATCGTAGACTCCAATGCGGTGTAGCATATCATCTATCTGTTCCTTCTGAACATCAGAGAACACAAGAGCATCGGCATTCACAGTTTCCTCGTGATGACCTTTCTCTCTTTCAATCTCGGCCTGCCCTTTTCCAAGGAAGGTTTTATCGGTAAGCTGAGATTCGGGCTCTACAGCAGTAGAATCACCGTAATATTCACCTGCCTCATTAGGATGATGTTCTTCCCGCAGTTTTTTGTATTTCTCTCCGGAAGATTTCAAAATAGTTTTTACTTCGGCCTGAGCAATTACAGGGAAGGTTCTGGCATAAAGAAGGAACAGCACGAAGAAGAATCCGATAGTTCCGATAAATACACCAATATCAACAAAGGTAGGCTGGAACATTGCCCATGAAGATGGGGTTCTTCCTTTACTAAGGTCGATCACGATAATGTCGAAACGCTCAAACCACATCCCGATGTTGATTACAAGAGCCACGATGAAGGTCCATACGATGTTTCTCCTCAGTTTTTTCACCCAAAGGGAAAGCGGCACAATAAAGTTACAGGTAATAAGCGCCCAGAAAGCCCACCAGTAAGGTCCTGTTGCAGCACCAAACGAAAGGTAGGTATAGTTTTCATAACTACTTCCCGAATACCACCCGATAAAGTATTCAGTAATATAGGCTATAGAAACGATTCCACCGGTAAGCAGAATCACCTTGTTCATATATTCAATGTGAAGCAGGGTAATGTAATTCTCAAGATTGGTCACTTTACGCATGATGATAAGAAGCGTTTGTACCATTGCGAAACCTGAGAAGATCGCACCTGCAACGAAGTAAGGAGGGAATATGGTTGAGTGCCATCCCGGTACTACCGAAGTTGCGAAGTCAAAGGATACGATGGTGTGAACCGAAAGTACCAATGGAGTTGCCAAACCAGCTAAAACCAGGGAAACTTCTTCAAAACGCTGCCAGTCTTTTACCCGGCCGCTCCATCCAAAACTAAGGATGGTATAGATCTTTTTCTGAAAAGGCCTGGTCGCCCTGTCACGAATCATCGCAAAATCAGGTAAAAGACCAGTCCACCAGAATACAAGTGACACTGAAAGGTAAGTGGAAATCGCAAATACATCCCAAAGCAAGGGAGAGTTAAAGTTTACCCATAGCGACCCGAACTGGTTTGGTATTGGAAGTACCCAGTATGCAAGCCATGGACGTCCCATGTGAATAATAGGGAACAAGCCTGCCTGCACAACAGCAAAGATGGTCATCGCCTCTGCGGAACGGTTTACGGCCATTCTCCACTTCTGACGGAAAAGTAAAAGTACCGCAGAAATCAGTGTTCCGGCGTGACCAATACCTACCCACCATACAAAGTTGGTAATATCCCAGGCCCAGCCTACGGTCTTATTAAGACCCCAAACCCCGATCCCGGTTCCAACGGTATATATTATACATCCCAGTCCCCATAAAAATGCCACTAAGGCAATTGAAAAAACAATCCACCAAGATTTGTTTGCCTTTCCTTCCACCGGGGCAGCTATATCTGAGCTCACATTGTGATAACTCTTATCTCCGGTAACCAGAGGCTCTCTTATAGGCGCTTCGTAATGTGACGACATATTTCTTTAATAATTGATTCTTAATATTTCCTTTTATGATTCTGTAGTGTTTCTAATCTGAGTCTGATACATGATGTTTGGTCTTGTACCAAGATAACCTAGCAGATGGTACATTCTCTCATCATTTCTCAACTTCAGGATTTCGGAATCTTTATTGTTCACATCTCCAAAAGTAATGGCTCCTTTATCACAGGCAGAAGAACAGGCTGTCTGGAATTCTCCGTCTTCCACAGGTCTTCCTTCACGCTTGGCATCAAGAATGGTCTTCTGAGTCTTTTGCATACACAAAGAACATTTTTCCATTACCCCTCTCGAACGAACCACCACATCTGGATTCAACACCATTCTTCCAAGGTCATTGTTCATGTTGTAATCAAACTCGTCGTTTTGCGCATAGTTAAACCAGTTAAAGCGACGTACTTTATAAGGACAGTTGTTCGCACAATACCTGGTTCCCACACAACGGTTATAGATCATCTGGTTTTGTCCCTGACGTCCGTGTGAAGTCGCTGCCACAGGACATACAGTTTCACATGGAGCGTGGTTACAGTGCTGACACATCACCGGCTGGAATACTACCATTGGGTTTTCATTTGATGCTATCTCCACTTTGCTGTAGCTTTCAAAAGCACCAAGATTCTCAAGTTCTTCACGCTCTTCTTCAAAGGTATCTGCAGCAGAGTAATAACGGTCAATACGCAGCCAGTGCATATCCCTGAACTTCCTCACTTCATCTTTACCTACCACAGGAACGTTGTTCTCACTCTGGCAAGAAATAGTACAGGCTCCACATCCGGTACAGGCGTTAAGATCAATAGACATATTGAAATGATGCCCAATAGTTCTGTCAAACTTGGTCCAGAGATCGGTCTTAGCGCTATCCACCGGCATTTCCTCATGATCATAAGGCGCTTCAGGAATAGGATTCCATTCCTCTCTCGGCTTATTAAGGAATTCCGCAAGGGTAGTTTCTCTAACTATATCTTCCCTTCCTGCCATAGTATTCTGAAGCTGAGTACACGCAAATTCATGCTCTCCCTCAACTTTCTGAATAGTTACATTCTGGAAGGTTTTAAAATCTTTATACAGCGGGTAAGCATTCACACCGGTTTGCATCTCTTTCTGGATAGCAGCTTTCTTTCCGTATCCGAGAGCCAAACCGATAGTTCCTTTTGCCTGGCCAGGTTGAATATAAACAGGAACCCTGTCAAGAACCACATCATCAAGCTTCACACTTACATAGCTCCCGTTAAGGGCACCATTAGAAACATTCCAGTTCTCAAGATCCAGGTTCTCTGCATCTGCACTGGAAATAGTCACATAGTTATCCCAGGTAGTTCTGGTAATAGGATCAGGCATTTCCTGCAACCATGGGTTGTTAGCCTGCTGCCCGTCACCCAAAGTAACTTTAGTGTAAAGCACCATCTCCATCTTGCCTTCTCCTTCAGCAGGTTGAGACAATCTTCTTTGAGCACCGGCATAATCTGGAGTAGATGCTTCTACTTCGGTCGAAGCCGGAGCAGACGCTTCTACAGGAGAAGTTCCTGTAAAAACACCGTCATGCAGAGCATCGTTCCAGGAACCTCCGGTAAGGGAAGAATTCCAGGTATCTTTCAGATATTCATAATAATTTTTGTCGTTCCCATTCCAGGTAAGTAATGTTTCCTGGAATTGACGGGTACTGAAAAGCGGCCTGATAGTAGGCTGCATCAGTCCGAATTTCTTCGGAGTAAACTGCACATCACCCCAGCTTTCAAGATAGTGAGGAGTTGCAGCTATATATTTACACAATTTGGCTGTCTCATCTTCTTTCATGGTGAAAGCAAGAGTAAGATCAACCTTCTTAAGACCTTCTACAAATTCATCGGCATTCGGAAGGCTGTATGCAGGATTCACCCCGGCGACCAAAAGAGCGCCAACGCTACCTGAATTCATATCTTTTACAAGTTGTTTCACAGCCTGCGCGTCTCCCTGACGGGTCAATCGAGGCTCTTCCACATTCATCACCTTGCTGCTAAGAGCTTCATTGATAGCAAGAACCAACAACTGAGCATCAGCATCAGCAATTCCAGATACCACAACGGCTCCGCTGCCCGCTTTGCGTAATTGACGCGCTGCTTTTACAACCGCATCATCAATCTTCGCAGGTAGCTCGCTGGTAGACTGGCCTCCGGCGATATAACCGTAAAGAGCCGAAAGTATAGCCTTCTGCTCTGAAGGTTTCACAGGATAACGCTTATCTGCCTTAGCACCGGTAATGCTAAGATTGGACTCGAACTGCACGTGCCTTGACATCTTTCCGTTCTTCGGAATTCTGCCGGCAGCATAGCTAATATCATAACCACCTCCCTGCCAATCGGCAAGAATATCAGCTCCAACAGAAACGATCATTTCAGCTTTAGAAAAATCGTAATTAGGCATCGCCCTCTTTCCGTATTTCGACTGGAAAGCATCAAGTACTGAATCTTCAGAAACAGCATCGTAGATCACGTGACGTACATTGCCGTATTTTGAAGAGAATTCATTTATAAGTTTTTGAGTAGAAGGGCTGGCGAAAGTCTGCGTAAGAAGAACGATCTCTCCGGAAGTATTTCCAAGAGCTGCTTTCACTTCTTTATCAAACTCTTCCCAGGAAACATTTCTTCCTTCTATCATTGGGCGTTTTACACGCTCTGTATCATATAGAGATAAAACCGAAGCATTCACACGCGCGCTTCCGGCAGCTTTTATCTCAGAAAGATTATTATTATCAATTTTGATCGGACGGCCCTCACGAGTCTTTACCAAAACGCTGGCAAAATCAAAACCATCAGCAATAGTGGAAGCATAGTAATCTGCCACACCAGGAATGGTTCTCTCCGGCTGCACCACATAAGGGATCGATTTAATAACCGGCCCTTCACAGGCAGCGAGCGACGCCGCTACCGTACTAAACCCAACATATTTCAAGAAGTCCCTTCGGCTGGTTTTGGAGCTTTCCAGAGTTTCTTTATCTCCTAAAAACTCATCAACCGGGATCTCTTCTGCAAATTCTTTTTGTTGGAGCGTCTCAACAATAGAGCTTCCTTTCAGCTCTTCAACACTTGACCAGTATTTTTTGTTTGATGACATATATATCTAGATATTAACTTCTTAATTAACCCCGCTTTCGCAGGAACAAAAATTTAGTAGTGACATTTACCACATTCGATGCCACCAAGCTCGGCAATAGTCAGTTTATCTACGCCGTACTTTTTAGAAAGCTCCTCGTGGATTTTCTTATAGTAATCGTTGCCTTCCATTTTCACCTCTGTTGTGCGGTGACAGTTGATACACCAGCCCATGGTTAAAGGCTGATCCTGATGCACCACTTCCATATCCTGGATAGGACCGTGACAGTGCTGACATTGAACCCCGGCAACACTTACGTGCTGAGAGTGGTTGAAGTAAACGAAGTCTGGAAGGTTGTGGATTCTCACCCATTTTACAGGCTTCTGCTTTCCACTATAAGTTCTGGTTGAAGGATCCCAGCCAACAGCATCGTAAAGCTTGGCGATCTCACCATCGTAATATTCTTTAGAGTAATCTGCAGTTGCAGTTTCAGGAGCAACCTCAGAAATAGCTTTGTGACAATTCATACACACGTTGAGTGCAGGAATTCCGGAAGCCTTAGACTTTCTCGCGTTCGAGTGACAGTATTTACAGTCGATCTTGTTATCTCCGGCATGGATCCTGTGAGAGTAGTGAATTGGCTGAATTGGCTGATAACCCTGATCAACCCCTATCTGCATCATAAATCCGTAAGCGAGGTAAGAAATGACCAAAATCGAGAATACCGCAGAAATAAGCACCAGGAATTGATTTTCGATAAACACCTTCCAGATCGGCTTTCTTTTTGGCTTCTCATGAACCTCTACTCCACTGGCTGCAGCAAAGTTCCTCAGCGTCTTATTCACAAGGAACAACACCACCAACAGCATCACCAGCACAAAAACAAGAATTCCGAGGATCACATTCATTGGAACTCCCTGCTGACCACCACCTCCGGCAGCCGCTTCTCCGGCACCTGCTGTAGCAGCAGCTTTAGGTTCAGGTTTAGGCTGTTCTACATAAGCCATGATATTGTTGATCTCCTCTTCAGACAACTGAGGAAAAGGAGGCATAGCAACCTTGTTGTATTCATTGAAAAGAGATACGGCTTGCGGATCCCCTTTTGCAATCATATCGGCACTATTATGAACCCAGTTATGGATCCAATCCAGATCGTGTCGGGTTGTCACTCCGTTAAGAGCTGGCCCGATAACTTTTTGATATGGTTTATGACAAGCAGCACATAAGGAGTTGAATATCTCCTTTCCTTTCGCAGGATCGCCTAACTCAGATCCCGCATCCGCAGAAGCGGCATCCACATTCTTGTCTACCTTCGTATCCGGCACATTTTTATCTTGCTGCGAATAGCCTGCAACAGTAAATAAAAGAAAAAACGCTACACTTAAGAGGAGTAGTCGCGAAGTCAGATGGCGGTATTTCACCTTTTTCATACTATTGGTTGAATTAACGTCTAAAACTTTGGTACGGTTTTTCCTATGATAATAGTCATAAAAAACACGATAAACGTACCGTAAAATTCGTGGACAAAAGTAATACTTAAGTTGGATTTGAGGAATGTTAAGAAGTGTTAATCGGTAATTTATATCTGTTCTAAATAATAAATTAAGCCCGCTTTAGTTATTTAATTTTACTTTTGTCCAAAATAAAGAATCCTATGAAATTCGGCATCCCAAAGAAGTTAATTTTAAGCTGCATAGCCGCAGGTTTTTCATTTTTTTACACCCATGCCCAGGAAGGACATGTAAATATTCAGCAGGATGAAATGATCCCAAAGTTGCTCGAACTAAAGACTGATATGGCCTCGAGCAACAGTATTGGAGACCGGTATAAGATCCAGCTTTTTTATGGGGACAACGGGAAGGCCAATGAAGTGATAAAAGAATACAGAAGCCTTTACCAATATCCTTCGGTTATAGTTTATGAAGCGCCGAATTATAAAGTATGGGTGGGAAACTTCAGAAACAGGCTCGAAGCCGATCGCGCTCTGATTTCAATAAGGGAGAACTTCCCCGGAGCTTTTATTCCGAAGCCAAGAAGACGATAAAAAAATCCCCAATTCCGGCCTAAATAGAAAAGCTGCCCTTTCCAGGACAGCTTTTACTTTTTCATTATATTTCAAGAGGAAACTATTTCAGCTTTTTCTTAACCTCAACTTCCCTGAAGGCTTCAATCACATCACCTTCCTTGATATCGTTATAATTCTTGATCTGCATACCGCAGTCATATCCTTTGGAAACTTCCTTCACATCATCCTTGAATCGTTTCAGCGAAGCCAGTTCTCCGGTGTAGACCACGACACCGTCGCGGATAAGACGCACCCCGGAACTTCTGTATATCTTTCCTGAAGTAACCATACATCCGGCGATACTTCCCACCTTAGACACTTTAAAGATCTCTCTGATCTCGGCAGTACCGGTGATCTCTTCCTTAAGCTCAGGAGAAAGCATACCCTCCATAGCATCCTTAAGGTCGTTGATCGCATCGTAAATGATGGAATAAGTCCTGATATCGATTTCTTCCTTATCGGCTACCTGTCTTGCATTTCCGGCAGGTCTTACATTAAATCCTACGATTATCGCATCAGAAGCAGAAGCAAGCAACACATCACTCTCGGTGATGGCACCCACCCCTTTATGAATGATATTTACCTGAATTTCTTCAGTAGAAAGTTTCTGGAAACTATCGGTAAGTGCTTCCACAGAACCATCCACATCCCCTTTCAGGATAATGTTGAGTTCCTTGAATTCTCCAAGCGCGATACGACGTCCAATCTCGTCCAGCGTAATATGACGCTGTGTTCTCACAGACTGTTCACGTTGCAGCTGAGTTCGCTTGGCAGCAATATCCTTGGCCTCACGCTCGTCTGTCATCACCTTGAATTTATCACCTGCCTGCGGCGCGCCGTCAAGCCCAAGGATAGAGACCGGTGTTGAGGGTCCCGCCTCCTTCACTTCTCTTCCGCGCTCATCATGCATAGCTTTAACTTTACCGCTGTGTCTTCCGGCAAGTACATAATCCCCGATCTTCAGCGTTCCAGACTGCACAAGGATAGTAGCTACATAACCACGCCCCTTATCAAGGAAGGCTTCCACTACAGTACCATTGGCAATTTTATCAGGATTAGCCTGCAATTCCAGGATTTCAGCCTCAAGCAATACTTTTTCAAGCAGTTCTTTAACATGTAGCCCTGTTTTAGCAGAAATATCTTCAGACTGGATCTTACCTCCCCAATCTTCAACCAACAGGTTCATCCCTGCCAGTCTCTCTTTGATCTTTTCAGGATTAGCCGTTGGAAGATCAGATTTGTTGATAGCGAAGATGATAGGCACTCCGGCCGCCTGGGCGTGAGAGATCGCCTCTTTGGTTTGAGGCATCACATCATCATCGGCCGCGATCACAATAATCGCGATATCGGTAACCTGTGCACCCCTGGCACGCATGGCGGTAAAGGCCTCGTGACCCGGTGTATCCAGGAAGGTTATTTTTTGTCCATTCTCAAGCTGCACGGCATAAGCCCCAATATGCTGGGTAATACCCCCGCTCTCACCGGCAATTACATTTTCTTTTCGAATGTAATCCAGCAAAGATGTTTTACCGTGGTCAACGTGACCCATCACCGTAACGATAGGCGCGCGTTCTACCAGGTCTTCAGGATTTTCTTCCTGCTCTTCAACGGTTTCTTCAACATCGGCGGTAACAAACTCTACTTCGTAACCAAATTCATCAGCAACGATAGAAAGAGTTTCCGCATCGAGACGCTGGTTCATAGTCACCATCATTCCAAGCGACATACAAGCTGAGATCACCTTGGTCACAGGTACATCCATCATGGCAGCGATCTCGCTTACCGTAACAAATTCGGTAACCTTAAGGATCTTGCTTTCAAGCTCCTGTTGTGCCAGATCTTCTTCGGAACGTTGGCGGTGTTGGTCCCTCTTACCTCTACGGTATTTGGCACCCTTGCCTTTGCCCGATTTTCCCTGAAGTTTTTCAAGGGTTTCCCGCACTTGTTTTTGCACTTCTTCTTCGCTAGGCTCTTCTTTGGTGATAGGCCTGCTGCGTTTCCCACGTGTCTTCCTTCCAGCACCAGCTGCTCCACCCGCTCCGGGTTTCACATCTTTGCTAATGCGGCGACGACGTTTCTTGCGCTTGTCTTTTTTATCGTCTTCAGCTTTTTTATCCTCTTTCTTCTTAGGTTTCTTGAACTGCGACAGATCAATCTTTTCTCCTGTGAAGTTAGGACCACTAAGCTTAGTGTAATTAGTCTTTATGGTATCTGAACCTTCTTCTTTGGAATCCCCTTCTTTAGAGGCTTCTTCTTTCGAAGTTTCCTGTTCCTTAGGTTTCTCTTCAGAAGGTTCCGCTTCTTTTTTAGCCTTAGGTTCCTCTTTTTCTTTGGCAGGTTCTTCTTTCTTAGGCTCTTCTTTGGGCTCTTCTTTTTTCTCTGGCTTGGCTTCTTCGGCAGGAGCCGGAGCTTTCTCTTCCTGTGGCTGCTCAGGCTTCGATTCCTTCTCCTCCTCTTTAGGCGCTTCTCCCGGTTTCTTATCCAGATCTATCTTGCCTACCTTTTTAGGTCCGGCAAGCTTAGTACGGGACGAGATCACCTCTTCCTCTTCTTGTTCCTTTTCTCTCTCCTTCTCCTTCTTCTCTTCGGCTTTACGCTTTTCTTCCAGCTCACGCTCGCGGGCCAGGCGCAATTCCTCTTTTTCTTTTCTCTTCTCTTCCCCTACTTCTTTAGAAGCCACCTTCTTGCTCTTATCTGTCTGAAATTCATCAAAAAGCACCTGGTACACTTCCGGGGAGATTTTGGTAGTAGGACGCGCTTCTATTTCGTGACCTCTGGAGTTAAGAAACTCCACAGCCCGGTCTAGCGAAATATTGAATTCACGTAGTACTTTGTTTAGTCGCATTGTTTTTGCTTCAGCCATAAATTGCCCTCTAATTAACCTCTTTATTTACTCTTAATATTAAGTCTATTCTTCAAATTCTTCCCGCAACACCTGGATCACCGCTCTAATGGTTTCCTCTTCCAGGTCTGTACGGCGAACAAGATCATCAACATCCTGCTCCAGGATACTTTTAGCAGTATCCAGGCCGATCTTAGCGAATTCCTGGATCACCCAGTCTTCTATTTCATCGGCAAATTCTCTCAATTCCACATCTTCCTCTACACCTTCTCTAAACACATCAATCTCGTAACCGGTCAACTGGCCGGCAAGCCTGATGTTGTGCCCTCCACGGCCAATAGCTTTAGAAACCTCTTCAGGTCTCAGCATCACCTCGGCAGTTTTGTTCTCCTCATCCATCTTGATCGAAGTAATCTTCGCCGGACTCAAAGCACGGGTAATGAACAACTGCTCGTTGTTCGTATAGTTGATAACATCAATATTCTCATTTCCCAGTTCGCGAACGATACTGTGAATACGAGAACCTTTCATACCAACACAAGCCCCTACGGGATCGATCCTGTCATCATAGGAATCTACCGCTACTTTGGCTTTTTCTCCCGGTACTCTCACCACCTTTTTGATAGTGATAAGTCCGTCAAAAACCTCCGGAATTTCCTGCTCAAAAAGTTTCTCAAGGAAACCTGGCGCAGTTCGGGACATAATGATGGTAGGTTTATTTCCTTTCAGCTCCACGCTCTCGATAATCCCTCGTACGTTCTCTCCTTTTCTGAAGAAATCAGAAGGGATCTGCCGGTCTTTTGGCAAAACGATCTCGTTGCCTTCATCGTCCAGTAAGATGATCGCACGATGGCGAATGTGGTGAACTTCAGCGGTGTAGATCTCTCCCTCCAGCTCCTTGAAATTCTTATAAATATTGGTGTTATCGTGCTCGTGGATCTTAGAGATCAGGTTCTGGCGCAGAGCCAGGATCGCACGGCGACCAAGATCTATCAGTTTTACTTCTTCCGAAACATCTTCTCCTACTTCAAAGTCGGGCTCGATCTTTCGGGCTTCAGATAAAGAGATCTCCTGATTAGGATCTTCAACCTCTCCATCGGCAACCACCACGCGGTTTCGCCAAATTTCAAGGTCACCTTTATCAGGGTTTACAATAATATCAAAATTATCGTCTTCACCATACTTTTTCTTCAAAGCATTTCTGAAAACCTCTTCCAGGATCGCCATCAGCGTAACGCGATCTATCAGCTTGTCATCTTTAAATTCTGAAAAAGACTCTATCAGGGCGATATTCTCCATATCAATATGCGATTAAAATGTTATCATAACTTTTGCTTCTACAATTGCCGAATACGGAAGCACAGCTTCTTTTTGCACCGTATGTTTACCTTTTCCGACAGGCTTGGGTTCCCGCACTTTCCAGTTGAGAGTGATCTCTTCTTCGGAAGCAGCGGTAAGGGTCGCTTCTATTTCTTCAGTCCCGGTCTTTACGTGCAGCTTACGACCGATATTCTTTTTGAACTGACGCGGAAGACTAAGAGGTTCAGAAACCCCGGCAGAACTCACTTCGAGAGAAAAATCTTCTTCATCGCGATCAAGGTTGTGCTCGATCTTGCGGCTCACGGCTATACAGTCGTTCACCGAGACCCCTTTATCCCCGTCAATGATCACTTTTATATGATTGGCCGGGTTGATATCAAGGTGGATTAAAAATAAAGAATTATTCTCTTCAAACGCCTCTTCCAGTAACTTTTCTACTTTCTCCTGCAACATTACGGTTATAAAAAGAGGGGACTCTCCGTCCCCTCGCTGTACTTTTTTAGTTTCAACGCCGCAAAGATAATAATAATTTCGGAGAAAGAAAACCAGGGCTTTAATGAAATTAGATTTACCCGCTAAAAATTAAGCATTTATAAGCCGTTTCATGACCTCTATCATAAAAAGATATTTTTATCCTAAATAATTTTTTCGCTTCTGCAATTCAAGATATATTTGTCCGAAATTTTGCAGGATGCCTTAAGACATAGGCCCGAAAGGGGCAAGAACACTGATCTTTAGCTACTTGTGAAATTTTTATAATTTTAATGGAAATTCAAAAACCTAATCATGGAGCAGCTTCCTCTGCTCCCCAAAAAATCACTATTCATGAGTAAGGAAAGAAAACTCTGGCTGGCCTTTCTTCTGGTCACCTCTATTTCATTTGCCGTACTTGGTTACTATGGCTACGAGATCTATCAAAAAGCACCCCCGCGTCCTGAAAAGGTGGTAACCCGCAATGGGCAGGTACTATTCACCGACACCGATATCAAAGACGGACAAAACGTTTGGCAAAGCATGGGCGGTCAGGAAGTTGGCTCCATCTGGGGCCACGGCGCCTATGTCGCTCCCGACTGGACTGCCGACTGGATTCACCGTGAAGCCCTGTACATCCTTGATGACTGGTCTCAGACCGAATTCGGCTCCAACTACAAGAAACTAAATGAAGAAAAGCAGGCTGGCCTGCGGCAGCGACTTCAGAAGGAACTACGTACCAACACCTACGATCCTCAAACCAAAACACTCACTGTTTCAGCAGAACGGGCCGATGCGATAAAACACCTTCAGCAATATTACAAAGGTTTGTTTATGAATGACCCGGCGTTGGACACCTTGCGTTCCGATTATGCCATTCCGAAGGGAGCCATTAAAGATGAAGCAAGAATGCATAAAATGAATGCGTTTTTCTTCTGGGCCTCCTGGGCCTGCGTCACCGAACGTCCCGGAAAGGATATCACCTACACCCATAACTGGCCCGCAGATGACCTGGTAGGCAACAAAGCTACCGGAGATCTACTGCTATGGACCGGCTTTAGTATTATTTTGTTGCTCTTCGGAATTGGTGTGATGATCTTTTATCATGCCCGCATGAAAAAGGAAGAAACTCCTGAAACTCCCGTGGAAGATCCTTTGATGCGCCAGACGCTCACTCCTTCCATGAAAGCCGTAAAAAAATACCTGTGGGTAGTAAACATTCTTATTCTTATACAAGTCACTTTTGGCGTGATCACCGCCCACTACGGCGTTGAAGGAGACGCTTTTTACGGGTTAGATTTAACCAAATTTATGCCCTACTCAATCTCCAGAACCTGGCACGTACAGCTCGGGATTCTTTGGATAGCAACCGCCTGGCTGGCAACCGGACTCTATATGGCTCCGGCGGTGACAGGGAAAGATCCCAAGTACCAGAAACTCGGCGTAAATTTCCTCTTTATCGCTCTACTCATCATCGTACTGGGCTCTATGGCCGGGCAATGGATGGGAGTTATGCAAAAACTCGGGTTGGAAGAGAATTTCTGGTTTGGTCATCAGGGCTACGAATATGTTGATCTTGGCCGTTTCTGGCAGATCTTTTTGCTGGTTGGTCTTTTCCTTTGGCTGGCGTTAATGGTTCGCCCGCTTTTGCCAGTGCTAAAAGGCAAATCTTCAGAAAGGAACCTCATCATCATGTTCCTCATCTCTTCAGCGGCTATTGCGCTTTTCTACGCCGCCGGACTCATGTGGGGCCGCCAGACCAACCTGGCAGTCGCCGAATACTGGCGCTGGTGGGTAGTTCACCTGTGGGTAGAAGGCTTCTTTGAAGTTTTTGCCACCGTAGTTTCGGCCTTCCTCTTTGTAAGACTCGGCCTGCTGCGCACCAAGACTGCAACCCTGAGCGTGCTGCTCTCCACTGTCATCTTTTTATCTGGCGGAATTTTGGGGACTTTCCACCACCTTTATTTCAGCGGAACACCCACCTCTGTGATGGCTCTCGGCGCTACCTTTAGCGCACTGGAAGTAGTTCCATTGGTTTTGATCGGTTACGAAGCCTACGAGAATTACCAACTCAGCAAAGCCTCCAAATGGCTCAGAGACTACAAATGGCCTATCTATTGCCTGGTAGCGGTAGCCTTCTGGAACTTCCTGGGGGCGGGTATCTTCGGTTTTGTCATTAATCCGCCTATCGCGCTCTATTATATGCAGGGACTCAATACCACTGCAGTACATGCCCACACCGCCCTTTTCGGTGTTTACGGAATGCTGGGGATCGGGCTGATGCTATTTGTACTTCGCAGCCTCTACCGTGACCAGGTATGGAACGATAAGCTTATGCGTTTCTCCTTCTGGTCTATCAACATCGGCCTGATGCTGATGGTTCTATTAAGCCTGCTTCCGGTGGGACTATTGCAAACCATCGCCAGTGTAAACCACGGAATCTGGTATGCCCGTTCTGCGGAATTCCTGCAGCAGGATGGCATGGACACCCTCAGATGGCTTCGAGTGATTGGCGACACCATCTTCGCTATCGGAATCGCAGCTTTTGTATGGTTCGTCTTCTCGCTGAAGAGCACCACCCGGCAAAGCACAAAGCGCAAAACCGGCAGAGAAATTTCCGAAGAAAAATACGAAGAGGTCGCAGGCTAAAACCAATATGATCCTTTCTACAAAAGCTGCTCCAACTGCCCGGAGCAGCTTTTTTTTTAGTTTTAACTAAAGCTTTTTCTATTTAAGACAAAAATGTCTTAAATTTATAGAGGTAAGAATTCTGAGCTGTTCAGCATTCATAAACAAAGTAAAAACATCCCATCATGAAATTACACGATTCCAGTGGTCTTCTACAGAAAGTTCCTCAGCAGACCCAAAACAAAAAACCCGAAGGACTCTGCCCCGTATGCTGGGGCTATCAGGAGTATGATTGCAGCATTCGCGTCCTCATGGAAGATAAACAGATAGATGTGAACAATCACCAAAGAAGCTATATGCGCATTCAAAAACTCCTGAAGTATCACATTGAGGGAGCGAGGTTAAAAAAGAGCATTATAAAGAAACGTCCCCGTTGTAATAGCGCAAAAGCAGAGAAGTAAATTAGTCGCCGTAAAGGCTGCCTTGACCTTTATGAGTTTTTCTCAAAACCTTTAACTGAAAAGATTTTATTTGTACCTTGTATTAACTTAAATGCTTATAATTTATCAAAAAATACAATGGACATGAACAGGATCCTCGTTCCGACCGATTTTTCAGATCAGGCTGAAAATGCCTTGAAAGTGGCCGCCCAACTCGCAAAGAAATTCAACAGTGAGATCTTTTTACTCCACATGCTGGAACTTCCGCTGGAGCTGGTAGACCCTGTTCAGAACAGCTCAAGCCATAACCTACCGGAATCTATCTTCTTTATGAAACTCGCCCATCAGCGCTTCGCGAAACTCATGGCGCGACCCTATCTAAAAGGGATAAAGGTGCATGAAACAGTACAATTTCACCAGGCCTTTGAAGGCATTATGGAAGTAAGTGAGGAGAAGGAGTGCGATCTTATTGTCATGGGCTCCCACGGGTCCAGCGGATTCAAGGAAATGCTCATCGGCTCCAATACCGAGAAGGTGGTACGTACATCCACCACCCCGGTGCTGGTCATCAAAAAGGAAATGCCAGATTTTAAGGTAGAGAACTTCGTATTTGCCACCGATGGTGACATCGGGAACAGGCACACCCTCAACAAAGCCAAGGAATTTGCCGATAAACTGAATGCAAAGCTACATCTGCTTTTCATCAATACACCCAACAATTTTCTAACTTCCGAAGACGCCAGAAAGCGTCTCGATATTTTTGTGCAGGGAAGTAGGGTTACCGATTATGAATTTCACATTTATAATGACATTAGTGTAGAAAAAGGAGTTCTAAGTTTCGCCACTACAATGGATGCAGGTCTGATTGGCATTTGCACCCACGGCCGTAAGGGAATCGCCCATTTCTTCAACGGCAGTATTAGCGAAGACCTGGTAAATCACGCGAAAATTCCCGTGGTCACCTTTAGAATTTGAGAAAAGACTTGAGAGCGCCAGCCCGGAGGCACAGCCAGAAATAGTTCCAGAAAGATTTATGTTTATCGCGGGTAACACTGATATCTTTGTGGTGCTGCTCCTCATTCATCTCCTTATTGTCCACTATAAGATTGGCCAGGGCTGAGAGTAATCCGCTTTTTTTCTTGCCGCCGTCCTTTAGCACCTTCACCTTAAAATCGTGATATTTCAGGCTGGTTTCACCGGTCGCTTTCTCTTCATTCCCGCTGAAATTAAATTGAAGATCCTCGATCGTTCCGTGAGCCTCGACTCCCATAGCCGGACTCATAAAATTGTTGATGCCCTCTCCTGAGAGCTCTCCCATATTTCCGGAGATAGTAAAATAATCGGCAGGATTGCTCACATTAAAATTCCAATCTACTACTACTGGCGCTTCTCCCATAAAATCGGCTCTCACGTCTACCTGGGTTATCGGAAAATCCTTTCGCTGTAGTCCAATATTAGTAAGATTGTAAATGCTGGCGTTGAGATTTCTAAAATCAAGCATTCCAGGGCCTCGTTCCCCCTTCACCATCTGTTCATATCTAATATAGACATTTTGAAGCTTCAGGGTGTCGAACTTTATTTTGAAAGGCAGCTCCCGCAGCATTTTGCTATACATCGGCTTGATCCGTGGATCATCAGGTTTTCGCTTATCCCGGTAAATCTTTAATTCTGCATTCCCGATCGTGGTCATAGGATTATCCAGTTCGAGGCTGTCATTTTCCGTATGCCACTGTAGATCAGCAAGACCGATGCTATCAATTTTCAGCTCTACACGATCCTTTTCATAGGGAATATGTTTCTGAAATTCAGACTTACTGTACCTGGGCACAATCCTGAAATCGCTTACCTGCATCCTGCCGTCCTCGAGTTTCAGATCTCCCACCAGAATATCGTGCTCCGTATTCATATTAAGAAACAAAGAGTCAGCGCGAATCTCATAGTTCTTATAGGTAAACGGAATTTGCTTCTTTAAACTGCTGCTGTCTATTTTTACTTCGGAAAAGCTAATCAGCGGGACTCTGGCAAAAAACTTATGGACGCTGCTGTCCTTTTTGCTCATCGCGAAACGGCCCTTTTCCACCTTTAGCTCTTTGATCAATATCTCTTTGTTGAATTTTTTATCTGAGACCTTCTTAGAGGACTGCGCAGAAGAATCCTGGGCTTTCTTCCCCGTCATTCGCAGATCGGGCTCTTTCAGTTTCAGCTCTCCTATTACTATTTTGCCACCAAAGAGGTAATTAAAAACCCCAATATCGTCCAGCGAAAGCAGTGCCGCATCTATCTTCTTATTCTCAAACTTAAGCTGTGGTTTTACGGCTTCCGCTTTACGGCCCAACAAGCTCACATTGATCTTTTCATAGGAGATATTTGCCTGCTGAAAATTCTTTTCTATGGCTTTTTTTATCTTGTATTCAGCAAAGTTGTTGGCGGCTATAAGAAGCACTGCCAGCACGGCGATTCCACCAAAAATATACAGAGGTATTTTCTTTGATTTCTTCAAAGGACTATAGGTTGGTTGCTCGTGAATTTACAATACCAAAGGATTTCTAAGCTCATGATTAAGAATTTTTAACTTAAATAGTTATTACTTCTTTTCCTCTGAGTTAAATTTTAGTCAAACTTTTCATCCACTCTTTTACGGATGATTTTTGGTCGTATCTTTGGTCAAAATCTACCAATAACATGTTTTTTAAACTGAGCATAAAGATTCTGTTTGTCTTAGCCGAAATCATCTTCGGCTTCTACAGTATTGTGCTTAGTGACAGCCTGCTGGTGAAATTTATTTTCTTTCTACTCACCGCCGTGCTCGTGGCATTTCTTATCACCCGGCTCGTGAATAAAGTTCTCCCCGCCGATAAAGACTACATCTCTTCGGAACAGGAGAATGCCGAGTAGTTTCTGGCTTTAGAGTTTTCTGCCAGGAATTTGAAGGGAAGGAATTATTAACCATAAACAAAAAACCACCACCGGCAACCTCCTTCGTTTTCCAACTATTTTACAAGAGATTGCCTCTGAATTTACAATTCCTTATCTTTTAGACATAAACTGAAAGAAATGAAACTCGTCTGTATTGGGGACACGCATAATAAACACCGGGAGCTGATTCTTCCCGAGGGTGATGTATTGATCCATGCCGGAGATTGTACCGATGCAGGAACTTTAAGAGAGACACGGGATTTCCTGGAATGGTTTTCGGCTCAACCACATAAGCACAAGATCCTTATCGGCGGGAACCATGACTACTTCTTTGAGCGAAGCAGTTCAGAAGAAATAGCGGAAAGCATCCCCGATAATATTCACTATTTGCAGCAGGAAACCGTGCAGCTGGAAGGAGTAACTTTCTGGGGATCCCCCTATACCCCCGGTAGTGGTCGCTGGGCATTCCAATCGGAAAGGGGAGCAGCCATGAAGAAGGTTTGGCAGGAGATTCCGACAAACACGCAGGTTGTTGTTACTCATGGTCCCGCCTATGGTATTATGGACCAGGTTTCAGACAATACCCACATCGGCTGCAAGGAATTGCTTCACAGGATCGAAGAAGTGCAGCCGGAAGTGCACATCTCAGGACATCTCCATAATTCATATGGAGTGGTCAGTATTGGCAAAACCCGCTTCGTCAATTGCTCCAGCCTGGATGAACGTCTACGCTCTATCCACCCTCCCCTATCAATCGACCTCTGATTTCTTTAAATCTGCAAAGACTACAGGAAACCCCCTATTGGGGGTTCCTACTATATTAATAAGAGTTAAAGAAAGAATAGAAGCCGTTAAATCTTTATTAATCACGAAAGTATTAGTGTTTTATTAACAGCAGGTTAGGTAGTCTCACCTTACTTTAGTCGGGCAAATAAATCAAACTTAACCATTCTGATTCATATGAACTCTTACAATTACAACACTACCAACGAAACCCTGGAGGAGGTAAAGAACCTCATCTCCTATAGCATTAAAAAAGGCCACCCGGAAGATTCCAATTTCGAGATGATGCACCGCACGATCTTGAAAAAATATTTCGAAGCCAGGAATGTAAAAATAAACTATGAAGAGCAGACCATAGATCTGGATCTGCCGGTAGGTAAGAAGAAATACACCAGTATTACGTTTGAATGCCAGGAACTGGAAAGGTTCCTGAAGTCCTGTCTAAAAAAGGATGAAAAGAGTTTATATTTCTACCAAAGTCTGTTGACGGAGTACAGTGGTGCTACGACAGCAGCTTAATGTAATTTTCCCTACGTAAAAAAGCCTTAGCTCAAAATGAACTAAGGCTTTTTTATTTGGATGCAAATTCCAAATGAATTACCATAACATCATGTCCAAAACGATAGCTCCAAACAGCGAATCCCGAATTCTAAATGCTCACTCAACAATGAACCACCCATTCCGCAACTGCTTCCGGTTGTACAGCATTTCTTCTTTGGTTTCCCAGTCTACAACCTTTTTTCCCGCAAAAGTACATATAGCTTGTCCGGCGGCAGTATCCCACTCCATGGTCGGTCCGAATCGCGGGTAGCAGTCTGCTTTACCTTCAGCCACCATGCAAAGTTTTAAAGAACTGCCTTTCGAGAGTATCGCAACTTCTCCATGCTTTTGCTTTAGTTCATCGATATACTCTTTGGTTTCCTGAGAAAGATGCGACCTACTAGCGACTACAGTATATCTGTCCAACTTATTATCCATGGGCAGTCTGACGGCGCTCCTCATCAGGCTCTCGATAGCTGACGTATCAGTAATATTTTCCGCTTTAAATGAACCTATTCCTTCCGCAGCAAAATATAGCTCCTGAAGTACAGGAATATAAATAACTCCCATAACCGGCTTTTGGGCAGAAACTAAAGCTATGTTTACCGTAAATTCTCCATTCCTCTTGATGAACTCTTTGGTACCATCAAGAGGATCCACGATCCACAAACGTGTCCATTGTTTCCGCTTCTCGTGGGGAAGATGTTGGCCTTCTTCAGAGAGAACGGGGATTTCAGTTTCCTCAAGATGAGATAGAATGATCTTATGAGCGGCCATATCTGCTTTAGTAAGTGGAGAGTCATCTTTCTTTTTCTCAATTTCATAATCTTCTTGTTCGTAGATCTCCAGGATCTTTTTTCCTGCTTTAATAGAAGCGGCTATGGCTGTTTTGAGTAAAGCATTCATATTCATTAGTTTTAGAGTCCTTCAATACAATGTGTAACTTCCAGCGATAGTTGGACCCCTTTTAAAAAGGGAGCCAGTAAAGCTATTTTGTCCTTTGCTCTACGAGTTTCAGTACCCTCTTTACAATTTCTACAGGTTCTTCTCTTTCCGTAAAAACTCTCAGATCGGGATCGGCAGGTTCTTCAAAGGGGGCTGAAATTCCCGTAAAATTGACGATCTCCCCGGCCCTCGCCTTTTTATAAAGGCCTTTTACATCCCGGTTCTCGCATTCCTCCAAAGAGGTAGCCACAAAAACTTCCAGAAATCTGTCGCTTCCGATAATATTCCTGACCATTTGCCGATCGCTTTCAAGTGGCGTGATAAAGGCCGCAATAGCAACATTACCGCTTTCCACAAAAAGTTTAGCCACCTCTGCTACCCTGCGCAGATTCTCAGTGCGATCTGCCTCGGTAAATCCCAGGTTTCTATTGAGGCCACCTCTCAGGTTATCACCGTCAAGCAAAGCCGTATGGATATTCCTGCTGTAAAGTTCTTTTTCGAGCATATTGGCCAGCGTTGACTTCCCTGCTCCCGACAGACCGGTAAACCACACCGTAAGAGGCTTGTGTTTTTTCAGACGTAGTTTTTCTTCCGAAGAAAGAACTTGCGGTCGAGAATATATATTTTCCATTTTTAAGAGCTGCTTTGGGAGTGGATCAAATATATTAAATAAAAGATTGTTGTTTTTCCCTATTGGTTCTTAGAGGTTTGTTGTTTCAGTGACGTCAGGATGAAATTTCTTTTTCGTCATTGCATGCCCTGAAAGGGTGAAACAATCTCTCCAATATTTTAAAACTTAATTTTTTCAGAAGGAATTAATTGAAATCTCAGCGATATCTTTCACCTATAAGAAATATTTCTTTTCTCCTGAATTTCTCCTGCATACTGCCAATTGAACTATTCCGCTTTTATAACAATGGGCATCTTGAATACCGTAGAAACCGGAATTCCCCGTTTGCTGGCGGGATAGATCTTCGGAAGGGAATCGATGCTCTCGGTAAGCCATTCCCGGATTTCAGGAAGTTGCCGGGTAACGGTGGTATCAATTTTCACCGAATCTATTATCGGCCGGCCTTCCTTGGTTATCTCGAGATAAAGCAAAAGGGTATCGTTGATACTCTCAGTAACTACCGGCTGCTGTTTTGCAAGATATGCGTAGATATTTTGGGCGACTTTCGAATGAAAACAATTTTTGGCATGTACAAGGTCGGTTTCATCGCGACAATTTTCAAAAGCGGGATATTGATCTACCTCCTTCCAGTTGAGGGATCTTGACTCCTGATCAAAAACTTCTTCTGAAGAGATCTTCTTGGTTTCGAATTTACAGGAAGCAAGCAGCAGTATAAAGACTGGAAGTAAAAGGTTTTTCATTCAATCTAGACTTTCGGACTCCAAAAATAGTGAAATAAAGCAGTTTAGGAAAAAGTGAAGGTCAAAAGAAATTCCCTTCAGCCGGCGGGATTGGTTTTGGCTGATAAAGCAGCTGTTTTTTGGTTAGGATTCCAGTGGTTCTCTATTTCTCATCCAGATCTGCTGCCTGGACAATTTTGATACCATCAAAATAATCTCCGGCTTCCAGGCCAATAATGAGGTTTCTTTCAGATCCGGTCTGATTCTTTTCCATGACTATATGGATTTCAGTAGAGTTTTTTCTTTCAATTCGAAATTCGGGTTCATCTATCACGAAATTCTCCTGGGAGGTGTCAATATCATGCAGATCATAATCGGAATTTCCGTTCAGGGCTATATTCGCAATCCACCACCACCCTCCTTCAGTAGTTATGACTATAGAATCTTTATCTGCCGAAAACTGAGCCTCTTTTTGAGAGAGTTTTATATTATCATCCCATTTGCCAATTTCACCGCCAGATTTAGAAGAGCAGGAAAACATTGTGATTACCATCAATAAACACCCTACAGAACTCCAGATTTTTAAATTTTCCATAAGTATTCGCTTTGGTATTTATTAAATAGATAAACAAAAGCCTGAATGGTTGCGTCACATTCAGCGAGGGCTACCTCAACGCCAAACGTGCTCGGCTTCCTGAGTCTCACTCAGCTCCTCATTTGAAGCAGATATAACTATTTTATCCAGCCTGTTCCCTTGAGCATCGAAGGTATAAAGGAAGGTTTTTTCCTGAGTATTTATCGGCACCTTCAGCTTGTCTCCCTTTTCCACCAGGATTGTAAAATAAGGTATTTTATGGTGGTAATCTGTTTTATTCTTTATCTCGCTTCCGTAGAAAAGAGCAACCTGCACTTTTGTGTCATTTTCATTTTTATAGTTGTAGGATGAATCCCATTGAGAGAAATCAATAGCGTTATTATTTAAAAGATGATAATCCACCGAATTCAATTTTTTGCTTTTAAAATGATCACTCTTGGTCAGAACGTACTTCTTACCAAAATATCTTGCGTAGTAACTTAAGTGCGTCTGACTGATAGTCAAAGGATCTATGTTATAGTGGTCTTTGAAAACCTTTGCCATTCTCACAGTGCCAGATTTTGTTGCCTTTTCCAGAATATGGTCTATCCCTGCCAATACAACAACTTTACTGTTCAATTCTTTACCAAAGGTTTTGTTATAGAGATTTTCTGCTTGCCCGGCTTCTCTGTCTTTACCTGCTCTGTTTTCGTAAGCTACAAATTCAAAACCAAGTGCTTTTGCTTTTCTTATCAGGTTGCTGAAATTTTGTTCATGAGTATAGAAACCGGTTTCCATATCAGGATAAGCATTGTTTTTATTCAATACGCTATCCTGATCTTTCCCTAAAGCTTCCAGCGCCAGTTTGGAATAACCTATTGCTTTCAATCTTGGTAGAAGTTCAATAATCAATAATCTTTGATTTGGATAAAAATGATTCTCATTGATCATAAGAATCTTATGTTTTTTTGCCTGTGTAATAATTTCATCTATGGCTTCCGAATCAAAAATTGCATGCTCCCTGATTATTGCTCTAATTGAATCCTGAGGCTTGTAACCGGCTTCAAATTGATCTAATAAATCCTTGTAAATCTCATTTTCTCCCAGAAATGAGGCAAAGGTGATTTCCATTTGAAACTTAGCCCATTTTTCTGAAGCATCATATGCCGGAAATTGTTGAACTTGATCCAGGCCATGTAAAAATTTGTTGGAGTGACGATATCTCGATACGACATCCATGACTGTGGATATTTCTTTGCGATAATCGCTTCCAATCTCTAAACTCTTGAAGGCGTCTTCTAAGTCCTTCCTTAGTGAAGTAGAAGAATTTCCTATTGGATTGCCAATAAAGCTGATTTCTTTACCTGAGACAACAGTATCGTATTCAATGCCATTATGATTATTTTCTTCGCTATAATTTCCTACTGTTACAAAGAATTCATAGTACGGAGGCAACTGGCTTTTACCATACACCAACACCTTATTATCAAGATTCATCCGGGTATTTCTAATAATTTGCTTCAGCTGGCGCCGATCAGATACATACTCGATATCCGCAGGAGTCTTGAAGTAAAGCTGTAGCGGATCATTAATGATATGAACGCTATAATCAAGAACATACCTGTTATTTTGAAAATTTTTATGAATTTTTGGGGTGCAACCGAAAACAAATAATACAGCTATAATGGTGATTATTCTCATGGGCGATTTTTCAAAATAAAGGCCGAAGCAATGAACGAGCAGCTTTTATTGGGCGTTCTGAAAGATGATTGGCAGACTATACATCACCGAAACCGGCTGCCCTTTTTGTTTTCCCGGGGTCATTTGAGGAATACTCTCGATGACGTGAATGCCTTCTTTTTCAAGTTCAGGAGTTTTTGCCCTGGCGCGTACGTCAACCACCTTACCTTCTTTATTTATCCTGAACTGAACGATGACCCGGTTAATACCAGGCGCAGCATATTTCTTCGCCTCATTAGAGTCAAAATTTTTGTTGACGAACTCTGTAATTTTATTTGACATACAACTTTTTCGGTCTTCGTTAGAGGTAAGATTCGCGCAGCCCGGGAAAACCGGCACCTCATCAACTACGGCAAAAGGAATTTTATCGAGAGCCTGTTGGTCAGAAGTATTTTTACCTGCTCCTGCCAAAATATCTGTTGCGCTATTTTTTGATTCACCGTTAAAGGTCACTGTTTTTTTTCCGTCAGTGACTTTTACCTTGTTGAAACCAGCATCTTGAGACATCTCTTCAAAAGTATTTACAATTTCAGCTCTTTCTTCGGAGGTAAGATTTTGCAGCTCACCAACTTCGATGCTAACTGTAGCATTTTCTATTTTAGCGGTTTCCCCACCTTCTTTAGTGCTTTCTTCTGAACATGCCACATAGCTAAGCATCACGAGCATGAGTGGCACCAGGGCCAGAAACTTGAATTTAAAGATCGCTTTGGATTTTGATTTTTGTAACATAACTATTCGTTTTTTGACCTGCCCGCCAGAAGATAAAACGAAGCTTCTTCCGAAGAGGGACAGGCGGGTTAATGATTGATTAAAAAATTGATTGATGAATGAAATATTCTGAGTGTTAAAGGCTGAATTCAGTAATTGGTTATAATAGTCCTTCTTTGCGGTGGTCCTTACCACATCTGCATCGGCGATGAACTCGTGCAGGGTGGCAAGCCGCGACTGATAAAGATATACCAGAGGATTGAACCAGAAGAAGATCTTCAGAAGTTCAAAAAAGAGAAGATCGAAGCTGTGTTTCTGTCGAACATGTACCAGCTCGTGGGACAGGATCTGTTTTCTTTCGGCTGCTGAAAATTCCTTCCCCAGAAAGATCGTATTGAAAAACGTGCAGGCGATTCGGGAATCGGGAATTTCAATAAGTCGAAAGCCTTTTGTTTCCGAGGCACTACTATTGAACCTAAACAGCCGGTTCAGGCTAAGATATTTCCTCAGGAATAAAAATAAGGTGATGCTAAACCCTGTGAGATAGACAATGGATACCCAGTCTAGCGCAGCTGATTGCGGTGTGCCCAAAATAACTGCCGGTAAGCTAATGGTCTCGTTACCTGCAGCGCCAATCCATACTTCCGGCAATAGTATCCTTGCATTTTGGGGAACTGCTTCAGCAAGCACCGGGATCCTGAGCAAAGGCAGAAAAAATGCCAGCACCGGAGTTATCAGCAAATAGAACCGGTTATAGCTAAAAAAGGTCTCCTTTTTCAGCAGAAATTCATACACCAGCAAAAAGCTGAGCTGAAAGCATATTACCTGTAGAATATAATGCAGCATTACTCTTCCTTTTTATTGATTTCCTTGAGGATCTCCTCGAGATCCTGAGTGTTCATTTCGTTCTTTTTCATAAAGAACGACACCATGCTTCTGAAAGAACCGTTGAAATAATTATTGATCAATTCCGTCATGCTCTGGTTACTGTAGGTCTCTTTGGCCACCCGTGGAAAGTAGATATAGCCCTTTCCCTTCTTCTTGTGATCCACAAAATCCTTGGTTTCCAAAATTCTCACGATGGTAGAAACGGTATTGTAGGCGGGTTTTGGCTCAGGCATTTCTTCAATAATACCGGCTACATTGGCTTCTTTTAACCGCCATAAAATCTGCATGATCTCTTCTTCTGCTTTAGTGAGTTGCTTCATTTCTATTGCTTTATGGAGCTAATATAAAACTAAATATTTAGTTCTAACTAATAATTTAGTTAAAATTTATCTCAATAGATTTTCTTAGCTTTACGAGAAGAGCTTTAGCCTATGGAAATTCTTATCCTTATTGCCTCTGCACTTCTTGTGCTCGTGGGCCTCATCGGAAGTATCATACCGATATTGCCAGGAGTGCCTGTTTGCTGGGCTGGTCTTTTTTTCTTATATCTCACCCCCGGATTTCCGCTTAACTACTGGTTTTTGGGAATAACCCTCGCCATTGCTATTCTTATTTACGTGCTCAACCTGCTTGTGCCGGCAATGGGCACCAAACGATACGGGGGAAGCAAAGCAGGCATGACAGGTGCTACTTTAGGGCTCATTGCAGGTTTGATTGCTCCAGTTCCCCTGGGAGTTATCATTGGTCCCTTTATAGGTGCGTTTATTGGAGAGTTAATCAATAAAAGTGATTCGCACTCTGCCTTAAAAGCGGCATTTGGCTCGTTTGTGGGTTTCCTCGCCTCCACCTTTATGGAGTTTTTGGTTTCCCTGGGCTTTCTTGTACTATTCCTCTACAAGGTGTGGGAACACAGGGAGCTGTTCTTCTAAAAAGAAAACCCATCTGTGGGATGGGTTTCTATCGCAGGGATTTCTCCCCGCAAGCGTGAACGTGTTGCTTGGGGCTACAACAATTGTCACTAATAGGGTTTAAGGACGGCCTTGCGCTTTTTCAATTGTCGCTCCAGTTCCCTCACCGCCTTCTTCGCAGCATATTCGAAGGTATTTTCGTTGCAGGCTGCAAAAAGCTGCGGTCCTGGTGCGCTCAATTCTATTTCGCAAACCTTTCCATTTCCAGCCGGGTCATTTTCCAGCTTAAAAAAAACATCTGCTTTTATAATCCATTCATACTTTTCGGTTAATTTTTGAAGTTTTCCTGAAACATATTCAGTCATGGCCTCACTTACAGGCATCTTAACAAATTGAATATTCATTACCATAGTAGTATGATTTTAGGAGGTTGGTATCTCAAATTTAGATTTCATAGCCGATTCTAAATATGAGCAATATCATGTGAAAGCCCATTTCTTCGTTATAACTTTCAAAAAGTTGAACTTCAAAAACATAGATCATGAAAAAATCTACCTTCATTCTGCTGCTCCTTCTGTTATCCTTTTTGAGTTCTTGTGAAACGCAGACCAAAGTAAATGGCGTTCCCTCCAATCCCGAAAAAAGAAGCGAATTGTTCAGTGAAATTATTAATAATCAGGAGTATTTTTCTGAATTCATGAACAAGGCACGAAGCAACCAGAGTGCAATGAGCACGATGCGCAATGACGGCAGCATGATGAATCACATGATGCAAGGCTCCGGAATGCATAACTTCATGCAGAACCGAAAAGCGCGTCATGATATGATGCAAATGATGATGCAGGACACTTCTGCCATGAATGACTGGATGCAAATGATGCGCCAGCGCGACATGATGAATGAAGACTGCATGCAAAATTTAAGGCAACATATGATGAATTCGCCTAAAACAGAAGAAAACACAGCGAATTAGTCTGAAGCACATAGAGAACGTCAGCTTTGATCAGGCAAAGAGTTTCTGTGCCTGATCAGTTTTCGAGGAGGCCTATCAGTTTCTCGCTGTCCACCACATGCTCGGTGATCTCAAAGACATCCCGGCGGTTCTTACGGAAAGCCTTTACAAAATCTGCAATTTCATCCTCCAGATGTTCGTGTTCTATTCTGAAAAGCCGGTCTTCTTCGGGTTCAGGTTTTTCAACAAAATTTCCGACCCGGTTTAAATGACTGCTAACCTTTTCAAGGAGATCCCGACACTTGTCCTTCATTTTTTGCAC
>JBAWAB010000029.1:0-5165 GCA_049589035.1 Salegentibacter sp.
TTTTTTTGTATCTTAGAGATATCAAAAACAGCTTGACCGTTTTTTCACCTCTGTGCAGACAGAGCTGAAAAAGAGTCATTCTCAAAGGGGGGTAACACCCCCTTTTGATTTTTCAGAATTTTCTTGATTGTTAAAGGTCCAGCCACTCCTTAAAAGCCGCGGCTTTTCCACTACTTATGATCTGATCATCCTTTGGCGCGGGCTCGAGCATTAAGTGTAAACGCCCTTTAAAATAAGGATTTACTTCCCTTACGGCTTTGATATTCGCAATAAGTTGGCGATTAGCTCTAAAAAAAGTATGCTCATCCAGCTCCTCATCAAGCTGATCCAGGGTGTAGTTCACTATAAAGCGTTTTCCTGTAAAGGTCACCAGAAGTACCACTCCCTCTTCTGCTAAAAAATAAGCAACTTCAGCGGTAGGAATGACTTTGATGCTTTGACCGCTTTTCACCATGAAGCGGGTCTTTTTCTCCTGCTTATTTCCGGAGGCCGTATTTTTCAATAGATTCTGAAGATTGGTCATTTCAGAAGCCAGGCTTCCTTGCTGCATGAATTCATATTTTTCAAGGGCTTTTTTTAGCTCCTCTTTTTTTACCGGTTTCAATAGGTAATCTACACTGTTCACTTTAAAGGCTTCTATCGCATATTCATTGAAGGCAGTAGTAAAGATCACCGGGCATTTCACCTCTACTTCCCTGAATATCTCAAAACTGTTGCCATCAGAAAGGTGGATATCGCAGAAGATAAGTTCCGGAGGCTGGTTTTCCTCAAACCATTCGATGGCTTCTTCTACCGACTCTAGTCGGGCCAGGACTTGGGTGGCTGGGCGTAGCTTGCGGATAATGGTTTCGAGGGCATCAGCGGCAAAGGCCTCATCTTCAACTATTACTATTCTCATTGGCTTCAACTTTTAATAGCGGGAGTTTGACTATGAATTCTTCCTCGCTCTTAGTGATAATTACCTCTTGATTGGTGAGGAATTGATATCGGCTTCTAATATTTTTCAGACCGGTTTTGGTAGAAACAATTTTATTTCTGCGGGCCTGAAGCCGGTTCTTCACAATTAGGCGGTCATCTTCAGTATAAATATGAATGACCAGTGGGTTTTTTCTGGTGCTGCCATTGTGCTTGATGGCATTTTCAATAAGCATCTGCACGGCGCCGGGGGGCAGAAAAAGTTCCTGCATATCAGTAGCGATATTCAGCCTGAATTCCACGGCTTTACCAAAACGGGTTTCCAATAGATAAATATAGGCTTTGGTCACTTCCAGATCCTTCCGAAGCGGGATAAGAGGATCATTGCTGTTATCCAGGTAAGATCTGTACATATCGGAAAGCTTTCGGGTGAATTCTACCGCCTGCTCCTGGTTTTTATATATAAGAGAGCCCAGGACGTTCAGGCTGTTAAAGAGAAAATGAGGATTTACCTGGTCTTTTAGATTCTGTAATTGTGCCTCGAAGTTCTCTTTTTGAAGATGGGCCGAGCGCAGCATTTCTGCCTGCAGCTGTTGCTGATTCCGGTTCTTTTCCACATAAAAGTAAAAGAAAAGGGAGAGAACACCGCTTAAGACGTAGCCCACCCGAAGACTTTCAGGCTTTGGTTGTACCTCAGGATACAACAATAGGTACAAGGGTAGGAAATTTGCCAAAGTCAGGGCTATGAACGAAGAAATAAGAACCAATAAGGCTTCTGCGACCGGTTTCCAAATGGGATTTAGACCTTTAAAAGCCCGTGTGAAAGCAGGAGAATGAACAAAGCGGGAAATCTGTGTATGCGACCAGAAGATCGCCAACAGAAAAATGAAAGCGAAAATCAGCTCCAGGAGATTGAAGAAGCTGAGCGTAGCTAAACCTTCTTTTGTGAAGAATTGAAATCCAAGATGAAGATAGGCAAAGGTAATGTACAGGAAAATGCTTGTAAGGGCCGCAATCTTAATCTTTTCAAGAACAACTGAAAGTTTGGAGCGTTTTTTAATTCTTTCTGCTGACTTTTGCTCTATGGTCGTCTGAGTTTTGATGATCCTGAGTTTCTTTTCCAGTAAAAATAGAAAATAAAAAGAATATTTTTTGCGCGGCATAACTTGGTACTTTAAGAATAGAGCCAATATCGGCATATTGAGAAGATTCCACTTCAGTTTCACTTTGTCTATATCCCGTTTCATTCATCCTTTATCCCGTTTCATCGGAAATCGCTTCCGGAACGTCCGTTCCCGCCGCATCTTTGAACTATCGATCGATGATAAAATCATCTTTTAACCTTTAAAATTGATAGTGATGAAGTTGTATTTTAAATTAAGTTCAATCTTTCTAAGCTTTTTATTGAGTTGTTCGCTCATGGCGCAAAGCCGCCAGAACGCAGGAGAACCCGACAGTGGTACCATAAAGGGGCAGCTTTTTGACCAAAAAAAGGAAACAGTGCCTTTTGCTACCGTGTCGGTGATGAAATTGCCAGATTCTACGGTGGTAACCGGAACCACCACCAATATGGATGGAAGCTTTAAATTAAAACCGTCCTACAACGGAAAATTTATGCTGAGATTCAGCGCGATTGGTTATTCGCCGGCCTACACCAAAAGCTTCCAGATAAGCGGAGCGAAATTCTCAAAGGATTTTGGCGCAATAGTCATGGAGGAGGAAACCACCATGCTCAACGAGGTCATGTTGAAAACCCGTAGGCCAAGGGTGAAGGTGGAGAACGGTAAAATGGTGATGAGAGTGGAAGGAACCGCAATGGCGGCAGGGAACACCGCTTACCAGATGCTTTCCCGTGCGCCCGGCGTTTCGGTAGATCAGAACGGGAGCTTTAAGATCAACGGGAAGAGCGGCGTAGCCGTAATGATAGATGGCCGCCTGAGCTATCTCTCGGGAGCTGAACTGCAGACCTTGCTGGAAGGAATGCCGGCCGAAACTATCGAAAGTATCGAGGTCATTAATAATCCTTCGGCCAAATATGATGCCGAGGGAGCTGCCGGCATTCTGAATATCAATCTGAAAAAGAACAGTCTTACTGGAATCAACGGCAGCGTATATGCCGGTTATAAGCATAATGAGCAGGATTTTCTGAATGCCGGTCTTGACCTTAACTATAAGAAAGGCAACTGGAATTCTTTCCTGAACCTGGATGTGGCGCAGCGTGGCGGGGTTCGGGATCAGGCTATTTACCGCATTTTTCCGCCGGAAGAAGGACTGAAATATTTTGACCAGAACGGGATTGATCAGCGCAAACAATTTGTACCCACTGTGCAGCTGGGAACCGACTTCGACATCAACAAAAGGAACAGTATTGGCGCAATGTTCAATTTTACTTACCAGGATCGCAGTTTCACCTGGAACACAGTTACCGATCTTATTGATGCGGAACATGAGCTTATGGGGAACATTGCGGCCCGTAATCACCAGGATGAGCAATTTGGCACAGGCAGGCTCAATTTTCATTACACCGGTAAACTCGATACCATAGGGACCTCCCTTTCTGCCGATGTGGATTATGTGCGGCTAAAAAAGGAGAATAACTCAAGCTTCAGAAACCTCTATACCTATCCCGATGAGACACCCGAGAAGACCGATAATCTCTTTAGCAACAGTAATTCAGGTTATGATATTTATTCAGCTAAACTGGATTTCTCCATGCCGCTTTCAGAAAGCTCAGGAATGGAAGCTGGCCTTAAAGCCAGTAAGGTAATTTCAGACAGCGAGCTGAAATATTACAGGGAAGAAGCCGGAGATCGTGTGCTGGATCCTTCTATAAGTGATAAATTTCGCTATGAAGAAGAGATCTACGCCGCTTATGCAAGCTATCATAACAGGTTCAACGATACCTGGAATCTCAACCTGGGGTTGAGGGCGGAACAAACCAATGGTAAAGGGATCTCCTTTACTGCAGAAGAGATCAACAAAAAAGACTATTTTCAACTCTTTCCGAATTTTTCGCTTGAGCAGAAAGTGAGCGAAAATTATAAGCTGAACTATTCCTTTAGCCGAAGGATTAACCGCCCGGATTATGGATTGCTGAACCCTGCCATCTTTTACCTTGATCCATACACATATGTAGTGGGTAATCCAGACCTGGAACCTCAGATTAATAATTCAGTGCAGTTGAACCAGACTTTTTTTAAAAAGTACAATCTTATGTTGAGCTATGACTTTGCCAGGGATTATATCGTAGAGATTCCCATCACCGATCCTGAAACGCTGAAATCGAACTTTACCCAAAGGAACATCGATGGTTTTAGAAGTTACGGTGCCACGCTGGTTGCTCCGTTTGAACCCGCTTCCTTTTGGAGCATGAACAATACCCTGGTCCTTAATCAGGAGAATTACGATCTGGAGATTTCGGGTGAAAGTATTCAGAATAGCCAGCTCTTCTTTATGCTGCAGTCTAACCATCAGTTGGACCTGCCGGCAGGTATTCAGCTTGAGCTCAACGCGACCTATCGTACTCCCATGGCTTACGGGGTCTATACTATTGGGGAGCAGTGGTGGCTGGACGCCGGCCTGAAAAAATCTTTTATGGATGATAAGTTGAGTGTTAGCCTGAATGCTACTGATGTTTTCAAAACCATGGATATGCATGTGGAGGCGAAGTACACCGGCAATCTTTTTGTGATTGACCAGTACTTCGGAAACCGTGCGATTAGCCTTAGCCTTCGCTACAACTTTAGCAAAGGCAGCAAGGCCGAAAGAAAATCCCGCCAGAACAACCTGGAAGAAATGAGCAGGGCGGGAGCTAAATAGGTTTCTTCATTTCTTCCAATACAACTATCATCCTGATCCCGGAATGCGAATTCCGGGATTTTTTTGCTTATGGGAGGGCCTGCCAGGAGGTACAGCGCGGAAAATTTCTGCTAAAGCTTTAAACGGGTTTATTTCACAACAAAATTAAAGTACGTATTGGGATAGGGTTCCTTCCGCAGGGTGTAATGCCACCATTCTTCAGAATATGGACGAAAACCGTACTTGCTCATGGCTTTTTTTAGCAGGTTGCGGTTCTCTTTTTGCTGCTGGCTGATGTGACTGGTATTATGATGCGAAATTTCTCCAAAGAAATCGTAGGGGCCGCCCATATCCAGTTCCTTTCCGGTTTCGAGGTCAATAAGCGTGAGATCGACGGTGCTTCCCCGGGAATGACCCGATTTTGTTGCAATATAGCCACGAGCAAATAGTTC
>JBAWAB010000030.1:0-6941 GCA_049589035.1 Salegentibacter sp.
ACCTGGATGAACCGAATGGGCGAAAATGTGCTTTTTATTTCGGCATTGAACAAGGAGAATATGGAAGATTTCAGAAAGAAGGTCTATGAAGCCGTTCGCAAGATCCATATCACCCGCTTTCCTTATAACAATTTCCTTTATCCCGAATACGACAAATACGGGGAAGAAAAGTAAGGTGGAAACATCTGTAAAAAAAAGCCTCAGGTCAACCTGGGTTTTTTTTGTTATTGCCCATAGGTACTACTCCGTTCCAAAATCGCGATCTGAGGAAGATAATATTCCCCCGGCGGGTCGGTAGTGAGCGTAAAGGTAAGCCTGTCAAATTTCTTATTATAAACCAGCCTGATCTTACCTTCAGCAAAGCTGTAGGCACTTTGGATGGTGCCGGCATACACGCCATCGGCTATTCTCATTAATGCCAGCGAAAAACTGGCATCCTCCTGGCTGCAGTCTATTTTATCGCCATTAAAAAAGACCGCGCAGTGGTTTCCGCGGATAATCCCCGCATTATTTTCTTCCAGAGAAAGCTGGAACTGATTGGCACCGTTATCAGAAATCCAGCTCCAGCTTCCTTCCAGTTGCTGGGCCTGAAGCGGGACGCTTAAGAATAGAAACAAAAGAAGTAGAAGTTTTTTCATTTAGTGTGTTTAAGCTTTATCTACAACAATTTAAGGCTAATTTCCTAATAACCCGTCACCCGAATATTATCAATATCGTAGGTGGTAGCTTTATCGGGAGCAGAGCCCAGATATCTAAAAGCAAACCTGATCTCTCCATTCAGACAGGAAATATCGAGATTGCTCTTTTTATAGCTGCTTCCATTGCGGTTCGATGGTCCCAGTGGGATATTGGCATCCAACAGTTTCCATTCTGTTGTTAAAGGATTTCCCGAATAGTCTTCGGTGATGTAGACTTCCAGAATAGTCGCGTTGTCGTAAGAAGCCATGACCTCGAAGGAAAGCACCTCGTCTGTCGTTTCATCCAGATTTACAGCCGGAGAGATGAGCCAGGCCTCCAGCGGACTTTCAGTAGTATTATAAGCCGTAATTCTGAAGTAACGATTTCCATTCAGCGTGCCGGGTTCAAAGCGTTTGGCTCCGCCGTTAACGTTCACATTGGTCCAGCCGAGATTGGCCAGTTTGGTAACCGTCGTAGCGTTTGTAAAGGTTTCTTCAAGTAAAACCTCGGGCCCTGCTTCAAGGTTTCCGCCGCAATCGAGAAAAGAAGGATCACAGCGCTCACCTGAAAAATCGAGGGCATCAGGAGAATTCACCGCTATTACATAATGATCATCATAATAATTGCGGGTAAGAACTCCTTTCACCTTCCCGGAACCCCGAGGCAACAACAACGATTTGAAATCGGCATAAGTACTGGTGCTTAACGTGGTCGTAGCTCCAGAGAAACAGCTTTCCAGCTGCCGCTCGCCTTCGTACTGATCTGCCTGATTCGAAGCAAAGGAAAAAAGCTGATCTTCCCTAACGAGATTGCGGTTAAACTGAACCTTCTCCAATTCCACGTAAAGATTCGTGAATTCCTGACTGAAATTGACGATTTCCAGCGGCAGCGGAATGACCTCTGCCGTTTCTGAACTTCGAATGATATGGTCATCTATAAGAGCAGGTGGAATTGCCACAATATCGCCCCTATTCTGAAGACCGAGCTGCAAAACGCCATTATTAAAACCAAGGCTAAGACCATCCAGTTTTATGTAGAGCTTTCTTCCGAAGTTATAAGTTTCATAAAGCGAATTATCGTCAATAAGGATTTCGATACCCGCAGTGGGTTGGGAAGGCTTATCCTGAAGAACGAGCTGCTTGTAAAAATTTCCTCCCTCATCGCTGGAAACCACATAACCCTGGAAATAGGTATCCGTTCCCGCAAAGCTATAGATCTCACTCGTAAGCAAATTGAAATTCCCTTTTACAGCAGAGATGGACGTCAAATTTCCCTCAAAATCGACCTGTTTTTGTTCAGGTGCGGGAAGATCAAAATCGTCAGTCTGCACACAGCCTAAAAAGCTAAAGATCAATCCGCATAAAATTAGTTTCGTCTTCATAAATTCCTCTTTAAAATCTGAAATAAAGATTGGCATACCAGGTGGCGCCGTTGCCATACCAATACCGGGAACCGAACAGTGGCTGCTCCCGCTCCTTGTCTTCCAGCAGGCTTCGGTAATTGGCATTTCTGGCCTGTTCAAATCCGCCGGTTTTATATAATTCATCCAAAATGTTATTGATGCTCATAAAAAATCCCAGGTAATGGGATTTCAACCGCCAGGATTTACCACCCACAGCATTTAGAAGAAAATAATCATCGAACTGCTCCTGCTCCAACAGATCACGAGCCTTTTGTTGATCGTAGTTCAGTATTGGCAGGCCGTCGGCATCAGTAAAAAAGTTTGAAGTACGGGTAAGCGGACTGACGTCCACATAGGCATGCGAAAAATAATTGAGACTGGCCCCAAACCACCAGTATTGCGGATCTCTGTACTCAAAGCCCAGCTGCACCGCCTGCTGGGGACCTCCGGCAAGATGGTAATTCTTAAGTGCCGCCCTGCCATAGTTTACCGGCTCCTGAAAGGTATTGGAGGTGAGATAAAGCTGCGGATCCTTATTATAGATGAATTCTCCAATGGCTGCTACTGCCTTCAGTTTTAAAGCTGAAGTGAGCTGCGCTTCAGCACCGAATTCTAATCCTACATGCCGCTTGCCGACACCGGTCAACACTTCCTGTACAAAAGCGGTGGTGCTGTTCCTGCCCAAACCCGAAAGCCCATCGGCATAGTAAAAGGAAACTTCTGTGCCATCGGCCATTTGCAAAAAATAACCCGTAAGCCGAAGCTTTGTAAAAGACGAGCGATATCTATAGGAAAAATCTCCTGCCAGGATCTTCTCACTTTCCAGATTGGCTACCGTACGGTTGTTCTGCCTCACATTGGCAAAGGAATTCCTCAGGTTCGGAGGCCGTGTGAGGAAAGCCGAATTAAATTCCAGGAAATGCCCGCCGCTCAATTTGTACATGGCTCCGCTTTTAAAGCCAAAATCAAAGAATTCCAGCTTTTCGCTCTTCCCCAGCGAATTCTCCGGAAAAACGCCATTCTGATATATGCCCTCCCTTTGATATTGCGTGCCACTTCCCTGTGCAGCCGCAAAAAGGTCGAAATGCTTCAGCTTTACCTGAAATTGGACAAAAGCTTCAGCCTCTTCAGCAGACAATTCATAGTTGTACTTATACCGGTCGCCCTCACCAGCAAGCCTGTTCCTGTGCTGCAGATCGTTTTGGGCTAAATCAGCTTCAGAATTTTCAGGATCTCCTTCAGCATAAAAATCGATGTCCAGAAAGGCATTTCCGCCTAAAAGATCCCGGACAGCTGCAAAATTCTCGCTCCTGAGCCTTGAGAAACTAAGGCCGGCATTGAGTTTTGTACTTTCGTTCAGCCTGTACGCGAGCAGGAAATTCGCAGTGAGATTTTGATCGTCATTACGGTCTTCAGAAAGAATATAAATGGCATTGCCCCCGTTGGAAACCGACTGCAGATTGGCCGTATACAATGCCTCCCAATCCAGTTGCCCGTCTCCCCTGAAGTTTTGCTCTGCCAGGTAGGCAGCCTCATAATTGGAGTTATCAGGGAAACGCAGAAAGTAACTGGGTAGCTTCTGATAATACGCGGGATCAGGATTACTGCCACCGCCAAGATAGCTTTCCTGGCCGTTCAGCAATACCAGGCGGGTACCGCCATAATCAATATGGGTATTAGCGACTTTCCCGAACTGGTAGGCAAGATTGGTGTTTATTTCGGCTTTTTCTGAAAGTTTCCAAAAATGGTTCAGTATAAGAACGGGTTCTTTTATTTCCCGAAGCCTAGAATTTCGTATTTCCCCATTTTGGTATCCCCAATAAGAATTATACCTCCGCCCTAGCAGTTCAAAGACCTCGTCGGTATTTGCAGAGGCTTTTCCACGGATATTGGGTGTGTAAAAAGCTGTGAAATTGAGGCTATGCTCAGGATTTATCTTCTTTTCAACTGAAGCAAAAAAGGAATTGGCATCATACACAGTTCCATCTGTATAAGCTTCTTTGGCGAATCGCCGTGAGGCAGAAACAGAGTAATACCAGCCATTTTTCCTTTCGCCTGAATTGTAGGTAGCCATCAGTCTACCCGAATAACTGCGGTTGGCACCGGCAACAGAGATTTTGCCACCCCGGGAATATTGGGAAGCACGCATGATGATATTGGTGGTTCCGGCAAGGCCTCCAAAGGTTTCTTCGGAAGCCGCAAGCCCCATCGAAAAGTTCTGATTTCGCTGAACATCGTTCAATCCTCCCCAATCTGCCCATTGAGGCCTGCCGTTATAGAATTTGTTCATGCCGATGCCATTGATCAGAAGTTTTCCGAATTCACTGTCAAGACCCCGTGGCCTGAAAAAAGTCGCGCTAAAATCAAAGGCTGAAGCATTGAGAAAAACATCCCGCGAAGCTTGTAAAAGCGCGGAAACATTATCGGCACCGCCCTCATCTTCGTCTAGTTCTGAATCAGAAAGAGTAATATTCCCCATCTGTTGCTCCTGGCCGGGATCGGGCTCCATCAAAATAAGATCCAGGTCCTTTTGTTCTCCGGAATTAATAGTAACCGGGATCCTTTGGGTGGCATAACCACTCCTGGAAAGTACGAGCAACTGCGCACCGGTGGGAAAATTCTCTCCGAAAATCCGGAAACTGCCATCAGCTTCTGAAACGGTTTCCAGAAAGCTTCCTTCTATGGCAATATTCGCCCCGGGCAAGCCTGAATAGGTTGCCGCATCTACCACTTTGCCTTGTAGGGAAGCCTCTTGTGCAGATAATTTAACGCCGCAATACAAGATTGCAACCACATAAAACAAGATTTTTTTCATCCCATTTCTCAGCCAAAGAGAGGATAACATTATACATTAATTATCTAACACGCAATTTTTCAGTAATTTACATTCTTATTTTTCAAAAAAAATAGTATTCCAATGCAGAAGAGCTTTATCATTGCTGCCTTTTTTCTCCTCGCCAATATTTGCCAGCTCACAGCGCAGGGAGAAAAGTCTTACAAAATAGCAGGAATTGCGTTTTACAATGTGGAGAATCTCTTCGACACCGAAAATGATCCTTTCACCTTTGATGATGAAAAAACCCCAACCGGCAAAGATGCATGGAATGAAGAAAAATACCGGCAGAAACTGGCCAATCTCGCCCGCGTGCTTTCTGAGATCGGCAGAGAAACAACGGGAAATTCACCGGTAGTAATCGGGCTCTGTGAAGTTGAGAACCGCAAAGTCCTGGAAGATTTGGTGAGTCAGCCGCAACTGAAAGATCAGAAGTATGATATTATTCATTTCGATTCTCCTGACAGGCGCGGAATTGACGTTGCCATACTTTACCAAAAGAGTCATTTTACACCCCTGAATACTCAATCCCGGCGGCTTCTACTCTATGACAACAACGACCCCGACAAAAGAGATTTTACCCGCGACCAGCTGGTAGTGACGGGGCTACTGGCGGGTGAAAAGATCAACTTCATTATTAATCACTGGCCTTCCCGAAGCGGAGGTGAGGAAAAAAGCCGCTATAAAAGAATTAAAGCAGCCGAACTCAACAAGAAGATCATGGATTCACTTTACAGCCTTGATCCCTACGCCAAAATCATCAGTATGGGCGACTTTAATGATGATCCCGACAGCAAGAGCCTTAAAAATATCCTGAACACCAAAGCTTCAGCCCCCGATCTCAAATTCCAGGAACTCTTTAATCCCATGGAAAAAATGCAGAAGTCCGGAATGGGGACGCTCGCCTACCGGGATTCCTGGAACCTATTCGATCAAATGCTGATTTCGGAGTCCCTGCTAAAAAAGGACTTCAGCGCTTTCCAGTTCTACAAGGCTGGAATTTTCAACAAGGCTTACCTGGTGACTCCAAGTGGGCAGTTTCGAGGCTATCCTTTCCGCAGTTATGGCTATTCCGGTTACCAGGGCGGATACAGTGATCATTTTCCAGTCTACCTCTTTTTGATAAGGGAAAATGAAAAAAAAAGCAGCCAGCCAGGTAAAAATTAGCTATTCTGCCCAATATCGCTTCTCTTAAAATTTATTTCCTATTAACGTTAAGAAAAGCATAAAGTGTGAAAAAGTCTTAGCACCCTTTCCAGATTACAGTTATTAAGGATTTTCAAAATCTCTGTGCCGGCAATTCTCCACCCGCCCATACGACGTTCCCCTAATCACAAAGCCTTTAATAAACTGCTCTCCACTATACTATGAAAAGAAGTTAATAAAACATGTTGAAAACTTTGTTGAAAAGCTTCAGTTTCATATCTTTCAATATTCCAAATAATTTGCAATATTTGTTAAGGAAGTTCTAAATAAATAACAGAATCCATTAAAAGCCCCCAATGGAATTACCAGAACCTATTCTGCAGGAAAATAAAGATCGATTCGTAATTTTCCCTGTTAAACACCATGACCTCTGGGATTGGTACAAAAAAATCGAAACGGGCTTCTGGACTGCCGAACAAATTGATCTTCACCAGGATTTGAATGACTGGAATCACAAACTGAATTCCGACGAGCGTTATTTTATAAAACATATCCTTGCCTTTTTTGCGGCTTCCAACGGATTGGTCTCCAAGAACCTCTCCCGGAATTTCGTAAATGAAGTGCAGTATCCGGAAGCAAAATTCTTCTACGGCTTTCAGATCATGAAGGAAAATATCCATGCTGAAGCCAATTCCCTGCTCATCGATGCTTATGTGAAAGATGATCGGGAAAAAGACAAGCTCTTTAAGGATATGGAAGTTTTCCCGGCCATTAAGAAAAAAGCAGAATGGGCACTCCAATGGAAAGAATCTGATTCTTTCGCCGAACGCCTTGTCGCCTTTGCTGCCATAGAAGACATCTTCTTTAGCGGTGCTTTCTGCT
>JBAWAB010000031.1:0-11819 GCA_049589035.1 Salegentibacter sp.
ATAACCTTAAGCATACTCAGCGTGTGGTTAAAAGTACCAAAGAATTAATTGATAATTCTGAAATTAATGTTAAAGACAAAGAGGCGTTAATCCTTGCGGCATGGCTGCATGACACGGGCTACACCGAAACTTATAAGGGCCATGAAGCCAAAAGCGTAAAGATCGCTTCACGCTTTCTTAAGGAGAATAATGCCACTCCCGAGCTGACCGAAAAAGTGACCAAATGCATTGCGGCTACCGAGATTAATTACCAGCCGGAAAGCCTGCCGGAGAAGATCATAAGGGATGCCGATTCTTCCCATTTTGCCAGGGAATATTTCCAGGAAACCAGTGAGCTGCTGAGGCAGGAACTGGAGTTGCATCATATAAAGAATTTCACCAACAGGGAATGGGTTCAGGAGAATATTCATGAGTTTACTGAAGATCATAAATATTACACTTCTTACGCTCTCGAGAAATGGAAACCTCAGAAAGAAGAAAACCTGCTGAAACTTATTGAAAAACAAAACAAGCAGGAGAAAAAGCTAAAGAAAGAAGAGCATAAGGCGAGGCTAAAAGCCGAATACAAGAACAACGTTCCAGACAGAAGCATCCAGACGCTCTTCCGTACAACCCTTAGAAATCATATAAAACTGAGTGATATAGCCGATACCAAGGCGAATATTCTCCTTTCGGTAAATGCCATTATTATCTCCCTGGCGCTTTCGAATCTTATCCCGAAACTCGACGCTGCTACCAACAGGCATTTACTGATTCCAACTCTGATTCTCGTGCTTTTCAGCGTAGCCTCCATTATCCTTTCGATCATGTCTACCCGGCCTAATATTACCAGCGGAGAATTTACCAATGAGCAGGTCGAAAACCGGGAAGTAAATCTTTTATTCTTCGGAAATTTTCACAAGATGCCTTTTGACCGTTTTAAATGGGCGCTCCAGGAAGCCATGGAAGATAATGATCACGTTTATGAATTGCTCATGCTGGACCTTCACTTACTCGGAAAGGTATTGCACAGGAAGTACCTCCTGCTCCGATTAACTTACACGGTATTCATGGTAGGCATTATCATTTCGGTGATCAGTTTTGTGCTGGCGTTTTACCTAATGTAGTTCCTCCATCAGGTCCTCATAAGTGATGGTTTCCTCACGGGAATCATCATCTCTGGTGCTGTAAAGAATATTCACCCGTATGGCTTTGAGGCCTACCACACCCTGCACATCTTCGAGCTCCAACAGTTCCACCTCTTCCCCGAGGTAGTTCTTTTTTTGCAGGTAGTGAATGTACCTCAGATACTCGCGTTCATCGTTGCGCTGCGAATAGATAATGGCTATTTTCCCTTTTTGAGTGATCCGTTCTTCGGTGTCTTTAATAAAAGCTTTATCTATTCTTTTTTTGATGATCTCAAATCGCGCATTATAGGTACCATCCACATCAAATTTTTTCTCATCCATCCGGTAACGGATCGAAAGCGTGGTATTGTAGACCAGGATCAGCGAAGCTGCCTCCAGTTTTATAGGAGTGGTCTCCTGGAGCTGGTAGAACCTGTTCTCCATTTCGCACATGGTGCTCAACTGCCACAGCCTCATATTGTAAAGATACACCTTATTAAAAGGGCGATTGTTGGCCATAGACGGGCCAATATAGATGTTGTGGTCAACCCCGTCGGTCTTATATCTCTCAAAGTAATGCGGATAGATCTTTTGCGCCTCTACCTGTTTCCGGTCAATGTAGCGGGACATAGTCCTGTTTATTTGCTGAACCGTCTCGTCGTAATGCTTCCGATACTCATAAACAATACCGGTTTCGGGATTGAGCGAATTCTGATAATCATCTACCATTTTTTTCAACTCATCCGACTGTCTTTTGATGTGATCCATGATTGGGTTCACTTCCTTCTGAAGCAGATTAAAAACCTTCTGTTCACTGGAGGCATTCAGATTTTCTTTCAGGTCTTCCTGAAAATCCCTCAGCCGGAATTTCACCTGCTCATAAATGGGAAGTTTTTCGATCTGGTACGCTTTGTCTATCAGCTTCAGAATCGTCTCCAATTGATTAAGCAGATCTTTTTGAATAGCCTCATTCCTGGCTTCCGAAGAGGCCACGATATCAATTTGTCCATACAAGGGATAGACATCCTTGAAGGCAATATCTTTAAAAGAAGCCAGGCCATCTTCGTCGAGATCTTTGATGTATTTCCGGGCTTCCTTTTCAAAGACCCATAGCACACTGGGGTGTATGGAAGTACACTCGCTCTGGATCACCGCTTTTACACGGTTCTCGAATTCGCTACGGTTACGTTCCACAGCGGTCACTATATAAGGCAATATATCCTCCAACTTGATCGCGTTGATACTGTTAAGCTCATTTTTCCTTTCTGAAACCAGTTCCAGCACTCCCAGCAGGCGCTTCTTCTTGGCCACTGGTGCAAGAATACAGCTCATCACTCCGTTTTCTATGAGATTTCGCGAAAGCAGGTTATCATTGTTCTTTTTGGCATAGGTTTCCACATTGGCGATAGTGAAATAACTATTCTGAGTAATGAGCTTATTGAAGGAATCTTCGCAGATACCGGTTTTACAATCGCTTACCAACTGCTTGTTCAAAATGAAGCTTTGGGCATCTTTAGCCTCCATGCGCTCAAATATTTTTTCCTCCGGATTATATACTGTAAAACCCACCCGAAGATCAGGAATCTTATAAATAGAACGGAAGATCTCCTGAAGCTTTAAAAGCTCCTCCTTTTCTGTAGTTTCCTGGTAAAGCAAAGTGGTCTTTAGTTCTGAAATTGCATCATCAATAGTGACATCGGTGAGGTTAAGGATCGTGAAACCTTTGAATATCCAGCTCTTGGGCGGGAACATCTCCTTCCACAAATCAATATTCTCAACATTCTGAATGAGTTTATCCACATCCTCCTGGCTTATCTCCTTCGCTTTTTCAGTTGGCTGAATTTCCACAAAATCGCCATTCAATGCTATACGGTAATGCTTGAGAATACCATTTTCAGCGGGAATATCGTAGTAGAGCGGACGCGAAAAATCAACATCATAACCGTAATAGTCATTCAGAATATTGACGCATGCCTGCACATAATACATGTCGCCGTCCATATTGCGCATTTTCAGCTCAAAATCTTCCCCTGCCATTTCGAGGATCTTTCGGAGTCTGCGCGAACAATTAAAAAGTTTATTGTGATAAGGAATGGAAACCGCCTTGATCTCATTGTTAGTGAGGACGCTTGGAAACAGATCATCCAGCAGGATCTTGATTGGCTCCTTATATTTTTTGAGTTCACTGGCATCTTCAATACCTTCGGTCAAAGCCGGATAGGAAGAAACATAATCCAGAACATTCTGCATATATTCCTTTGCGACGCCGCTCTGCTCCTGCTCCACCTGCTTTTTATATTGCTCAATAACCTTGTGAAAGCTGATTTTTACATCTAAAGGAAAATCTTCTATTTGCTGCTTCATAAATGTCCAATATAAGATAAAAATAAAATTTCTACCTGTGGCGCAGGTTCAGCCCCCGGGAATTAACAATTTTTTATTAAAAAGGAAGGGTATTAAATCTGTAGTTGTTTATTTTTGCCCAAAACAATTAAGATTATGCGAAAAATAATGGCCATTCTGGCTTTGTCGGCGCTTAGCTTCTCCTGTCAAAATGACAAGGGGTACTACCTCTCCGGAACCATTGATAATGCTGATGATGGCACCAAAGTGTATGTATCTGAAATCAGCGATCAAAACAGACCTGAACGTATTGATTCTACTACAGTTGAAGACGGCGAGTTTAAGCTGGATATGAAAGAAGTGCAAAGCCCGAATCTTTCTTTCCTTGAATTCCAGGGAATTCCCGGGAATGTTCTCTTTATTTCTGAAAACAAAGAGATCAATTTTGAGGTACATAAAGACAGCCTGAGAACTTCAGAAGTTAATGGCGGTAAAGAAAACAAGGCGCTATACGAATACCTTGGCCACCTGAAGAATGTGAACCAGGAAATGATGGATGCCCGTAAAGATATGCGGGAGGCTATTCAGAGTCAGGATACGGCTAAACTGAAACAGCTTCAGCAAACGCAAAAAGAGATCATGGACAATGATAAGGTCTACAAGAAAAAAATGATCACAGAAAACAAGGATAACTTTGTATCTGTAATGGCGTTGACCGATCTTTTAAGAATGCAGTCTTATCCCGGGAAAGATATTCAGGAAATGTACGATAGCCTTGGAGAAAATGTTCAGAACAGCAGCTTAGGCAAGGCTCTAAAGGAGAATCTTGACAAACGCAGCGCCGTAGATATAGGTGCCAAAGCGCCCAATTTCTCGGCTCCAACTCCTGATGGAAAAGAACTTAGTCTAAAAGATGCAATGGGAAAAGTGACCATTATCGATTTCTGGGCCTCATGGTGTAAGCCTTGCCGTGCAGAAAACCCAAATGTCGTGAAGATCTACAAAAAATATCATGACCAGGGATTGAATATCATCGGTGTTTCTCTCGACAAGCCAGGCCAAAAAGATAAATGGCTAAAGGCTATCAAAGATGACAATCTTGAATGGCAACATGTATCGAATCTACAATTCTGGCAGGATCCTGTGGCAAGGAAGTACGACATTAGAGCGATTCCTGCTACTTATATTTTGGACGAAAATGGCGTTATCGTTGACAGAAATCTTCGTGGAGACGATCTGGAAAACAAGATCAAAGAAATGCTTAACAGCAAGTAAAAAACCTTCTGTTTTTAAACTAGAAAAGCGCCCGTTGAGGCGCTTTTTTATTGCTTTTATTTTCCCCTTCGGAAGTTATTGCAGCAGGAAACTCACATTCACTTTCTCGGTTATCTCCATTTCCCCGGGAGCAATGCTTTGTTGCCCCTGGGCGCTGTCGCTCATCTTCATTTCGGCCATTCGATATACCGGCTGGATATTGTTGCTGCCAACTTCGTTGATACTGATGGCCTTCCCGATCTTTTGTCCAAGCGGAGTAGCAAGTTCAGTTGCTTTTTGCTTCGCGTCGAGCACGGCTTTCCGACGGGCCTCACTTTCATATTTCTCAACTTCAGAAGATTTGAACTGCACCCCATCGATCCTGTTAAGCCCGTTTTCCAGAAGTCCCCTCATTATCTCTTCATAATCTGAAAGATCTTCAAGCTTTATGGAGATTGCCTGGTTGGCAACATAAGTACTGGTTTTGTCATCGTAGTTGTAGCGCTTGTTGAGATTCACATAATCTGTCTCGATATTCTTCGAATCCACCCCTTGTTTCTTAAGAAAACTGATGATCTTATCGACTGTGGCATCATTCTGTTTTTTCACTTCGCCGGCATCGGCACCTTCAGTTTCAATTCGGGAGTTTATAATAACCTGGTCGGGCACCACTTTTACTGTGCCTTCCCCGGTGACACTCACGGTAGGTTCAGCAGGATTATTTTGAGCCTGCATTCCCAGGGAAGCAGTAAGAGCGAAAAGAAAGATTATTTTTTTCATAGTAATAGATTTAATTTTTACTGAAGGATCAAGAAGAATACCACTTTCAGATCTTTCCGGCCTTCTGAAGCACAAAAAGTACGATGATCGGGATGGCTAAAAGGATCACCATCAACAGATGGCTTTGGAAAACCCAGGGCGCCAGGATCAGGGTAAGGACATAGCCGCCAATGGCACCCCCGAAATGAGCATCATGGCCGATATTGCCCAACCGGCGTTTCATTCCGTAGATCGTGTACAACAAATAACCAATCCCAAAGATGTAGGCAGGCACCGGAATCACGAAGAACAAACCAAGAGTCATATCGGGCCTCAACAAGATCGCCGAATACAAGACTCCCATAACCGCTCCACTGGCCCCTACCGCGCTGTAGTCATATTCATCTTTATGGAAGAAATATGACAAGAGATTACCCAAAATCAGTGAGGCGAGATACACCAGCAAAAAACCTACTGCTCCCGTATAGAAGATTACGACATTAGCGAAGAAATACAGCGTGAGCATGTTAACCAACAAATGGGAAGTATCCACGTGCAAAAATCCGGAGGTGAGCACCTGATGTTTAGCGCCCCTTTTAATATCTCCGATGTTGAATTTATACTTCTGAAAAAAAGCCTGATCACTAAAACCTTTAAAGGAAATAATAACATTGGCCGCGATGATGATGATCGTCACGAGATTCAATTCTCCCATATGCACTAAGTTTTAAGCCAAATATACCATATATTTGCTGAAAGTTTTTTCATGCAGGCTTTAGTTTTCTGGTTAGCATATCCTCTCTTATGGTTAATTTCCATTCTTCCTTTCCGGCTTTTTTACCTGGTCTCTGATCTCATCTGTTTTTTAGTGTACCGCATCTTCCGGTATCGCAGAAAAACCGTCACCGAGAACCTGAAATTAATCTTTCCGGAAAAACCCGAGCCTGAGATCATTAGAATACGAAGGAAATTCTATTCTCATATGTGCGACATGTTCCTGGAAATGATTAAAAGCATGTCTATTTCGAGTGAAGAACTCAAAGCTCGATTTATCTTTACAAATCCTGAAGAGATCAAACGGATCGAAAACCTTGACAAAAGCCTCATTCTCATGTGCGGACATTACGCCAGCTATGAATGGATGATCGCACTTCAGCTTTATGATGTAAAATATCGTGCCTACGGAATTTATAAGAAGATCAAGAACCCATACTTTGATGACCTCGTAAGAAAGATCAGGGGAAAATTCGAAGGCATACTCATTCCCACGGTCGAAGCGTCAAGAACCATAGCTACAAATGAAAAGAAAGGAAATAATAGCATCTATGCCATGATCGCCGATCAATCTCCAAAATGGTCAAAATCGAAATTCTGGACAGAGTTTATGAATATTGAGGTTCCGGTTTTTGCAGGTTCAGAAAAACTGGCACGTGATTTTGATATGTCGGTTGCCTATCTTCATGTTGAAAAGACCGGAAGAGGCCAGTATCGCGCCACTCTGGAAAGTATTACCGACTCCCCATGCGAGGAGCCGGAATTTTATATTACCAAAAGATTTTTCGAAATGCTGGAAAAACAGATCAGAACAGCGCCCGAATACTATCTGTGGACGCACAAACGCTGGAAGCATCGAAACTCTGAAAAACCTGAAAATTCAGTGATCCTGGATTAAGCAATGATCCCTTTAATCTCTGTGATCATTTTGTCAGCTAATTCGTCAGCCTCCTGCTGGCTTTTTGCTTCCGTATAGATGCGAATGATAGGCTCGGTATTTGATTTCCTAAGATGCACCCAATTTTCAGGAAAATCGATCTTCACGCCGTCAACGGTAGAAATTTCTTCTTTCTTGTGGTTTTCCTTCACCGTAATCAACACTTCATCTACATTAAGATCAGGAGTTAACTGGATCTTGTTTTTGCTCATGTAATAAGCCGGATATTCCTTTCGGAGTTCAGAAACACTTACTTTTTTTTCAGCAAGATGAGTAAGGAAAAGCCCGACTCCAACCAGGCTATCGCGGCCGTAGTGTGCTTCAGGATAAATAATCCCGCCATTCCCTTCTCCTCCAATAACAGCATCACTGTCTTTCATGAGCTGCACGACGTTCACCTCGCCAACAGCGCTGGCCTGATATTGCCCCCCGTGTTTAGCGGTCACATCGCGAAGCGCCCTCGAAGAGGAAAGATTACTAACCGTATTTCCAGGGGTCTTCCCTAGTACAAAATCGGCACAGGCCACGAGGGTATATTCCTCTCCAAACATTTCTCCTGTTTCATCGATGAAAGCCAGCCGGTCCACATCAGGATCTACCACAATGCCAAGATCTGCCTTTTCTTTTTTGACGAGATTGCAAATATCTGTGAGATGTTCTTTGAGCGGCTCCGGATTATGCGGAAACTGTCCATTTGGTTCACAGTACAATTCCACAACTTCAACACCCATTTTTCGGAGTAGCTTCGGAATTGCAATCCCTCCGGAAGAATTAACTCCATCAACTACTACCTTAAAACCGGCATTCCTAATCTTCTCTGCATCCACGAGTTTTAGCGCAAGCACCTGCTCTATATGACGATCGATATAATCTTCTATGGAAGTTATTTTACCGAGTTCATCTACTTCGGCGAATTCAAAATCGGCATTTTCAGCAATATCAAGGATCTGAGTGCCATTATCTCCGCTAAGGAATTCACCTTTGCTATTCAGAAGTTTTAAAGCATTCCACTGTTTCGGGTTATGGCTGGCGGTAAGAATAATACCTCCATCCGCTTCTTCCATAGGCACAGCAATTTCTACTGTCGGGGTGGTAGACAAACCGAGATCTACCACGTCTATTCCCAGTCCCACCAAAGTATTCATGGTAAGTTCCTGGATCATTTTTCCGGAAATTCTCGCGTCCCGGCCTATTACTACCTTAAGGTTCTTCTTTTGGGTGACCTTTTTCAGAAAAGTGCCATAGGCCGCAGCAAATTTAACGGTATCGATAGGAGTAAGATTTTCAGCAGGAGCACCGCCGATAGTTCCGCGAATTCCGGAAATAGATTTTATAAGACTCATATAGTTTATTTTGGATTTATTTCACTGAGAGCAAATATACAAGGCCATTCAGCTTCACCCCAAAACTTAACAGAAATTAAACAGGAATGACTTCTAAATTCTTAACTTAATCGAATGAATTATCTGGCGCACATATATCTCTCGGGGGAAGATGATCAGCTGAAAATCGGTAATTTCATTGCTGATTCTATCAAGGGGCGAAAATTCCTGCATTATCCTGAAAGAATTCAAAAAGGGATCATTCTGCACCGCGCCATCGATTACTATACTGATACCCACCCGGTGTTCCGTAAAAGTTCGCAGCGGCTATTTCCGAAGTACCGGCATTATAGCGGAGTAATCGTAGACATTTTATACGACCATTTTTTGGCCGCAAACTGGAAAAAATATTCGTCAGTCCCTCTTGAAACATACGTAGATCAATTCTACCAAATGCTCAACGCCCACTTTGATATTCTTCCAAAGAAGGTTCAGCGTTTCCTGCCTGTTATGATAGAAAATAACTGGTTACTGAATTATGCTACTATCGAAGGCATTGGTAAGATCCTGTATCAGATGAACATGCGAACGGGGAACAAGTCCAAGATGAACTTCGCTGTGGAAGACCTTCAAAACCACTATGAAGATTTTAAAAAGGAATTTTTTGAGTTCTTCGAAGACCTCCGGGATTTCACGCAAAGAAAACTCCCGGAATTATAATGTACAAACTCATTAATCTTACAAAACTTCAGGAAAAGCAAGGACTTTCCTTCAATAGTTAAAGTTTGAACTTTTTTTCATCAAAATTGGTAGTTTCAAACCAATTTTAAATTCCTGTGGAAATTCTCTACAAATGCTGTGGAGTGCACTCCAGAATTCCTCAATTCAAGGCATAAAAAAAACCCGGCGGGGCAGCCGGGTTTTCGTTCTTATTTCAGGATTATCTAGGCGTAATACCAGAAACCGTTTTTCAATTCCACTTGTTTCCAGCCCCATTGTGAATAGTAGTACCACATTCCGAATGATCTCAACACTCTAAGACCACTGATGGTATAATACTCACCATCAATATACTCGGTGCTTCCCCCGCCGGTGGCACTTCCTCCATACATGCTTTCCACACCCTGGATATCCTGGGAAGAAAGAGCCTGTCTTTGTACGTTATAGGTACTGCCATCAGTTTTTGTAATGGTAGGTTGCCCATTGCTTGAGAAGGAATAAGGACCATACATCATGATAGAACCAAAATCAAGCGAAGAGGTAAACTCCTTACCATCAAAGCCACTCTGGGCGTAGGTATCGAAATTATGCTCCATTCCACTTTTGATATTTCCATAGTGAATGGTGATGTAATCATTCCTGTCTACACGGCTTTGTTCATGCCACAGACCAACCGCGTGGCCTATTTCGTGAATAGCATTTCCTGATGTACAGGCATCTGCCAGAGTAATATTCTGCCTTCCGCCTACCATTCCCACGCTTGAGGAACATCCTGAACCAGGAGTAAAGTAGATATAGTTAGATTCGTTTGTTCGTTGAACAAACTTCAGAGGAGTAGCGCTTTGCCAGTGCTTAATGGCAGCGGTAACACGGCTTGAGTTAGGTAAATTAGGGTCTATTGAATAGTATACCGTGTTATTAGGCCAATACCCGGAAGTTCTTCCAACACTCTTTTGAGCCGACGGGGTTTCTCCCTTTTCATAAACCCTTTTTACCGGGCTTGTGGTAACCATATTCTTAGGGAAAACTATATCTCCTTCATAGATATAATCACCGTTTTGCTCTTCAACAGCCAGCTTTTGGCCAGCAAAGTATACATCCGATACGGGGCCGCGTGTATCTGGATAAGCTACTTCGGTTACTGATTTTGTCTGGGTTGTTTGTTCTGGAAGTACCTGCTCTTCTGTTGATGCCGGGTCTTCGATTGGATCTTTACTACAGGACAGAAGTGCAAGAGCCGGTAGCAAATAAATTAATTTACTTTTTTTCATAAGTAGGGTTAAATTTCTCTAATTTAAATTAACATTCTTTTATAACGATTATGAGTTTTACAAAGTCTGTTCCAAAAAACCTTAACATTTTAGTATGTAGTATTTTACTTACAGTCAATAGAGTCGTTTTATCGGCAACCTTGTAACATTTTTCCAGAAGCGCATAAAGTATTCCATTATTGGCAATTTGCCGTTCATCGATCTTTTAAGGAGATAGACGATCTTGAATTCCGTCTTCTAAATTGTATTGTAAGGCTTTATTACTCAAATATTTAACAAATGTTCACAACAAAAAAAAGCTGTCCGAAACGAATTTCGAACAGCCTCTTTTATTACCGCCAGAAGCCTGGCGGTGATAAAAAACCCAATAAATTAGTCACCCCCCGGTTAATTAATTTGATTGGGCTTAATTTTTATCCCTGTTATGGCAATGGACATTCATTGCTCATTACCCTAACATAAATAGGATAACTGAAGGAACCATCTATGTTGAGTGTGTAATCTACAGTGTCGCCATTATCTACAACTGCAAGGTCTACACCAGCGAGACAGGAAATATTCCCTCCCTGAGAATCGGATACCTCTATTCTGTAATCGGTAAAATAAAGGCCAGCAGAAGGATCAAGAGAAACTGTAAGAGCTCCTCCAGAAATAGTGAATCCAGAAGTACCTATAGCAGCCCCGAATGCATCTCCTTCATCCTGAAGTAATGGTAACGGCCCATCGGCAGTAACCTCATAGAAGTCTCCAACATTCGCATAATCAGGAGTCATAGAATCAGGAGTTATACCTCTTGCACAACTGGAACTATCCAAAGCATCAATATCACAGGCTACAGTAGTTTCTTCACATCCCTGAGCATTCACCTGCACTCCGGCAGGAGTATCTGGACAGGCATCATCACCGTTAAGGACTCCGTCATTGTCACAGTCAGCCTGAGGATCATTAGGATCACATGCTGGTGGTTGTTCTCCATCACAGTTTATAAAAATGTGCTCATATTCTGCAGTGGTACCGTCATCGTTAAGCAAAGCTTGTACCTCATTCCAGGTGAGGGTTCCACTTTCAACATAGTCTCCGGCGGTTCCATAATTATCTGCCCAGTCCATCAAGGTGACTTCATAGTACAGATAAGGTTCATCGGCACCTACACCAGCTGCGGGAGCTGGAACGGCAAGACAAACTGGATCTGCATAAAATTCTCCATCCATACCTGTTGCAGGCATTTGATCCATATATAATGGTGTACCGGCGTTTGAAGTTCCAAGATAAAGATCAAGGCTATAATTTGCAGTATAGTGTCTTCCTGCATCGGTACAATAGTTTGCAAAGA
>JBAWAB010000032.1:0-1679 GCA_049589035.1 Salegentibacter sp.
TCGGCTAAAGTAGTGCTGTATGATGCACTCATTAACCGGCAGTTGCTGGAATATGCGCCCGCAGCCGAGCATATCTTTGTGGGCAAGCGAAAGGATAAACATCGCTATTCCCAGGATGAGATCAACGAGCTCATCGTGAAATACGCCCTGGAACGCGGCCATGTAGTCCGGCTGAAAGGGGGCGATCCCTTTGTCTTCGGAAGAGGTTCAGAAGAGATCAACTATGCAAAAAGCAGAGGCCTGGAGACTGCGGTGGTTTCAGGGATAACTTCGGCTGCAGCCGTGCCTGCGAATGTTGGAATTCCGCTCACGCGAAGAGGAACTGCAGAGAGTTTTTGGGTGATCACCGGAACCACTTCGCAGAAGAAGCTTTCAAATGATGTGCGGCTTGCGGCACAGTCGACGGCTACGGTGGTGATCCTGATGGGAATGGGCAAATTGGGGGAAATTGTAAGGATTTTCAGCGGTTTTGGAAAGAAAGATATTCCGGTAGGGGTGATCCAGAACGGAACCAACGAAAATGAAAAATCCGGCTTCGGGATCATCAGTAGCATAGAAAAAGTGGTTGCTGAAAAAAGGCTTATCGCGCCGGCCATCATAGTGATTGGGGATGTGGTGCGGGAAAGTCAGCAACTTCAGAAGATAACTTCGGAAGTAAATGCTTTACCGAAGACTCTATAAAATGAGAAGCCATCCGTCACGAAGCTTCGGGAATATGCGACAATGTCAGGTCGAGCGCAGTCGAGACCTAAATAGATGAAATGTCACATTTCGACTCCCTGCCTGCGGCAGGCAGGCGCTCAATGTGACGGAAGAAAATAAAAAATGGAAGAAAGAAACGAATTATACCCGGTTTTTTTAAAGGTAAATAAGCTCAATATCCTGATAGTCGGCGGCGGAAACGTGGGGCATGAAAAGCTGCATTTTTTGCTGAAATCCAGCCCAAATGCCAATGTAGAAGTAGTTGCCAAATGGTTCCTTCCGGAGACTGAAGAATTAGCGCTTAAACACGGGGTGAAGCTGACCAAAAGCCGGTATAGGCCGACCTTATTAAGTAAACGGCATATAGTAATTGCCGCTACCAACGATTCCAGACTCAATACGCGCATATATAGAAATGCAAAGCGGCGTTACCTGTTGTGCAACATTGCCGACACGCCCGATCTCTGTGATTTTTATATGGGAGGGATCGTGAATAAAGGTAATGTGAAGATAGCAATTTCCACCAACGGGAAATCACCTACCACGGCCAAGCGTTTGAGGCAATTCTTTGAGGAAGTGATTCCGGAGAACGTAAATGAAATGGTAGAGAATTTAAACCAATACCGAAAAACAATAAAAGGCGACTTTGAGACGAAAGTTAATGAGCTGAATAATTTAACCGAATCCTTAATTGGAAAAAAAGAGAAAGATGATTAAAACAGACATCCTGATCATAGGAGCAGGACCAACCGGATTGTTCACCGTTTTCGAAGCGGGACTCCTTAAGTTAAAAACGCATCTCATAGATGCCTTACCCCAGCCGGGCGGGCAATGCTCTGAGATCTATCCCAAAAAACCTATTTATGATATCCCGGCTTTCCCGGAGATCCTGGCAGGAGATCTTGTAGGTAATCTAATGGAGCAGATCAAACCTTTTGAACCCGGGTTCACCTTGGGAGAACGCGCCGAGACTCTGG
>JBAWAB010000033.1:0-20755 GCA_049589035.1 Salegentibacter sp.
TCTTTTTAAAACTCGCAGTTCTTAAATCCTTTTTATTTTTAATCCACCGATTTTTTGACCATCTGGCTTCATTCCTGTTTGCTTGATGCTGCAGGCCGTCCCAGGCTGGACGAATAGCACCCTAACGTGTTATATCCACTGCAATATACACGATTATTTCAGAAATTTCCGGGATAAGCGCAGGTTTAGGTTACTAAAATAGGTTGATAAGAACTTCACATTGTTGCAGCAATTAAAATTAGGGCGGACAACAATTAATGTATTTAGAAACTCACCTTAGATTGTTATTCAGTATAAGCTGTTTAAAATATTATTACAGCAGTTGATAGCAACTGAAATTAAATAAGTAAAAGTTGTTAAGAAGGGAAGGAATTTTTGAGAAGTTGTACCTATGTTGTACCTGAGCAAAGAAAAAGGGATTTCGTAAAAACGAAACCCCTTATTTTACTTGTAGCGAGACCGAGATTTGAACTCGGGACCTCCGGGTTATGAATCCGACGCTCTAACCAACTGAGCTACCTCGCCATAACGCCGAAACTTACGTTTGGCCTGCGCTGCGCAACTTTTCACGGTTCCTGCAAACGCGGGTGCAAATATAAAAACAATTTGATTTGACGCAAACAATATTTTCCAAAATATTTATTTTGATTTCTTTTTATGTTTCACAAGAATATCTATATTGCCCGAAACTAATAAATCAGCAAATGGAAGAAAAGATCAAGTACGAAATGGAATTTCCCATTCACGCTTCTCCTTCTTTATTATACAACTACATCTCAACCCCCTCTGGCCTAAGCGAGTGGTATGCCGATAATGTGAATTCGCGCGGAGAGATTTTTACCTTTATCTGGGAAGGAAGCGAAGAAAAAGCCAAGCTTGTTAGCAAAAAGAGTGACGAGCGCGTAAAATTCAAATGGCTTTCTGAAGAAGATACTCCTTATTACTTTGAGATTAGGATCCAGGTAGATGATATTACAAAAGATGTTTCGATCATGATTACCGATTTTGCTGAAGAAGATGAAGTGGACGAAGGGAAGATGCTTTGGGAAAATATGATGTCTGATCTAAAACAGGTACTTGGTTCAGTTTAATATTCCTTCAAGAAATACTACCTTTGCCCCGTTTTTAAACGGGGTTTTTTTATGGTCAATTACAACGGAGAATTAGTAGAAGATGCCCAGGCGCATCTGTCAGTAAAGAACAGAGGTTTTGCTTATGGCGATTCGGTATTTGAGACCATTCGGGCTATCAATGGAAAATTGATGTTCTGGGAAGATCATTACTTCAGGCTCATGGCTTCTATGAGGATCATGAGAATGGAAATACCCGCTAATTTTTCTCCGGAATTTCTGGAGCAAGAGATCACCGAACTCCTTAAAACTTCAGCCCTTGAAAACTCTCCCGTAAGAGTGAAATTTTCTGTTTACCGGCAGGAGGGTGGTTTCTACAGGCCTTCCAGCAGGGAAATAGAATACCTAATTACAGTCGAAAAAATTCAGGAGGTTTTCTATACCCTGAACGAATCTTTTTATGAGGTTGAACTTTTCAAAGACCACTATGTGACCAGCGGTCTGCTCTCTTCTATCAAGACTAACAACCGTGCAGTTAACGTTCTGGGAAGTATCTTTGCTTCAGAAAACGGCTACGACAATTGTCTTCTTTTGAATGAGAAAAAAAGTGTGGTAGAAGCCCTAAACGGGAATATTTTTTTGGTGAAAGCCAGAAAGATCAAAACGCCGCCCATTCAGGATGGGGCGCTAAACGGCATCATCAGGAAACAGTTGCTGGCAATCGTAGGGCAGGTAGAGGATCTGGAAATCGAAGAAGCTTCAATCTCTCCCTTTGAACTTCAGAAAGCCGATGAGCTCTTTATCACTAATGTGGTTGTGGGAATACAGCCGATCACCAAATACAGGAAAAAAGAATTCGACAATTCCGTGGCTAAAGAATTGCTTTCCAAATTAAATATGCGTGCGCGATTGACCTAGTTGTAGGTAGGATTCTCGGGCGCGTTGGACCAGAGAACGTATTCGCCGCCTAATTGCAGCATTTTATCTTTCCAGAATGAATTGTATGGCCGCTCGATGATATCATTATCTTCATTAGCTGTGACGATCCATGAGTGGGAATTCAACTCTTCGGCTAACTGATTGGCATCCCAGCCCGAATAGCCAAGGAAAAAGCGTATCTGCTTATCATTGATCATTTTCTTTTCAATAAGCTGTTGCACGGCTTCAAAATTACCGCCCCAGTAGATGCCGTTGGCTATCTCAATACTTTCCGGAATAAGATCGGGAATTTTATGAATGAAGTAGAGGTTGTCCTGTTCTACAGGCCCCCCATTGTATATCTTGAAATTTTCATCGAGATCGGGAATAAGATCTTTTAGAGTGAAGTCGAGGACTTTGTTAAGGATGAATCCTACAGATCCCTGTTCAGAATGATCAGCAAGAAGAACCACTGACCGGTTGAAAGCTACGTCTCCTATAATGGAGGGTTCTGCTACTAAAAGATGTCCTTTGGTGGGTTTTAAAGCGATCATACCGGCTTCTTTTAATCTAAATCTACTTAATAAATTAAGAAAATCAAATTAACTTGTGAAAATTTAAGAATAAAAAAAGCCTTCCTTAAGGAAGGCTTAAGATTTTTCTACTAATAAAACTTATTAGTTAACAGCCTTTTGAAGATCAGCTCCGGCTTTGAATTTTACTACATTTTTAGCAGCAATTTTGATTGTTTTGCCGGTTTGAGGATTTCTTCCTTCACGAGCAGCTCTTTTAGAAACTGACCAGGAACCGAATCCAACAAGAGATACTCTATCTCCTTTTTTAAGTGATTTTTCAACGTTTTCAAGGAAAGATTCTAAAGCTTTTTTAGCAGCTGCTTTTGAAATCCCGGCGTTTTCAGCCATTGCATCGATTAAATCTGTTTTGTTCATAATTTGAATTTTAAATAAACTGTTGGTTAAACATTCTGTTAAATTGCTCTACAAATTTATATGGAATTCTCGCCCGTGCAAGTAATACCAAGGGAAATGCCGAATATTGTTAATAACTCGGCTTTTTTGTTAATAACTCTCGAACGAGATAGTTGACTTTTCACGGTTTCAGTGGTCATAAGGCCTCAGACGAATTTTGCGTCTGGCGAGAACGAAAATCCGTTCAAAAGATCTTTTACTTCCATTTTTCGTTTTCCCGGGAGCTGAATTGATTTTATAAAAAGGAAACCATCGGGCGCTGCAACTTTCACTTTTTTATCCTCAATGCTGATGCTCCCGGTTAGTTTCCCGTGTTCTGCCAGCTCTTTCTCTACTTCGAAGATTTTGACCTTCATTTCTGCCCCATCATTAACAAGGATAGACCAGGCGGCAGGATAAGGATCTAAACCTCTTATGAGGTTTGCAATCTCACGCACCGGTTTGCTCCAGTCGATTTTGGTGTTTTCGCGATCTAGTTTGGGCGCAGGCTTCAGTTCTCCCTTTTCCTGCTGCGGAATACTTTGAATTTGGTCATTCCTGACAAGGTCTACAGTTTTTAAGACCAATTCTCCACCCATCTGCATCAGGCGGTCGTGAAGACTGCCGGCAGTGTCTTCCGCAGCAATCTTTGTTTCCTCCTGAAGGATCATTTCTCCGGTGTCAATATTCTCATTGATGAAGAAAGTCGAAATTCCTGTTTTTTCTTCTCCATTAATAAGCGCCCAGTTGATAGGGGCTGCTCCGCGATATTGGGGCAGAAGAGAAGCATGTAAATTAAAGGTGCCATATTTGGGCAATTTCCACACAATTTCGGGTAACATCCTGAAAGCTACTACCACCTGAAGGTCGGGCTTCAGAGCTTTCAGCTCTTCAAGAAAATCTGGGGATTTAAGGTTCGTAGGCTGTAGCACATGTAATCCTTTTTCTACGGCGTATTCCTTCACGGCGCTTTGTTGTAGCTTTCTTCCTCTTCCTGCGGGCCGGTCAGGAGCCGTGATAACTGCTACTACGTTATAGCCGCTTTCGACAATTTTCTTCAGGCTTGCCACCGCAAAATCGGGAGTGCCCATAAATATTATCCTGAGATCTCTCATTTTTTGTTGATTTTATACTTGTTATCTGCAGTGCGGGTGAGAATTCTCTTTTCTACCAGCAGCTGCAATACCTTTATTATATGTTCTTCGGAATGTTCTATTTGCTGCGTGAGTTCACGGGAGCTGCTTTCCTTCTTCTTTAGAATGGAAACGATCTTCCTGTAAATCACGTTCATCTCTTTTCTTGTTAATACGGAAATCTTCTTGATGCAAACGGAACAGATTCCGCAGTCTTTGGTATTCTTTTCTCCAAAATACTCCAGCAGCTGTCTGCTTCGGCATTTTTCGTTGTTAGCCACGTACTCCAGAACCGCCTCAATCTTCTGCTTTTTAGAATTGTTGTGGAGTTTGATGAAACCCGCTACCGGATTGATTGTGAGATCATCTTCCCGCGGAACGAGAAAGCAAATACTTGAATCCTGCTGTGCATAATCAAAATCAATAATATCATCCTTCTTTAGCTGCTCCAGGTAGAACAGCGCCTGCTCCTCTGCAGTACCCGATTTTTTACAGATCGCCTGCAGGTTAATACTTACCTTATTTTCAAAAATGCCCCCATAAGTTCGTAAAATAGCCTTTACAAGATCCTCGTATTTCGGGTTCTCCTGGAGATAGAAGGAAAGCTGTTTTCCTGAAATTAGCACCTGCAGCTCTGTCTTCTTATGGAATTGCTGTGAAAGCCTGATGATGCTGCACCGGTCTAAAGCCTGCAGGGCATTATAGGTTTTCATGGAATTGAAATTATAGCGATCACAGAATTCGGCAAAATTGAAATCATGGGTGGTGTTTTCACCTTCTCCATAGGCGATGCTGAAATAGGAATTCAACCGCCTGTATGTTTCTTTGATCTCGGCAATCTCCGGAAGCGTCGAAAGGAACTGGTTCTTGAGCAAGGGAATGTCGCTGCTGTTAGTAATGATGGTCGCTGTTGCAGGTTTTTCATCCCTTCCGGCGCGTCCAGCCTCCTGGAAATAACTCTCAAGGCTTTCGGGCAGGTTCAGATGAATGACTTGCCTTACATCGGGCTTGTCAATGCCCATCCCGAAAGCGGTTGTTGCAACCATGATATACTTCCTGTTGGCAAGCCAATCCTCTAATCTTTTCGATTTTTCATTGTTTTTGAGTCCGCCGTGGAAAGCCTGTGCGGCATAGCCTTGCTTATTCAGGTACTCGGTGATCTCTATAGTAGCTTTGCGGCTTCGCACATAGATGATGGCGGTGGTGGTTTTATCCTGAAGCAACAGTTGCAGCTGATAAAATTTGTCCTCTGCCTGAAGCACATTATATGCGATATTATCCCGTGCGAAGGATTTTTGATGTATGATGACATCTTCGAGTTCCAGCTGCACCCCAATATCGCTGACCACTTCGGGCGTGGCTGTGGCGGTAAGAGCGACCATAGGGACCTCCGGCTTCAATTCCTTTAAAATATTGATATTCCTGTAGGCCGGGCGAAAATCGTGGCCCCATTGAGAGATACAATGCGCCTCATCAACGGCGATGAGATTCAGGTTCATCTGCTTTATCCTTTCCTGCACAATCTCCTGCTGCAGGCGCTCCGGGGAGAGATAGAGAAATTTATAATTTCCGTAAATGCAGTTGTCCAGTTTCTGGTCTACTTCAGCATACGGCATCCCGCCGGTCAGGGCCATGGCTTTGATACCTTTTGCCTGCAGTGCTTTCACCTGGTCTTCCATCAGGGCAATTAAAGGGGAGATCACCAGGCAAAGTCCTTCCTGCATCATAGCTGGCACCTGGAAACAAATTGATTTTCCGCCGCCGGTGGGAAGCAGGGCGATCACATCTTTCTTCGCCAGCAGATCGGAGATAATCTCCTCCTGAAGCGGCCTGAAGTTGCTATGGTTCCAGTATTTGTCGAGTATGTGTAAGGCGTCCTGCAAATTTAGACATCAAGATTATTCAGTATAAAGTTAGTTCTTTCTGTTAAAGTTGCTTTGGGGACTTCAATTGGACTGTAACCGTACTTTTTATAGGTCTGAATGAGGCAGGAGGAAATGCGTTGTGCTTCTTCATAGGTCTCATAACGCTCGTTGTCGCTTCGATAGATTTCCTTCCAGGGCGGAAGTATAAATACCTGGTGATATTTGTGAATTTCGCAAGCTGAAGTGAATTCGGCAGAATATTCGGTATCAAAAAAATCCATATATGCCACGACATCATGAATTCCGCGGTCAATAAAAACCAAGTCCTGGCGCATATTTTCAGCTTCCTGATGTTGCCTGATGCGTCCCTCGAGCAGCTTTTGGCTGAAGAGTAAAGGTTCCTCGAGAAACAGCTGTTCTATTCCCTGCTTTTGGGCTTCCAGCGTGACTTGCCGTGAAATTTCGTGCAGACATTCTTTTCCCCGGGCCTCGAGTTTGTGAATAATGGAAGATTTACCTGTACCGGGGCCTCCGGTAATAACAATTTTTTTCGTTCTCACGCTGCAAATTTCGTGATTTGAATTTGATTATAAAAATGAAAGCATTCCTTGTATCTTTGCATTTCTAAATGAAGATGAAAAATTATGAGTGAAGAACAAAACCCAGAAGAATTTTACGACAAGTTAAAATCGCAACTGCAGGATACCAGCCTATGGCCTTCAGAATATCTCTATAAATTTATCGTTCCCAGTAGTACCGGAAGAGTGAGTGAAATTGAGAAGATATTTGATAATCTTGGCGCCGTGATCACTACCAAGAAATCGAAGAAGGGGAAATACACCAGTGTATCCATAAATGTGAGAATGAGAAATCCCGATGCTGTGATCGAAAAGTACAAAGAAGTAGCCGAAAACGTTGAGGGAGTCATTTCTTTGTAGGTTTTCAGTACAAAAGCCATAAATTTTGCCTTTCTTAAGGAATATTTCTTATTTTGCAGGCTATTAGCTTCTACAGTAAAGTATCACCCTATAAATTTCAATTTTGACAAACGCATTAGAATACAACTCTGAGAGGAGTCATTTAATTATACCCGAGTACGGCCGCCATATGCAAAAAATGGTGGAACACGCCGTTTCTATTGAAGATGATGAAGAACGCAAAAAGGTTGTGGATTCAATCGTAGCTGTAATGGGTAATATGAATCCTCATTTGAGAGATGTACCCGATTTTCAGCATAAACTGTGGGATCAGCTTTTTATCATCAGCGACTTTAAGCTGGATGTAGAATCTCCGTTTCCAAAGCCTTCACGCGAAATGCTGCAGGAACGCCCTGAGCCGCTGGATTATCCACAGAACTTTCCGAAGTATCGTTTCTACGGAAACAATATCAAGAGGATGATCGATCAGGCACGCAAATGGGAGGAAGGAGAGAAGAAGGACGCTCTTATTCTCACCATCGCAAATCACATGAAAAAATCTTACCTGAGCTGGAACAGGGATACCGTTGAAGACAAGGTGATCTTTGAACACCTGAGAGAGCTTAGTGATGGCGAGATCAACCTGAAAAATGCCGATGAAGATCTTAGCGACGCTTCCAACCTGTTGCGCAATAAAAAGAAATTCTCCAAGAGCAGTAGTTCAAAGAAACCTACCCGAAAAGGTCGTAAACGCCACTAAATCTTACTAATTAATGGGAACTTTTCAGATAGAAGGCGGGCATCGCCTTAGCGGGAGCATTCAGCCGCAAGGTGCAAAAAATGAAGCCCTGCAAATCTTATGTGCCGTATTATTATCTCCTGAAAAAATCACGATTCACAATATTCCTGATATTCTTGATGTCAATAAACTCATCAAGCTTTTGGGCAATTTGGGAGTAAAAATAGAGAAACTTGGAAAAGGAAGCTATAGCTTCCAAAGTGATGATCTTGACCTCGATTATCTTAGCAGTGAGCAATTCAAGCAGGATGGTAGCGGATTGCGCGGGTCTATTATGATCGTAGGGCCGCTTTTGGCTCGTTTTGGAAAAGGTTATATTCCGCGTCCCGGTGGCGATAAGATTGGGAGGAGAAGACTTGATACTCACTTTGAAGGTTTTATCAAACTGGGAGCAAAATTCCGTTACAATAAGGAAGAACGTTTTTATGGCGTAGAGGCGCCTGAAGGTTTGAAAGGAAGCTTTATGCTTTTGGAAGAAGCTTCGGTTACAGGTACGGCTAACATTGTGATGGCAGCTGTTCTTGCCAAAGGAAGAACTACCATCTATAATGCAGCCTGCGAACCTTACCTCCAGCAGTTGTGCAATATGCTGAATTCCATGGGAGCGAAAATCAGGGGTGTTGGTTCAAATCTTCTTGAGATCGAAGGAGTGGAAGCTCTGGGCGGTTGTGAACATACCATTCTCCCTGATATGGTGGAGATCGGGTCCTGGATAGGACTTGCGGCGATGACACAAAGCGAGATCACTATCAAGAATGTGAACTGGAATATGCTGGGCTTAATTCCCAATACCTTCAGAAAACTGGGGATCAAAATTGAGCAAAAAGGCGACGATATTCATATTCCTGCGCATACCGAAGGTTATGAAGTACAAAGCTTTATTGACGGTTCTATCATGAGCATCAGCGATGCTCCGTGGCCCGGATTTACTCCCGATTTGCTGAGCATTGTGCTCGTGGTGGCAACTCAGGCAAGGGGAAGTATCCTGGTGCATCAAAAAATGTTTGAAAGCCGACTTTTCTTTGTGGATAAACTTATAGATATGGGGGCGAAGATCATTCTTTGCGATCCGCACCGCGCCACTGTGATAGGGCATGACTTTAAGTCTCAACTTAAGGCCACAACCATGTCTTCACCTGATATTCGTGCCGGTATTTCGTTGTTGATCGCAGCTCTTTCGGCAAAAGGAACTTCAACGATCCATAATATCGAACAAATAGACCGTGGGTACGAAAATATTGATGAGCGACTGAGAGCATTGGGGGCTAAAATAGAGCGTACTGCATAATTCGGGATTTTCAGAAGTCATTCCGAAATCATCAAAAATAAAAAAAGCTGTCCTTTTGGGGGCAGCTTTCTTTATTTAGGCATAACTGAAGATTAAGCTTCGGTCTTTGCCTTTTTCTTATTTTCCTCGTAATGGAAAAGATTGTGATCTTTGATCATTTGAGCGGTTTTCTCAGGGATCATTTCTTCCCAACCATCTTTACCTTCGCTGATCATTTGCAGCACTTCACGGGAGTAAACGTCCAGGATTTCAGGATTGTAATCGGTAATATCCTCAACCCGACCGTTATATTTGAAGAATTTGTACAGTTCCTTCATTCGTGGGTGTACCTTCACATTCTCGCTGGTAGTGACCTCTCCGGTTTCAGGATCTTTAAGCGGATAAAGATATACCTTCAGGTCCTTAAAGAACAGTTTCCCGAAGGCTTCCAGAATACCGCCGCTCAGATGTCGGTAATATTTTTCGTCGAAAACATCCACGAGGTTGTTCACACCCATGGTTAAGCCCATACGCTGTTTCGAGTATCTCGAGAAATATTCCACTACGCGGTAATATTCCTGGAAATTGGAGATCATTACAGTTTGACCTAAGGAGCACAATAGTTCTGCGCGATCCATGAAATCCCGTTCATCTATCTCACCTTCAGCGCGAAGGTTAGAAAGCGTAATTTCGAAAATGATTTCAGTATTGTCACGATCTACTTTATTTTCACGGAAGAACATTTCCTTCGAGCGTTCGTACATATCCATATTCACCTTGGTCACCGGACGAAAGCTTCCGCGAAGCGCAAGAATGTTCTTTTTGTAAAGAATCTTGGCCGGAAGCACGTTATTACCGTCAGGGCCGAACATCACCGCTTCGGTCATGCCGTTCTTCACCAGCTGAAGGCTCATCAACCGGTTGTCAACCTTGGCAAAACGAGGTCCCGAAAAATTGATGGTGTCGATCTCTATCTGGTCTTTGTCGATGTGATCGTAGAGGTAACGCAGTAGTTTTTTCGGATTGTCATACTTGTAATACGCACCGTAGATAAGATTCACCCCAAGAATCCCAAGGGTGTTCTGTTGGTGTCGCGCATCATTCTCATGAAAACGAACGTGCAGGCTAATCTCGTTGTAATCTTCGTCGGGTCTCACCTGGTATTTGATACCCACCCAACCATGGCCTTTGTATTTCTTGGCAAAATCTATAGTAGCAACGGTGTTTGCGTAGCTAAAAAAGAGTTTGTTCGGGTGTTTTTCGCGGGAGATCCGCTGCTCGATCAGGTTGATCTCGTGGGAAAGCATTCTTTTAAGACGCGCTTCGGTTACATAACGTCTGTCTTCCTCAATCCCATAAATGGCATCGCTGAAATCTTTGTCGTAGGCGCTCATAGCCTTGGCTATAGTACCTGAAGCGCCGCCGGCCCGGAAAAAGTTCCTTACCGTTTCCTGACCTGCACCAATTTCTGAAAAAGTTCCGTAGATATTTTCATTTAAATTAATGCGAAGTGCTTTGCTCTTTATCGAAGGAACATTTTCAAATTCCTTGTCGCCCATTATGGTAATTGGCATAATTTTCCTTTTAAATGAATTTCCTTTTGTTTCAACCAAAGGTACTAAAATCGCTCAGGTAAACGAAAAATAATATTTACTTTTGTTTCAAAATCAAGACTGTTGGAAATCACTTTTTTAGGTACCGGAACTTCGCAGGGGATCCCCGTAATTGGGAGTACTCACCCCGTTTGTCTAAGTAAAAATCAGAAGGATAAACGCCTTAGGGTGTCGGTGTTGGTAGAATGGGAAGATTGCAACATCCTTATTGACTGCGGGCCCGATTTCAGGGCGCAAATGCTCGCGAATAACGTGACACATCTCGACGCGATCTTTTATACTCACGAGCATAATGACCATACCGCAGGATTAGATGATATCCGGCCTTTTTTCTTTCGGCAGGGCGATATACCTGTCTACGCCCATAAAAGGGTCTTAAATTCTCTCCGAAAGCGTTTTGAGTACATTTTTGCTTCGGAAAATAAGTACCCCGGAGCTCCTGGAGTTATTGAACACGAAATTGAGAACCGGCCTTTTAATTTTCATGGGTTGGAGGTGATGCCTGTTGATTTTAAACACAACCGGCTGCAGGTCTTTGGGTATCGCATGAAAGATTTCGCCTACCTCACCGACCTCAAAACGATCGAAGAAGAGGAGGTGGAAAAACTCATGGGCGTTAAGGTATTGGTGGTAAATGCCCTGCGCATAGAGCCACATCATTCTCATTTTAACCTGGAAGAAGCCCTGGAATTTATAGAGAGAGTGAAACCGGGTCGGGCTTACCTTACTCATATAAGCCACGTCATGGGATTTCATGACGAGGTTGAACAACAACTGCCGGAGAATGTTTTTCTGGCCTATGACAATCTGAAAATTACTGTATAAAATGCGGAATAAGATCCTTCTTTATCTGTTCGTTTTTACTGCTTTGATCGCAGTGTTCATCTATGTAAATGACAAAAAAGTTCTGAATGCCCGGGAGCAAAGGATAAGTCAGCTCGAGGAGGAAAACCGGTCTTTGCAAAGTAGCCTTGATGAGCAACCTGCTGCCACTGCTGAACAGCCTGATTTTTCTCTCCTCGGAAATGAAGAAGCTATGAGCTACTTCGAAAACCGCGGACTTGAAGCTGATGAAGTGCTGCAAAAGATCGAAGACAACATGATAAGCAGGAATAAGGCCGATGAAGACAATGACCTGGTTCCGTTCGACGGCATGAATGGTCCTATGCGCATCAACAAAATTCATGTGCTGAACCACAAATGGATCATTGCAAGCTTTACAGACGGTAAATATTGGGGAGAACTTTTTCTTTCTTATGAGATTGATCAAGATGGCAATCTTAGCCTTACTACTGAAAAATCATTCCTGTATCCGCAGACCTGAAGGCAGGCCTGCCTTCAGGCTTAAAGCTTTTTAAGAAGCCAGTCCTTCAGTTCAAAGAAATTCTGTGGTGCCACGCCGTGTCCAACGGGAAATTCAGAATAAGTGCAGTCAATATTGAATTGATCGAGGAAAGGTTTCGTTTTTCTCGCCCATTCCACCGGGATCACCTGGTCTGCCGTTCCGTGGGAGCTGTAAAATGAGAGATTGGAAAAATCGTTTTTCTCGAATCCTTCCTTCAAAATTCCCTGATTAATATAACCGCTTAGAGCGATCACATTTTTGATCTTTTCAGGGTAGGAGAGAGCCACGGCATAACTTAGAATACTTCCCTGGCTAAAGCCCAAAAGGTTGATCCTTTCGGGATCTACGGGATAATTTGCTATAAGTTCATCGAGGAATGTAGAGATCTTTTCCCTCGATTCTATGGCCTGTTCATCATCACTGAATTTCCCGTTGGGATTGTCCAGGTAAATATTGTACCAGGCATTTCCGTAAGGTTGCATTCGGTATGGCGCCCTTGCCGAAACAATGAACAACTCATCGGGTAATTCTCCTGCGAACGAAAAAAGGTCATTTTCATCGCTGCCATAGCCGTGAAGCATGAGCAGAAGTGGAGCCTTTTCAGTTGCCGTTTTGGGTTTTCGTATTACGTGATATAAAGAAAGTTCAGTTTTTTCCATTAGTTGATCGTGCTAAACCATTTTTGAAAATATCCTCCCAAAAGAGGTGCTTCCCGGATTTCTCCCTGGATCGCAGAAACCATTCCATAGCCCCAAAGAATAAAAATGAATATGTAAAAAGCTCCTGATATGAGCCAGCTGTCAAACATCCCTATCAGCACTCCCAGCAGGTAAAAGGTAATGTGGATACCCAGCGCCTGCCGTATGTGAAAGCTGGCAAATGGATTCTTGCTGTCCATGTTCATATAATAAGCGATAATAGTCCCTATGATGGTGAGGTAAGCGACAATTGCAGGGGTTTTTCCTTCTTCGGCTACGGTTTTCATGCTGATTATATTGGTGGCCTTAGGCCGGGAATTTCGATGTGCAAAGGTATGAAACCGCAGCATTTTTAGGAAGCTATAAATCCTTTTTTAGTGACTATTCCCAAGGCTTTTCCTTTTAGTTTACTGCCCAGGAAGATGCTGTTTTTTGAGGTCGACAGAATATTCTCTTCCTCAAAAGAATATTCTGTTGCAGGATCAAAAAGGCTAAGATCGGCAGGCTCGCCTTCTTTTATTACAGTATCGGGGATCGAAAATCGCTGTTTTCCGCGGGTGAGGAAATCGATGCTGTCTTCTGCGGAAAAAATCTTATTGAGAGCGCCAAAGGCCGATTCCAGACCGATGCTTCCGTACATCGCATTTTCAAATTCTACTTTTTTATGTTCAATATCGATGGGGTTATGATCAGAAGTAACCATGTCTATTGTTCCATCTTTCAGACCTTTGATGAGGGCTTTAATATCTTTTTGGGTTCTGAGAGGCGGTAAAACCTTTGCCCTGGTATCGAATTCCTTCAGCAGTTCATCGCTGTACAAAAGATTGTGAATAGCCACGCTGCAGGTGACGTCCAGGCCTTTTTTCTTTGCTTCTTTAATGAGCTTCACCGATTTTTCCGTAGAAATTGTCGGTATGTGCAGTTTGCCACCAGTATATTCCAGCAGGAACAGATCTCGCGCTACCTGCAATTCTTCGGCTAAATTCGGGATGCCTTTTAGGCCCAGCAGGGTACTTTGCTCGTGCTCATTCACCGTACCTTTTCCTGCAATCTTGTCCTCCTGCGGAAAAGAAAGTACAAGACCATCAAAATTTTGCGAATATTGCAGTGCTAGTTTCAGCAGGTTTGGATTACTCACAGAATGCTGATAATCGCCGAATGCGACCGCACCTCCCTGCTTCATGTCATACAGTTCTGCCAAATCTTTCCCTTCACTGCTGATGGTGAGCGCTCCAATAGGATAGAGGCTTACAGGACTGCTTTCTCCCTTTGAACGCACCGAAGTGATTGCACCATTATTGTCGACAATCGGAAGAGAATTAGGATTCATGGCCACAGCAGTAAAACCGCTTTTTCCCGCAACCCGAAGTCCGTTCGCAATGGTTTCCCGTTCTTCGTAACCGGGTTCGCCCAGGCTCACGCTACTGTCAAACCACCCTCGGGAAACATGCAGGTTTTCAGCTTTTATTTCTTTGTCGGCCTTTTCTTTGAGGGCCGTTCCTATTTTTTTTATAATTCCGTCTTCAATAAAAATGTCAGCAACTTTGTCGTGAAAAGGCGATTGTGGATCAGCGATTCTGGCCGATTTAATGAGTAACTTCATTTGAGGTATTTTAGGAGGAGCATTTCCAGGATTAAAAAGAACAAAGCAAAAATAACAAAGACTTTCCAAAGAGAATCGATCTCGCCGCTTCCTTTTTTCTCGCTTAAGAAATTTCCGATCGAGGTCTCTATATTGGCATTTTTTACTGAAGACAGATCGACATAGTTCAGGGTGCTTTCAGAGCGGTTATAGTTAAAGCTGATATTCCCTTTTTTCTCCCCTTTGTAAATCACGCTGAAGTTTCCGGCATTGGTGGGATCTTCATCAGTGGTAATCTCGACCTTGTCTGAAAATACCCGCTGTTGAGGAATGAAAGATTCTGTAGGCGATTCCAGTTTCAGCACCTCGTCTTTACCCGTGGTGACGGGAATATCGATCTTGCTTGCCTTCCCCACGTCGTAGTACAATTGAGGTCTTTTGAGGGCCTGTAGCCCCATATTATAGAAGCTGGGCACCACCAGCGGACTTCTTTTGAAATTGGTATTTCCATCGTTGAGTGCGGCAGTAAAGAGAAAGATCTGCCCACCGCGAACCAGGAAAGGGGAATTATCCTGAAAACTCAACACCGGCTGTACCGGCGAAGACAATTCAAACTTCGACTGCACCTGGGGGTATTCGAAATTTTCAACTCTGCCTTCAAAGACTCCACTGTACAAAGGATCGTCAAAAGCAATCTCTGTAAGGAGACTTTCTTTTTTCTGCAGGTTCTGAAGTGCAGGAGAATCCACGGCCCTTAAGAACGAATTATAATCGTTAAGATTGGCTTTTTCTGAAGGGATGATCACCACAAAAGCACCATCCGAAGTTAATTTCCGAAGATTTTGCGCCAGAGTAGGACTGAGATTGGTAATCTCATTGAGAATAATAAGATTGGCAGAATTTAGCTGGTTGTAATCAATCTGCCGCGGTTGAAAATTGTAGAAGCTGAATTCGGGCCTGGTAAAGATCTTTTTCAGGAAATCACTTTTGGCTTCGGAAACCACCACCACCTGTATTTCGGGATCTTTATTAATGCTGAAGTAAAGCCGGTTGTCATATTGCAAAGAATTGTCTTCGATCTCGATCCTGCCATTGCCGATTTCCGACTCTTTAAGACGGAATTCCATCTGGTCCGAATTCTTTTCCTGAAGATCGGCGCTGGCTTTGGCTAATAGCCTTTCCCCATCAAAGATAGACACAGCTATGGGTTCGCTGGCCGTAGCATTACTACTTATCCCAATGCTCAAAGCAAAATCTTCAGGAGTCTCTTCTTTTACAAAGGCAGTATCAATGCTGAAATTCTGCCTATTTGCGGGGCGTTGCACGAGTAGGTCATAGCTCATTCCCGAAGTATCAATTTCAGCAGGAAGCTTAAAATTCTCCTGGAAATCGGAGATAAGGATCACCTCTTTTGGCGCAGAAGTATTCTTCTTAAAATAACGGTCGGTACGCAGCGTGATATCTTTAAAATTCAATGCTTTGGGGGCATATTCCGTTTGCTGCAGTTCAGAGCGTATTTCAGCAAGATTGGTATGTGGATATTCTTTATTATTGGTAATGAGCGTGAACTGTTCATCTGCCGGAAGGTTTTCAAGTAAAGCCTGGACTGCAGCAGGCAATAATTCGCCGTGCCTACCCATTGCCTGCATACTAAAGGAGTTATCGAGGTAAAAGAGCTTTTGGCTTTTTTCAGCGGTCTTATCGGCCTGGGGAACGTAGGGGCGGGCAAAGGCGAATACCAAAGCGGCCAGGGCTAACATCCGGGAAATTAAAACCAGCCATTTCTTTAGGCGGGAGCTTTGCCGGGTTTCCCGGGAGATCTTCTTGAGGAACTTTACATTCGTAAAATCTTCCCTTTGGAATCTTCTGAGTTGAAAAAGATGGACAACAAGCGGAATCAGCAGTAAGAACAGCGCATAAAGTAATTCCGGATGTTTGAAGTGCATGCCTGGATAAAGTGTTTCTCAAATATAGGAAATGCCACGAAACTTTTTGGCTAATGCCGCTTTATCTTGAATTTAAAAGTACTACCTACGCCGGGTTCAGATTCTACTTCAATGCGACCATGCATATTTTCGATGTGTTTTTTAACGGTGGCCAGGCCTATGCCGCTGCCGGGATTGCCGTTGCGGTCGGTGGTATCAAGCGTTGTAAACAGGTTGAAGATCTTTGACATATGCTCTTTCGCAATGCCATTCCCATTGTCTTTTACCGTAAAACAATAGCATTCCTCGCTCTCCCTGAAACCTATCTCTACTTTGCGAAGCTTTTTGTTATTGTATTTCAGCGCGTTGCTTATCAGGTTCATAAATACCTGGGTGAGAGCATTTCTATTAACGTTCTTTAAAGTGCCACTTTCAGGATAAGTGATCTCGATATCTGCGGCAGGCTTATAAAGATCGGCTATCCTCTTTAGAAGTTGATGAAGATTTACATTTTCGTAATCTTTTTCAAAAACATGATCGCTTCGGTAAAAACTAAGAATTCCATCTACATAATTCCGCAGGGAATAGGAAGATTCCACCAGGAAATTGAGGTATTCATCGGTTTCTTCGCTGAATTTACCTTCATTCTCAGCACGTAGTAATTCGGTGAGGGAGATAATATTGGCCAGCGGCGATTTGATGTCGTGAGAGACCAGGCTGGCAAAACGCTCAAGTTCGGCATATTTCTGCTTGAGCTTGCGCTGCACGTGCTGTAGTTTGTTGTTCTGCTTTCTGAATTCAAACAGGTTCATTGTTTGATTAGCCAGCGCCTTCAGCGCTCTTTCTTGATCCTCATTCAATTCCCTTGGCCGGGTGTCGAAAATAGAGAAAACGGCGATGGCATGCCCGTATGGATTCACCAGCGGAATTCCTGCGAAGAACTTGAAATCCTGTCCGTAAAGTTTCCTGACATTTTTAAAAATTTCTGGATTATAATTGCTGTTGTACACCAGAATATCTCTGTCTGAACGAATGGCCTGTTCACAGAAGGAGCTTTCCCGTGGAATTTCAGAAAGGAAAGTACCGTATTCAGACTTAAACCAGATTTTGTGCTTACCAATAATACCCACGTGCGCCGCGGGTACCTGGCAAATTTGGGCAGCCAGCGAGGTGAGCTCATCGTAATCCCGATCCGGGCCCGATCTTACTATGGCATACTCTGCCAAAGCAGCCCGCCGGAGCTTCTCGTTAAAGGGCAGGATTTGGGTTTTTTCTGGCATAGCCGGTTAGGTTGTTGGTTTCCTTAAATTTAAGGAACTTTTTACGAAATATAAAGCTTAAACCTATAAGTGACGCTTAATGGTGAAAATAAATGTAGTGCCTTCATCAACCACCGATTTTACCTTGATGCGGCCGCCCAGGCTTTTCACCAGTTTTTTTACGGTAGATAATCCAATTCCCTTTCCATGATTGCCTCTCCTGTCTTCCACGTCGAGCGTCTTAAACAGCCGAAAGATCTCTCCTTTTTTATCATCAGGAATTCCCATTCCATTATCGGAGATCGTGAAGATATAGAAATCTTTATTGAGGTCGAAGTTCAGATTTATAACAATGTGCTTTTTGTTGTTGTATTTCAGGCTGTTGCCCAACAGGTTCAGGAATATCTGTTCCAGGGCTGAGCGGTTTGAAATGAGGATCTCGTTTCTTTCCGGAAGATTGATCTCGCAATCTTCTGTAATATTAAGAAGATCAATGATCTCTTCCAGGAGCTGCTGCAGATCAAATTCTTCATTTGCCGCTGCGGCCAGCGTATCACTTTCATAATGATCGAGAATGCCGTTCACATATTCGCTAAGATGAAGGCTGGACTGTTTGAGGTAACGTAAATAGTTCTCGCCGGCCGCTCCAAGCTTTTTAGAGAATTTAGCCTTCAAAATATCTGTGGTGAGGATCATACTCGCCAGGGGCATCTTGATATCGTGTGACACTACTCCGGCAAAGTTCTTAAGCAGCTTATTGTGAACTGCCAGTTTCGTTTTTACCTGCCTGAGGTAATGATTTTTGCGATGCAGTTCAAAAAGGATCTCTACCTGCTTTCCAAGGGCTTTCAAAGCTTCTTTCTGTTCCTCATCGAGCACTTTTGGTTCCCAATCGAGAACACAAATGGTTCCCAATGCCAGGCCGTCCTTATCCAGAATAGGCACCCCCGCATAAAACCGGAAGGGCTTTGCCCTCTCTCCGATAAGGCTATTATCTTTGAAACGTTCGTCTTTACTGATGTCTGCAATCTCCAGAACTTCATCAGGCTGCAGAATGGCGTGAGCACAGAAAGTAACTTCGCGGGCAGCATCCACTATTTCGGTTCCAACCTTTGATTTGAACCAGGTTTTGTCTTTTCCTATCAGAGAAATGAGCGCAACTTTAGTTTTACATATATAGGTAGCGATCTTGGTGATACTATCAAACTCAGCCTCAGGAGGACTATGAAGAAGATGCGTATCTCTTAGCGAGGTGAGCCTTTTAGGCTCGTGAATGGGAACGGCCGGTTGTAGCATCTGGAGAAATTTTGTAGGATTTACACCTGTTTGACTTAGAGACAATTAACCTAAATTAACAAAAAAAACATAGTTAATTGTTAAAATGCTTAATATTTTTCAAAGACACCCAGCCCGAAAAGAGCAAAGTCGTACTTGACGGGGTCTTCAGAGTTAAAATTTCTTAAAGAGGTGTCCAGCTCCAAAAGGGCTTTGGCATCATTGGCCTTTCGGTTAAGAAGGTTTAGTTTGCGGGCAACATTTCCCGAATGGACGTCAAGAGGGCAGGAAAGTTGCGATGGAGAAATTGTTCTCCAAAGGCCAAAATCAACATTAGAAGTATCTCGTCTTACCATCCACCGCAAGTACATATTGATCCTTTTTGCTGCAGAATTCTTCATGGGATCACTCACATGCTTTTGGGTACGGGAGGGATGTGGCAGTTCAAAGAATACTTTTTTGAACTGGTGAATAGCAGGCTGAAGCGTCTCTTTTTGGGCGTACTTGGCAAAGATTTCTTCCAGCCCATTGTGATTCCTGTAGATATTCCTTAGGGCCTTAATGAAATACTGAAGGTCTATCCCGTTGAAGGTACGATGCACGAAATTCTCCAGTTTCTCCAGGTCATCTTCCTCATGATTCAGGATAAAATCGTGCGGACTCCGGTCCAGCAGGTCCATGAGGTGATTAGCATTCTTTAAAATGCTTTTCCTGTTGCCCCATGCAATGGTAGCAGCAAGGAATCCGGCAATTTCAATATCTTCTTTTTTGCTGAACTGATGTGGAATCTGTACCGGGTCAGTTTCGATAAACTGCGGGGTATTGTACTGTTCGGCCTTAAAGTCGAGGAAAGATTTTAATTCACTATTCTTCAAAAACACCTTGATTTTCTACAATTTCACCATCTACCATGGTCAGCTTTCGATCGGCCATGTCGGCCAATTCTTCGTTATGGGTTACGATTACGAAGGTTTGCTGAAATTCGTCCCGGAGACGGAAAAATAACTTGTGCAAATTCCCTGCCGATTCGCTGTCGAGATTTCCCGAAGGTTCATCGGCAAAAATAACAGCGGGATTATTGATGAGAGAACGGGCCACAGCAATGCGTTGCTGCTCTCCGCCACTCAGTTCGCCGGGTTTATGGTTCGCACGATGCTCGAGCCCAAGGAATCCGAGGAGTTTATGAGCCCTTTTTTCAGCTTTAGCTTTAGGAGTATTATGTATATAGGCTGGGATGCAAATATTTTCCAAAGCAGTGAATTCCGGCAGCAGCTGATGGAACTGAAAAATAAACCCGATCTCGCGGTTTCGGAATTTCGCAAGTTCCCTGGAAGAAAGGCCGTATATGTCGGTACCATTAATTCTAAGTTCAGATTCCTGCTTTTTCTCTGGTTTATCAAGCGTGCCAAGGATCTGCAGCAGGGTAGTCTTTCCCGCGCCTGAAGCACCCACAATAGAAACAATTTCGCTTTTCCTGATGTGAAGACCTACACCTTTTAAAACGTGAAGATCCCCGTAATATTTATGAATGTTTTTGGCTAAGATCATAGGCTTTTACTTCGAAGGCTGAAAATTAGCCAAATTAGGCAGAATCCCCAAGTTTAGGTGTGGAATATACGCTTTACATTGTTATAATTTATATAATACACCACTCGCAAACTCAGGCTTTGACGCCCTGGCTGCGAGAGCAGATTATCCAGGCTGTCACTAAAGCCAAGATGGCTAAGATGGTCCTGGTTGAAAATCGAATTGCGATACAACAAGATCGCCTCGCTGCCCGGTGCAAACCGCCACCGATAACTTAAGTCCAGATTCCAGATATTGAAGTTCACATCGGGATCATCTTCCTGATCATAACTATAAGTCGTTGGATTCAAGTTTCCGTCTTCGTCAAGGCTGGAAAATTTTCCCGGTGCAAAGCTCGCAGTGGACCAAAAATTCCTAAAACTAAGGCTTATGGCGTCTTTGGTGCTAAAATTATAGGTGCCCTGGAGCGAATTCTCAAGACTTTTCATAGCCCGGTTTCCGAAGATAATGTTTTGCGGCTGTAAGGCTACAAAGCTTTGCCGGTTCTGCTCCCGGGAATATCCCAGGGAATAGACGAGCAGGAATTTATCATTC
>JBAWAB010000034.1:0-6224 GCA_049589035.1 Salegentibacter sp.
ACGTTACAGGACTCGATAATTTCAATGATTATTATGATGTATCACTGAAAAGGTTGAATGCGGAATCCCTTTCTGTACTGGGGATTGAAATCCTGAAAGCTGATCTGCGCAAGCCTTCTTCGCTAAAATCTTTGCCTAAAGATTTTGATTTCATCATTCATTTTGCGGCGCAGCCGGGAATTTCAGCTTCCAGTACTTTCGAAGAATACCTCACCAATAATGTGATTGGCACCCAGAACCTTCTGAATTTTGCACTCGAAAATGAAAATCTGAAGCATTTTTTTAATATCGGCACCTCTTCTATCTACGGGTTGGAGGCCACGCATCCGGAAACCTTTGCACCAGAGCCCGCCTCGCACTACGGTGTGACCAAACTGGCTGCCGAGCAGCTATTGCTGGCCCAGGTAAGGATGAATAATATCAAAGGCTCTTCTCTTCGGCTGTATTCGGTATATGGCCCCAGGGAACGTCCTGAAAAACTATATACCAAACTAATTGCCTGCGCCTTTAACAATGAGCCTTTTCCGCTATACGAAGGCAGTGGAAAACATCTGAGGAGTTTCACTTACGTCGGCGATATTGCAGAAGGCATTTCCAAAGCTGTGGCTCGTCACGAACATCTAAACGGAGAAATTATCAATCTGGGCACTTCAGAAGAACATTCAACCCAGGAAGGAATCGATTATGTTCAGGAATTGCTGGATCAAAGGATCGAATTTGAGGTCACCCCGAAACGGGCAGGAGACCAACGCCGCACCAGCGCGATTATTGACAAGGCAAAGAAGCTTCTGGATTACAACCCCACAACTACCTTAAAGGATGGATTGCAACTTCAGATCAACTGGTATAAAGAGAATTTTTTATAAGGAGCGGTATTTCTCCAGAAGATAAGCGGCTGCAGCGAAAGGTGTGGTTTTATTTTCTTCTATTGCCCTCAATTGCTTTTTCAGTTCTTCTTTGATCTCCGGATTTTGATAAAATCGGTTTTTCAGGTTTTCATCGATGGTCTGCAACATCCAGAATTTATTCTGCTCATGCCGGTTGTGCTCAAAATAGCCATTTTCTCTGGTGGCCTTCTGAAATTCGTTGATTAGTTCCCATACCTCGGAAATACCCTCACTGTACAGCGCGCTGCATAACAAGACTTCCGGCTTCCAGGAACTTTCTTTTGGCGGATACAGGTGTAGAGCACGCCTGAATTCCAGCCGGGCTTCACGTGCAGCCTTCTGATTGTCTTCGTCGGCCTTATTGATCACTATGGCATCAGCCATTTCGATGATTCCGCGTTTGATGCCCTGAAGTTCATCCCCGGCTCCGGCCAGCTTCAGCAACAAAAAGAAGTCGGTCATGCTGTGCACCGTAGTTTCGCTTTGACCTACTCCCACAGTTTCTATCAGTAGCACGTCAAAACCGGCTGCCTCGCAAAGAATAATGCTCTCACGGGTTTTTTTTGCCACGCCTCCCAGGGAATCTCCCGAAGGCGAAGGCCGTATAAATGCATTTTCTTCTTTTACCAGGTTTTCCATCCGGGTCTTATCGCCCAGGATGCTGCCTTTGGAAACACTACTGGTGGGATCTACTGCGAGAACAGCCACCTTTTTGCCCAATTTTATCAGGTAGCTTCCCATGGCTTCTATAAAAGTACTTTTGCCTACTCCTGGTACGCCGGTGATCCCGATGCGAATTGATCTTTTGGAATGTGGAAGAGCTCCTTCAACCAGGGCTTCTGCTTTTTTACGGTGTCCGGGCTGGCTGCTTTCTACCAGCGTAATGCCGCGGCCAAGGGCGGTCTTGTTACCATTCAATAACTGCCCGAGAAGATCATTTTCAGCAGATTTATTTTTCCTGAAGGCTTTGATGCGCTCTGCAGAAGCAGGATTGATATTCCCGGCTCCCGGTTGACTTCCCGACTCGCTTAAAGCCGATTTTTTCTCAGGTTGGTTCAAGAGATTTCTGGTTTATCACAAATTTAGGAATAGAAAGTGATTTCCTTCCGATTTTCCGAAATTGATTTTCTCGTTTCCGAAGATCCACGCTTTTTCTGAAGAGAATGTTTGTTACAACTGCATTTCTATGGTATATTGAAGCTGTAAATCTAAATCCTGAAAATTATGAAGACATTACATACGACCAGAGTTACCACTACAGGAGGTAAAAATGGGCATGTTGAAAGCGAAGATGGTATTCTTGACCTCGATCTCGCAAAATCTGGATCGAAGGCCACGAATCCCGAAGATCTGTTCGCCGCAGCCTACTCGGCAAGTTTTGCCCGAGCTTTGGAAGAAGTGGCTGAAAATTCGGAATTTGATCTGGAGGATATGAAAGTGACCGCCGAGGTGAGCCTTTCGAAAAATGAGGATGAAGAACTGCAGCTTAGCGTGGTGCTGGATGTTTATTTACCCGATACCGATGTGGATGCGGGAGAAGAAATCATCAACGAGGCCTATGAAAATTGTCCTTTTTCCCTAGCTCTTGAAGACAATGTTGATGTGACTTTGAACTTACTCATCGACGACTAACGAGAACCTTTGAAAATATTCTAATTTTAGGAAGAAGCATCGGGAGATGCTTCTTTTCTTTTTATAGGAACGTCTATTTCCGTTTTTTCCCATTCCAGCCGCATCAGGATCAGATCGTTGGCTTCCTTAAAGCTGATGGTGAATTGCTCAATATTCTCATCCAGCGGCCTTACCTTCTGCTCCAGGACCAGCACATCAAACTTCGGATTTCTATAAGCCTCTTCATCAAAATTGATCCCCCAGGGGTACATTTTCGAATTAAAGATCACTTTCCATGAATTTTCCTGCGGAATGGTCCAGAGAGTATATTTCCCAGCCTTCAGGAGAGAGCCGTCTACGAGAATATCTTCATTGGTGGTAAAGGTGGTGGCTTCATTGGCGCCCGTACGCCATACTTTACCGTAGGGAACAAGGTCACCAAAGATCTTCCGGTCTTTTTTATAGGGCCTGTTGTAAAAAACTTCCAGTTCCAGCCCATTCTTCTTAAAAGTCACCGTGTCTTCGGGACTGTGCATCTTGGTATTGTTTTTCATAATGAGCACCAGGATCACCAGAAGGGCAATGGCTATTCCCACGATTTTCAGGGCAGTTTTAAGACCTCGGTGCATAGCAGAGTTTTTTCAGGTTAAGCAATTTGCTGCTAAAAAGCATTCGGTTTCAGCAATCACAAGGATGCTCTGGCAGTTTAAATTTACGGATATTGAAATTAAAATGGTTATTTTCAGAAAATTTTAGGAGGATTTTGCAACGCGCTGCAAATCCTCTCGTCTTTAAGGTGAACACCAACCAATCAAGAAGATATTTTGATACAACATCAATTAATAGAAGCTTGCAAGCAGAACAGCCGGAGGGCGCAGTCGAAGCTTTACAATAAGTACTGCGAGGGCATGTACTTTGTAGCGCTGCGGTTCATGAAGGATTCTATGGAAGCGGAAGATGCCATGCAGGAGGCCTTTATTAAGGCCTTTCAGAAGATCCACCAGTTTACCGGGGAAGTGACATTTGGAGCATGGCTTAAGCGGATCGTTATCAATAAATGCATTGATAAGCTGAAGGCCAAAAAACTCGAATTCACTGCGCTCAACGAGCAGGTCATGGGCACGGTAGAGGAGGAAGATGACTGGCATATTGATGACGGGATCGGAATTGAGGAAGTCAAAAAGCAGATGGAGGAACTCCCGGAGAAATACAAGTATCCGCTGATGTTGTATCTCATGGAAGGTTACGATCACGAAGAGATCTCGCAAATATTGAATATTACACAGGTTGCCAGCAGAACGCTGGTGCACCGCGGAAAGAAAAAATTACAGGAAGAACTTAAAGCACTTAAAGATGGCACAGGATATTAGAGATATGTTCAGGGACGAAGAAGCTCCTAAAGCTTCAGGCAGGCTGAGAAAAGGCCATGAAAAGCGTTTTGAAGCCCGGCTCGACCAGGCCTTTCCAAAGAAGGCTTCCGAAGACAGGAAATATTTATTCCTCAAAATTGCCGCCATACTCGTGGTGGCCCTGGGAATTGGATTGTTCTTTTTCAATCCGCGGGATCCCTACAGCGAGAATCCTGTAGCTGATACTCCCGATACCGTTGCTCCGGTAGAAGAGCAGCAGGGAAATGAGAAAGTGTCTGATAAAGAATTTCAGTTGAGCGATGTATCGCCACAGTTCAAAAAGATCGAAAATTATTACCTGGGTAGTCTAAATGTGGAACTGGCAAAACTGGATGTGAATAAGGAAAACAAAGCTCTTGTAGATGCTTTTATGGAGCAGCTGGCTGAACTTGACAAGGAATACAAGCGCCTTAATTCTGAATTCGACAAGGGTGGCGCCAACGAGCAAACGGTAGAGGCTATGATCGCCAATCTGCAGTTGCGACTGGAGCTGCTGTTCAAATTAAAAAAGAAATTAAAAGAGATCAATCAAACAAAAAACAATAGTTATGAAAATCATCAGGCTTAATTTAATCCTACTGCTGCTCTGCAGTACCGCCGGAATAATGGCGCAGAGCACCAAGCTGAACAAGACCTATAACACAGCACCAAATGTTGCGGTGAATATAGATGCGACGCACACCAATATCGTGGTAGAGCGTTGGGACAAGAACCAGGTGCAGGTGGAGGCTGTTCTCAATGCCGAAACCAAAGACAAGGCAAAACTCCAAGAGCTGCTTAAAAGCTGGAATCTCGATACCAGAGCCACGAACTCTCAGGTGAAGATCACCTCTAGTGGCGGGGTAGTATGGAATGCTGCCGAAATGGATCTTTCTTCGCTTCAGGAGCCGCTTTCAAAACTTCCGGAGATCATCGAACCGGTGATGAACCACCTGGTAGCACCTATTCTGAAAAGTATGTCTGAACACCCACTGCCTCCGCAGTTCTCTGAAGATATGGGAGATATGGACTTTGATTACGAGGCTTATCAGAAAGAAGGGGACAAGTATATGGAGCGTTATGAAGAAAAGATGCACGAGAAATTCGGAAAGAATTTCGAGAAATCCATGGAGGAGTGGGCTGCTAATTTCGAGAAGGATTCGGCAGTCTGGAAAGAAGATTTTGAGAAAAGTATGGAGAAATGGGGCGAGGATTTTGGAGCCAGCATGGAAAAATGGGGCGATAGCTTCGGAAAAAATATGGAAGAATGGGCCCATAACCTCGAGAAACAAATGGAGGAAAAGTATGGTGACGATGATGAAGATCACGTAATCGTGGTGAGAGAAAGAGAGGCCAGAGCAAAGAAAACCATCAAACTGAAGCTGCCCCGCAACGCAAAACTGGATTTGAATGTGCGTCATGGTGAGGTAAAGCTCAGCGGCGAAACCAGCGATCTTAAAGCGAATCTTTCGCATGGTAAATTAACTGCCGATGTGATCAAGGGCGAGAAGACCAACATCAGGGCTGCCTACAGTCCCGTGAAGGTGAAGAGCTGGCAGTATGGCGTGCTCGATGCCTCTTATGTCGAGAATCTCAACCTGGACAAAGTGGAGAGCATTAAGCTTACCTCCAATTCCAGCGACGTAACCATTAACGAAATTGGCAAAACAGGGATTCTTTCAGGGAATTTTGGGCAGCTGGAAATAAAAAAGCTATCGCCCGGATTCAGCAACCTTAATATTTCACTTAAGAACAGTGATCTTAAGTTGTCCCTGCCGGAAGCTGCTTATCAGTTTAGCTATAACGGAAATCAGAGTAACATAAATTATCCGGAAGGGCTCAAGGTGAAATCTTCCAAATCTTACGATAACCTGACTTTGACAGGCTATAACAAAAGCAAGGGAGCCGACGCCAGCATTTCTATAGACGCGAGTTTCAGCGAGTTGTTGCTAAATTAGATTTCAGGTATTACTTTTGGCAAAAATAGCCCCGTGAAGGAGATAGATTTTGCTGAATATATTACTGGCCTTACTACTGGTTTTTCGCCGGTACTTGGGGGAATCCCTGAAGAAGACTATGCACAAATAGACCTTTCTTCAGGGAATCCTGTTTTGGCTTCTGTCGACCTGACTTCTATGGAAGCTTTTTCAGAATTCATGAAACAGTTTTTGAAAGAGACAGGCAGGAAAGTGGCTATTGGTGGCTATATGGAAATCCGAAAGTTGTACGAGCGTAGCGAACTTTTTAACGATCCCGATGATCCTGATAATAGTAGAAATATCCACATGGGAATGGACCTTTGGGCCGATCTTCATACGCCCGTTCTGGCTGTTCTCGA
>JBAWAB010000035.1:0-8176 GCA_049589035.1 Salegentibacter sp.
GTGCTGCAAGAATGCTTTGGGCTAAACTGGTAAAGCAGTTCAATCCGAAGAATCCCAAGTCATTATCTTTAAGAACGCACTGCCAAACCAGTGGCTGGAGTCTCACCGAGCAGGATCCGTTCAACAACGTGGCCAGAACGTGTATAGAAGCAGCCGCAGCGGCCTTCGGCGGAACGCAGAGCCTCCATACCAATGCTTTAGATGAAGCCATTGCTCTGCCTACCGATTTTTCAGCAAGGATCGCAAGGAATACCCAACTTCATCTGCAACAGGAAACGCAGATCACCAAAACAGTCGATCCCTGGGCAGGAAGTTATTATGTTGAAAAGCTTACCAATGAGCTTGCCCACAAAGCCTGGGACCTTATACAGGAAGTGGAAGACCTGGGTGGAATGACCAAAGCCATTGAGGAAGGGATTCCGAAGATGCGTATCGAAGAAGCGGCAGCTAAAAAGCAGGCAAGGATTGACAGCGGCACCGATATAATCGTGGGCACCAACAAATACCGTCTAGATAAAGAAGACGAACTGGTAACCCTAGAGGTAGATAACCAGACGGTAAGAAAACAGCAGGTGGAGCGCCTGGAAAAAATAAAAACTGAAAGAGATTCTGAAAAAGTAGAAAAAGCTTTATCCGCTTTAACTGAAGCTGCTAAAACTGAAGAAGGAAACTTACTCGCCTTAGCCGTGGAAGCCGCGAGAGAACGGGCCACTTTAGGCGAAATAAGCGATGCTTTGGAAAAGGTTTATGGCAGGTATAAGGCCAGGATTCAATCTTTTAGCGGGGTATATTCAAAAGAAATGAAAGACAACTCTTCCTTTAAAAAGGCAAGGGAACTTGCCGATAAATTCGCCGAACAGGACGGTCGTCGTCCACGAATTATGATTGCGAAAATGGGCCAGGACGGGCATGATCGCGGCGCAAAAGTAGTCGCCACCGGTTACGCCGACCTTGGATTTGATGTAGATATTGGTCCGCTTTTCCAGACGCCACAGGAAGCCGCCAAACAAGCCGTGGAAAATGACGTGCATATTCTTGGAGTTTCATCCTTAGCCGCAGGACACAAGACCCTGGTGCCACAGGTAATTGAAGAGCTTCAAAAGCTGGGCCGTGAAGATATTATGGTAATTGTTGGAGGGGTTATTCCTTCGCAGGATTATCAGTACCTCTTCGATGCCGGTGCGGTTGCGGTTTTTGGCCCTGGAACAACCATCAGTGATGCGGCAATTCAGTTGCTGGAGATCCTTATTGAGGAGTAAGATTTGAGTAGAGAGAGAAAAGAGACAAGAGACGAGAGACAAGATTGCGGAGTTTTAAGGTAAATTGGTTTTCGACGATTTCAGACTAAAAATACAGATATGGATTACACAAAAAAAATGCTGCGCGATGATGCGCTTGAAGGAAAAACAATCGTGGTAACAGGAGGCGGAAGCGGCCTGGGGAAAGCAATGACGCGTTATTTCCTTGAATTGGGCGCAAAAGTCGCCATCACCTCCAGGAACCTGGAAAAACTTCAGAATACCGCGAAAGAACTCCAGGAAGAAACCGGCGGAAAATGTTTCGCGGTGCAGTGTGATGTCCGTGATTATGGGCAGGTAGAAAATATGAGGGATCAAGTACTGAAGGAACTGGGAAAAGTAGATGTGCTGCTGAATAACGCAGCTGGAAATTTCATTTCTCCAACCGAAAGACTCAGCGCCAATGCCTTCGACACTATTATCGACATCGTGCTGAAAGGCAGCAAGAACTGCACCCTCGCCTTCGGGAAACACTGGATTCATGAGGAAGAAAAAAACAAAACTGTCCTGAATATTGTGACAACCTACGCCTGGACGGGCTCGGCATACGTCGTGCCAAGCGCCACCGCAAAAGCCGGCGTTCTCGCCATGACCCGGTCTCTGGCCGTAGAATGGGCGAAATACGGCATCCGCTTTAACGCCATCGCCCCCGGCCCCTTTCCAACCAAAGGTGCCTGGGATCGTCTGCTTCCGGGAGATCTAAAGGAAAAATTCGATCTTGCCAAGAAAGTTCCACTAAAGAGAGTGGGAGAACATCAGGAACTGGCAAACCTGGCTGCCTATCTTGTTTCCGATTTTTCAGCTTATGTGAATGGCGAAGTGATCACCATAGATGGTGGCGAATGGTTGAAGGGAGCCGGCCAGTTCAATTTACTTGAAGCGATTCCGGAGGAGATGTGGGATCAGCTGGAGGCGATGATCAGAGCGAACAAAAAATAGCCGAAATTCAGCAGAAATATTCCTGAATTCACCCATTCCTCTTCCGCAGAAAAAGAAGGATGTTATTTTTACCAATTTTGAAAGAGAAAATTTCTGTTTTAGTAACAGGATCTTTTTCAGGCTTTGGCTCAATTCCCTGTGGCACAATCATGAGAGGGAATTCCATTTATTAAAAAGCTGTTAACAATTAGATTTTCTAAACCTGTAATAAATTGTATTTTTACCTTCTAAAAATTACAGACACTTAATGGGTAAAATCATTGCTATTGCCAACCAAAAAGGAGGTGTTGGGAAAACCACAACTTCTGTAAATCTTGCAGCTTCCCTGGGGGTTCTTGAAAAAAAGGTGCTTTTGATCGATGCGGACCCGCAGGCCAATGCTACTTCAGGACTGGGTATTGATGTGGAAGAGGTGGAACTGGGAACTTATCAACTGCTGGAGCATTCGGTGGCAGCCGAAAAAGCGATCATGAAAACCGGGTCTCCAAACCTGGATATCATTCCCGCGCATATTGACCTGGTGGCGATAGAAATTGAGCTTGTAGATCAGGAATCACGGGAATATATGCTGAAAAAGGCTATTGATCCGCTGAAGGAGCAGTATGATTTTATCCTGATCGACTGCGCACCTTCTCTGGGGCTTTTAACGCTGAATGCCTTAACAGCTTCCGATTCGGTGATCATCCCGATACAGTGTGAATATTTCGCGCTGGAAGGTTTGGGCAAACTGCTGAACACCATCAAAAGCGTTCAGAAGATACACAACAACAAGCTGGACATTGAAGGTTTGCTGCTAACCATGTACGATTCCCGATTGAGGCTTTCAAACCAGGTAGTTGAAGAAGTTCAGAAGCATTTCGACGAAATGGTTTTTGATACAATCATACAGCGAAACGTGCGTTTGAGTGAGGCGCCGAGTTATGGCGAAAGCATCATTAATTATGATGCTTCCAGTAAAGGAGCCAGCAATTACCTGAGTCTGGCACATGAAATCATAAAGAAAAACTCTTAGAAGATGGCGAAGGCTACGAAGAAACAAGCATTAGGAAGAGGACTTTCGGCTTTGCTGAAAGATCCGCAAAATGATATACAATCTGCTGAAGATAAGAATGCCGACAAACTGGTAGGACATATCGTGGAACTCGAACTGGATGCCATAGAAGTGAATCCATTCCAGCCGCGAACCAGTTTCAATGAAGATTCCTTAAAGGAACTTGCTTCTTCAATAAGAGAACTTGGCGTAATACAACCAATTACGGTAAGGAAACTGGATTTTGGCAAATACCAGCTGGTATCGGGAGAGCGACGGTTCCGCGCCTCCAAGTTAGTAGGACTGGAGACTGTTCCTGCTTACATCAGAATTGCCAATGATCAGGAATCCCTGGAAATGGCGCTTGTAGAGAACATTCAGCGCCAGGACCTCGATCCTATCGAAATTTCGCTTTCCTATCAGCGGCTTATCGATGAGATTAGCCTCACCCAGGAACAACTGAGCGATCGTGTTGGAAAAAATCGTTCTACCATCGCAAATTATCTCAGGCTGCTAAAACTTGACCCGATCATCCAGACCGGGATGCGCGACGGCTTCCTGAGCATGGGCCACGGCCGTGCGCTCATCAATGTGGAAGATCCGCAGAAACAGCTGGAGATCTATGAAAAGATACTTCAGAAGTCACTTTCGGTAAGAGATACCGAGCAGTTGGTGAGAGAAGTGCAGAATGGCGGAAGAGAAGCAAAACCTGCCGCGAAGGCCAATGGAGTTCCTGTTCCCTACAAAAAAGGGATCAAGGAATTTTCAGAATACCTGGGAACAAAGGTAGATGTGAAGGTTTCCAAAAAAGGAAGCGGAAAACTTACAATTCCGTTCTCTTCCGAAGAAGATTTTAACAGAATCAAAAAATTGATTCAAGGTGAAGATTAGCTCTCTTCTTCTCACAGGCTTTTTCCTATTGCTGAGTTTTGTCGTCTCTGCCCAGAAGGACACGATCCCGGGAAACCTCAAGGTGACAAAGGAGAAAGTGGTGAAAGAACAGGATTATAAACCCTATAATGCCCTTGCCCCTGCCAAAGCCGCTTTTTATTCGGCTGTATTGCCCGGCCTTGGGCAGGCTTATAACGGGCAATACTGGAAGATCCCCATTGCCTACGGCGGACTTGCCGTGGGTGTTTATTTCTACCTGAACAATGATGATGAATACGATCGTTACCGCAACGCCTATAAGGATCGGCTGGCGGGACGAACCGATGAATTTGAAGGACGAATTTCGCTTGACGGGCTGCAGAGGGCGCAGGAATTTTATCAGCGAAACAAGGAAATTTCGTTGATGGTGATTGCCGGAGTTTACATTCTGAATATCATAGATGCCAACGTGGCGGCGCATCTGCAACAGTTCAACGTGAATGAAGACCTCTCTCTCAAACCACAATTTAATCTGAACAACTTTTCGGGAAAAACCAACTACGGCCTCTCCCTGAACTACAGCTTTTAATTATCAGAAAAATGCTTTATTTCCTGCTGGTTTTATTCCGAAGAAACAAAAAATATCAATAATGAAAATCGCAATTTTAGGCTACGGAAGAATGGGCAAAACGATTGAAGAAATTGCTATAGCCCGCGGTCATAAGATCGCGCTGAAGATCTCTGATGATATTGCCAGTTACGACCTGAACAAAGCCAATATTGATGTGGCCATTGATTTTAGTATTCCAAAGGCTGCTTTCAAAAATATCACCACCTGCTTCAAACACGGAATTCCGGTGGTGAGTGGTACCACGGGCTGGCTTGACAAATACGAGAAAGCTGTTACCATCTGCCAGGAAGAAGAATCAGCATTTCTGTACGCCTCCAATTTCAGTATTGGCGTGAATGTTTTCTTTGAGCTGAACAAAAAACTGGCTCACATGATGAAAAACCTTGATGAATACGCTGTTGATGTTGAAGAAATTCATCATATCAAAAAACTGGACGCTCCCAGCGGTACCGCGATTAGTCTTGCCGAGCAGATCATGGCCGAAAATGAAAAGTTGACAGGTTGGCAGCTTGATCATGCTGAGAAGAATGAGATCCCTGTCTATGCCAAACGCATTGCCGATGTCCCGGGCACGCATACCGTGGCTTACCGTTCGCCTATAGATTCTATTGAGATCATGCATACGGCACACTCCCGCCAGGGCTTTGCGAAAGGCGCGGTGATAGCAGCAGAATGGCTGCAGGACAAACAAGGAGTTTTCTCCATGAGGGATGTGCTTTCAAGTCTTTTCGAATAATTTTCAGTAACAAATCAGCATAAACTCACACTAACCCAACAGCAAACATTTTAATTATGACATTCACACAATGGTTTCTGTTTTTCTTACTGGTTCAGGTAATACATTTTATTGGAACCTGGAAACTCTACCAGAAAGCAGGAAGAAAAGCATGGGAAGCCGCGGTACCTGTTTATAATGCCGTAGTCCTGATGCGAATCATCAACCGCCCATGGTGGTGGGTTCTTCTAATGTTCATTCCTATAGTGAATCTCATTATTTTCCCGGTAGTTTGGGTAGAAACCATAAGGAGTTTCGGGCGCCATTCAACTGCCGACACCTGGCTGGTGGTGCTTACACTCGGATTCTATATCTACTACATCAACTACGCGACCGATGTAAAATACATTGAAGACCGGGACCTTAAACCGCGCACGGCGGCCGGAGAATGGATAAGCTCTATCCTCTTTGCCGTGATCGCAGCCACCATTGTGCATACCTATTTCATGCAGCCTTTTACGATCCCTACCTCTTCCCTGGAGAAAACCTTACTGGTGGGCGATTATCTTTTTGTGAGCAAGTTCCACTATGGAGCACGTGTTCCTGAAACTGCCGTGGCTTTCCCCATGGTGCATGATACTATTCCATTTTTAGGCATTAAATCTTATCTGAACAAACCCCAGATTCCATACATGCGTTTACCGGGCTTTGAAGACGTAGAACGCAATGATATTGTAGTCTTCAACTGGCCGGTAGACACGGTGAAGCAATTTTTTGACCGCTCTGGAAAGCATTTTACAAAACCCATCGATAAAAAATCCAATTACGTCAAGAGATGCGTGGGGATTCCCGGCGATTCCCTCCAGGTAAAAGACGGCAGAGTATTTGTAAACGGGCAGCAACTGAAATTACCGGGGCGGGCCAAGGTACAGTATTCCTATATTGGGAAGACCAAAGGCGAAGGCTTTAATCCGCGGTATCTTTATGAGCGTTATGATATTACAGATGGATTCTCCTATAATCCTGAAAACAATGTTTTCTTTATCAGGGCGCTGAGCGAAGAGAACTACCAAAAGTTCCGGAATCATCCGAATGTCGCTTCCATAGAGAGATACGTAGATTCAACAAAAACGAGCAGTGACGCGATTTTCCCGAACAACGGCAAACACTCCTGGAACAACGATTTCATGGGGCCGATCTATATTCCGAAGAAAGGAGCAACCGTAAAACTTACCCCCGAGTCCATACCCTATTACAAAAGGATCATCGAGGTGTATGAAGGTTTTGAAATGGGCATTGATAATAAGCTAAGCCTTAACGGTACGCAGGTGCTACTCAACGGCCAGCCAGCGGATTCCTATACTTTCAAACAGAATTATTACTGGATGATGGGAGATAACCGCAATAACAGTGAAGATAGCCGTTATTGGGGATATGTGCCGGAAAATCATATTGTCGGAAAGCCTGTTTTCATCTGGCTAAGCCTGGACCAGAATGCCAGCGGCTTTGACAAGATCCGGTGGAACCGAATGTTCACAACGGTGCAGGGCGAAGGATCTCCAATTTCCTTTCTCCCCTACTTTCTAATCCTGTTGGTTATTATTATTGCCTGGCAATACTTCAAAAAACGTCGGGAAGAAAGGTAAAAATTCAAGAGAAAGCCACGCCTGAAAAGAGCGTGGCTTTTCCAAAAATTTCTCTATGGAAAAGATTCTTATGCACCCGTCTTATTTTGGTGCTATTTCACAATACGTGGCTATGGCGCAGGCGGAAGAGCTGATTTTTGAGAACGAAGACAACTACCAGAAACAGACTTACAGGAACCGGATGTATATCTACGATTCCAACGGGAAGCTGCTTCTGAATGTTCCCATAAAGCATAAATCTGCTTTAGGTATACAAGGCGCGGGGCATCAGAAATACAAAGAAGTACAGATAGAAAATGAATTCGACTGGCAACAACAGCACTGGCGGGCGCTAAAGGCTTCTTATCAAACTTCTCCCTTTTTCGAGTTCTATGAAGATGAGATCTCTCCTCTTTATCACAGCGAATACAAATTCCTGATGGATTTCAATTATGATTGTATGGAATTTGCCGCAGATGCCCTTCAGCTGGATCTTGAATTTGAAAAGACTTCAGAATACATTCTGCACCCGGAAAATGTAAAAGATCTACGTCCTTTAATAAATGCCAAAAGCGGACTTCATCTTGAAAATGAGCGCTATCACCAGGTGTTTGAGCCGAAGCATGGTTTCATACCCGATCTAAGTATTTTGGACCTTCTTTTCAACCAGGGGCCGGGAGCGCTTCAATATCTCGAAGAGCATAAACCCGGCTTCAATTTATAATTTAAGGCTTGCTTTGATAGGAAAGTGATCTGAGCGTAGGACCCTCATAGTTTTGAAAGATTTGACTTCCATCCCTTCACTGGTGAGGATGAAATCGATGCGTAGCGGAAAGTATTTAAAATTGAAACTGCGGCCGAACCCGCTTCCTGCTTCTTTGTACGCATCATTCAGGCCGTACCCGGCAGAGCGCAATTTCCGGTAAATATAGGAATAGGCGGTATTATTGAAGTCGCCCGTCAGGATCACCCGATAGGGAGAATCCATGATCACGTCCAGAACCATCTCCATTTGCTCTTGCTGGATCGCGAAGGTCTGCCCCATTCCGAGAAAAACCTTTTTAGAAT